>NZ_JABZXW010000001.1 GCF_015265375.1 Rothia sp. (in: high G+C Gram-positive bacteria)
CACCCATCCCCCAACCGAACCGCACGAAAGGAGCTGCACCGGTGTATATCGACCATATTTCGTTGTTGGATTACCGCACCTACGCTCTGCTGAGCTTGCCTCTTTCGGCGGGAGTCACGGTTTTTCTGGGCTCTAACGGTGTGGGTAAAACCAATATTGTTGAGGCGATTGACTATGCGGCGTCTCTGTCTTCGCACCGCGTGAGCCATGACGGGCCGCTGGTGCGGATGGGGGCTTCGCGCGCCTATATTCGCACCCGTACGGTGCGCGGTTCGCAGCAGACGGTGACGGAGTTTGAGATTGCTCCGGGGCAGAGTAACCGCGTGCGCATTAATCGTGCCGCGCCGGTGCGTGCCAAGGAGGCGCTGGGTATTGCCCGCACGGTGCTGTTCTCTCCGGAGGATTTGCAGCTGGTGAAGGGCGATCCGGCGGGTCGTCGCCGTTTTGTGGATGAGCTGGCGACCTCTTTGCGTCCGGTGGTTGCCGGCTACCGTAGCGAGTATGAGCGGATTTTGCGTCAGCGTAATTCGCTGCTGAAGTCCATGCAGCGTAAGGCGCGGGACGAGAACGCTTTGAGTACCCTGTCGGTGTGGGATGAGCAGCTATCGACCCTGGGTGCCCAGCTGCTTTCTGCGCGTTTTCGTCTGCTGCAGCGCTTTCTGCCGCAGCTTCGCCGCGCCTATGCGGGGTTGACGGACGGCTCAAAGGAAGTCGGTTTCAACTACGAGTCGACTGTTTTTTCGAGCATGGGCGAGCGCTCAATCGAGCACGCGGCACTGATGCGCATTGAGGACCTCAAGGAGGCTTTGATGCGTGGTTTTGCGGAGCGTCGGAGCGATGAGATTGAGCGCGGCGTGACTCTGGTGGGTCCGCATCGTGAGGATATTACTCTGCTGCTGGGCGGCATGCCGGTGAAGCATTTCGCGTCGCACGGCGAGAGCTGGTCTTTTGCTCTGGCGCTGAAGCTGGCGTCCTGGTTTGTGCATGTCGAGGATGATTCCTCAGCGGGTTCTTCGCCGATTCTGATTCTTGATGATGTGTTTGCGGAGCTGGATTCTGCGCGCCGCCACCGCCTGGGCGCGATGGTTGCTGATGCGGAGCAGGTGCTCATTACCTGCGCGGTGCTGAGTGATATTCCGGAGGAGCTAGGTGACTACCGCCTGGTGTCGGTGACGGCGGGTCATGCCGAGTATGTGCAGCCTGCCGTTGCTACTGCAGATAGCGAGGGGTCGACTGCATCGGCGCTCGCGGAGGGTGGCGGCGATGAGTAACCCCGCCCGCCCTCAAAACCATGTTTCACGTGAAACATTCGACGAGTTTGCGGAACCGCAAAACCCGCGCGAGGTTGATAGCGTGGGCGAGTTCTATCGCGACGAGGTGGACGCCCCCTCCGCCCTACTGACCCGTATGCGCGTGGCGGCTCAGGAACGTGGCGAAGCGCCTCTCAACGCCTTCTCTGCGAATAAAATCATGCGCGATTTCGGTGCGGTCATGTCCGGCACCGCCTCGAAGAAGAAATCACGGCGAGCGCAGGGCTGGGACCCCCGCGTGATGGGTGGCTATAGTGGCCCCGGAGAGAGCTCTCGCGACCCTAAACCCCTCGGTGGCATCGTTAGTGCCCTGATTCGCTCTCGCGGCTGGAAAGAGCCCGTGGCGGTCTCTAGCGTGCTGGCGCGTTGGGCTGAGCTTGTGGGCCCCGAAATCGCCGCGCATACCCGCCCGATCAGCTTCGAAAACTCCATCGTTGAAGTCCAGTGCGACTCTACCGCCTGGACCACGCAGCTGCGTCTGATGCATGGGCACCTTATCGAACTTTTCCGCAGGGAACTGGGCGAGGGTGTCGTAGCTCAGGTCCGCGTGTTGGGCCCGAATAACGGTCGCTGGAGTCAGCGAGGCTATCGGCGCGCCACCGGCATGCGCGGTGTGCGCGATACCTACGGGTAGGCGCATCGCGTCGCTGCGTCGCATTGCCACGGCGGGAAACTGAGACATTGGGGGCGTTGTATGAAACGTGCCCCTTTTCTGCACCTCATGATTTTCTGCACGCTATGAAAGCTTTAGAATCGCCGGCAACCTCCACGAAGTGGTGAACCGTACCCCCTATCTCAAAAGGGGGTTGAAACACTCTAAACCGCCTTTGCGGGCTTTTGAGCGGGTGGTGGCGCCCAAAAAAGCTCAATATGTGACGTATGTAGATGGTTTTATGCTCTCTTGCTCGGTAAAATAAAAGAGACAATGCGTAAAGTGTGCCCACCTATGGGCACCACCGGCAACGCGGGTTGTGCAGGCGCTATCTGGTGCCCTTCGTGAGGCGTTCTAGGCTCCCCTCTGGGCTGCCCGCAGTTCTTCTTCGCCGGTTGCATCATCTACTCAAGGAGTTCTGCCTCGTGGCATCTGAACAGAATGCATCTGAACAGCAGCATGAATACGGTGCATCCGATATTACCGTGCTGGAAGGTCTGGAAGCGGTTCGCAAGCGCCCCGGCATGTACATTGGCTCGACCACTGAGCGCGGTCTGCACCACCTGGTCTACGAGGTTGTAGATAACTCGGTCGATGAGGCGCTCGCCGGCTACGCCTCCGAAATTGACGTGACCATTCAGGCTGACGGCTCCGTCCGCGTGAAGGACGACGGCCGCGGTATCCCCGTGGATGAGCACCCCACCGAGCACAAGTCCACCGTTGAGGTTGTCATGACCGTGCTGCACGCTGGCGGTAAGTTCGGCGGCGGCGGCTACTCGGTCTCCGGTGGTCTGCACGGCGTGGGTATCTCCGTGGTGAACGCGCTGTCTACCCGCGTGATTACCGAGGTGCACCGCCAGGGCTACGCATGGCATATTTCCTTCTCGAACGGTGGCGTGCCGGACGGCCCTCTGCGTCGCGGCGAGCCCTCCGATAAGACCGGCACGATTCAGACGTTCTACCCGGACCCGGAGATTTTTGAGACCGTCGAGTTCGACTTTGAGACTCTGCGCGCTCGCTTCCAGCAGATGGCGTTCCTGAACAAGGGCCTGACCATCACCCTGACCGATGAGCGCGAGAAGTTCACCGGTGACGAGGTTGCTGAAGAGGAGAAGGAAAACGTCCTCAACCGCGTGCGTGCGAACGCTGACGGTTTCACGACCGTTACTTACCGTTACGACAACGGCCTGTTTGACTACGTACACTTCCTCAACGCTGGCGCGAAGACCATCGTGAACGAGGAGATCGTCTCCTTTGAGTCCGAAGACACTGAGCGCAACATGAGCCTGGAAGTGGCGATGCAGTGGACCGGCGCCTATAAGGAGTCCGTCTACTCCTACGCGAACACGATTAACACCCACGAGGGCGGTACTCACGAAGAGGGTTTCCGTGCCGCTCTGACCTCGCTGGTGAACCGTTACGCGCGTGAGAACAAGCTGTTGCGCGATAAGGACGATAACCTCACCGGCGAAGACGTGCGTGAGGGTCTGACCGCGGTGATTTCGATTAAGATTTCCGAGCCTCAGTTCGAGGGTCAGACCAAGACCAAGCTGGGTAACTCGGAGGCTAAGTCCTTCACCCAGCGTGAGGTGAACGATCACCTCGGCGACTGGTTCGGTCGTAACCCCGCGGTGGCGAAGGACATTGTGCGTCGCGCAATCACCGCCGCTCAGGCGCGTATTGCAGCCCGTAAGGCACGCGAGACGACCCGCCGTAAGGGCCTGCTGGAGACCAGCTCGATGCCCGGTAAGCTCAAGGACTGCTCCTCGAAGGATCCGTCGATCTCTGAGATTTACCTGGTGGAGGGTGACTCCGCGGGTGGTTCGGCTGTTCAGGGTCGTGACCCGAATACTCAGGCTATTCTGCCGCTGCGCGGTAAGATCCTGAACGTTGAGCGCGCTCGTCTGGACCGTGCCCTGTCCAACGCTGAAATTCAGGCGATGATTACCGCTTTTGGTACCGGCATTGGTGATGACTTCGATATTGAGAAGGCACGCTACCACAAGATTGTTCTGATGGCGGATGCGGACGTCGACGGCCAGCACATTACGACTCTGCTGCTGACTCTGCTCTTCCGCTTTATGCGTCCGCTGATTGAGGCGGGTTATGTGTACCTGGCTCAGCCGCCGCTGTACCGCATCAAGTGGTCGAACGCTCCGCACGACTACGTGTACTCGGATGCTGAGCGTGACGAGGCTCTGGCTCGTGGCGCGGCAAAGAACCTGCGCCTGCCCAAGGACAACGGTATTCAGCGTTACAAGGGTCTGGGCGAGATGGACTACACCGAGCTGTGGGATACCACCATGGACCCGGCTCGCCGCACCCTGCTGCAGGTGAAGATGGAAGACGCAGCGGCGGCTGACCAGATCTTCTCTGTTCTGATGGGCGAGGACGTTGAGGCTCGCCGTGAGTTTATCCAGCAGAACGCAAAGGACATTCGATTCCTCGATATCTAGCCCGAAGCGGCATATATCCCGTATGGAATATGCCAAATGAGCTATATAGCCGAGCGAGTCATTGAGGAATGAGAAAGTAATGAGCGAAGAACAGCAGAATAAATCCACTGAGGTTGACGTCGTCAGCAACGGTGGCACTGAAAGCGTAGACCACCACGGTCACATTGAACAGGTGGACCTGCAGACCGAAATGCAGCGTTCCTACCTGGACTACGCAATGGCGGTTATTATTGGCCGCGCCCTGCCGGATGTGCGTGACGGCCTCAAGCCCGTGCACCGCCGCGTGATCTACGCGATGTACGACGGCGGCTACCGCCCGGACCGATCCTTCAATAAGTGTGCCCGCGTGGTTGGCGACGTGATGGGTCAGTTCCACCCCCACGGCGATAGCGCTATCTACGACACTCTGGTGCGTCTGATTCAGAGCTGGATTATGCGTTACCCGCTGGCTCTGGGTCAGGGTAACTTCGGCTCCCCCGGTAACGACGGTGCCGCAGCGCCTCGATACACCGAGACCAAGATGGCTCCCATTGCCCTTGAGATGGTGCGTGACATCAACGAAGACACCGTTGATTTCCAGCCCAACTACGACGGCAAGTCCCTGGAGCCTACCGTTTTGCCCGCGCGCATCCCGAACCTGTTGGTCAACGGTTCTTCGGGTATTGCTGTGGGTATGGCGACCAATATTCCGCCGCATAACCTGCGTGAGGTTGCCGAGGGCGTGGAGTGGTTCCTGAAGAATCCGCACGCCACCAATGAGGAGCTGCTGAGCGCGCTGATGGCGCGCATTAAGGGCCCCGATTTCCCGACCGGTGCACAGATTCTGGGCACCAAGGGCATTGAGGACGCGTACCGTACTGGCCGTGGCTCTATCACCATGCGCGCGGTGGTCAACGTGGAGGAAATCCACGGTCGTACCTGCCTGGTGGTTACCGAGCTGCCGTACCAGGCGAACCCGGATAACCTGGCGATTAAGATTGCTGAGCTCATCAAGGACGGTAAGGTCACCGGCATTGCGGATTTGCGCGATGAGACTTCGGGTCGTACCGGTCAGCGTCTGGTGATTGTGCTCAAGCGTGATGCTTCCCCGAAGGTTGTGCTGAACAACCTGTACAAGCACACCCAGCTGCAGGAGAACTTCTCCGCGAATATGCTCGCCATTGTGGATGGCGTGCCGCGTACCCTGTCCCTGGATGCGTTTGTGCGTCACTGGGTGGACCACCAGATGGACGTTATCGTTCGTCGTACCCGTTACCGTCTGCGTCAGGCGGAGGAAGAGGCGCACATCCTGCGCGGCCTGCTGAAGGCTCTGGATGCTCTGGATGAGGTTATTGCCCTGATCCGCCGCTCCCCCACCGCTGATGAGGCGCGTAGCGGCCTGATGGAGTTCCTGCAGATTGATGAGGCTCAGGCTCAGGCAATTCTGAACATGCAGCTGCGTCGTCTGGCCGCTCTGGAGCGTCAGAAGATTCAGGATCGCCACGATGAGCTGATGCGTATGATCGCTGAGTACAACGCGATTATTGCTTCGGAGACTCGCCAGCGCGAGATTATCTCTGAGGAGCTGGGCGAGATTGTGAACCGCTACGGTGATGAGCGTCGCACCCAGATCATGTACGGCTACAACGGCGATATGTCGATGGAAGACCTCATCCCCGAGGAGGAGGTCGTGGTTACGATTACTCGCGGCGGCTACATTAAGCGCACCCGTAGCGATCAGTACCGTAGCCAGCACCGTGGCGGTAAGGGCATTAAGGGTGCCTCGCTGCGCGGTGATGACGTGGTGGAGCATTTCTTTGTGACCACTACGCACAGCTGGATTCTGTTCTTCACGAACCTGGGCCGTGTGTACCGTGCGAAGGGTTACGAGCTGCAGGAAGCTGGCCGCGATGCGAAGGGCCAGCATATTGCGAACCTGCTGGAGTTCCAGGGCGGTGAGCATATTGCTCAGGTCATGGAGCTGAAGAGCTATGAGGATGCTGAGTACCTGGTGCTTGCTACTCGCGGCGGTATGGTGAAGAAGAGCCGCCTGAGCGATTACGATACGAACCGTACTGCCGGCCTGATTGCGATTAACCTGCGTGAGGGCGATGAGGTTGTTTCGGCGTTCACCGTTTCGGCGAAGGACGACATTCTGCTGGTGTCGCGTAACGGTATGTCGTTGCGTTTCCACGCTGATGATGCGTCGCTGCGCCCGATGGGTCGTTCGACCTCGGGTGTGACCGGTATGAAGTTCCGTGACGGCGATGAGCTGATTTCTGCGAATGTGGTTACTGAGGGCTCCTTCGTCTTCGTGGTCACTGAGGGCGGTTACGCGAAGCGTACGAGCGTGGATGAGTACCGCGTGCAGGGCCGTAACGGTTTCGGCATTAAGGTTGCTAAGCTAGTTGAGGATCGTGGCGCCCTGGTGGGTGGCCTCATTGTGGATGAAGAGGACGAGGTGCTGGTGGTTATGGCCAGCGGCAAGGTCGTTCGTTCGAATGTGAATGAGGTTCCTGCGAAGGGACGCGATACTATGGGTGTTATCTTTGCAAAGCCCGGTAAGGGCGATTCTATTATTGGTGTTGCACGCAACCAGGATCGTCAGCTGGATGATAGCGACGATGAAACCACTGAGAACACCGAGGCTTCGGAGTCTTCTGAGGCGCCCGGTTCGGACAACGAGGGTGAAGCGGCGGCTGCCGATCTCACCGCTACTGGAGGTAACTAATGAGCAGCACTCCCGCGAGCTCCTCTCCTGCGTCGGCACAGCGTTCGGCGTCGGCTGGTGCATCTAAGTCTTCGGGTGCGGCTAAGGCTGGCGCGCGTCGCCCGGCTCAGGCACGTTCGGGCCAGGCCCGTCCTGGCGGTACCGCTAAGCGTCCTGCCGGTAAGCGCCCTGTGAATGCTAAGCGTCCTACTGGTTCGCGCCGTCAGCTGGTGCGTCCTGCGCCGCGTTCGAAGATTCGTCGTGCGCGTTTGGTGGTTCAGAAGGTTGATACATGGTCGGTGGCTAAGCTGATCTTCTTGCTGTCTATTGCCCTGGGTATTGTGACCGTCGTGGCGTCGGTGATTCTGTGGCTGTTCCTGCAGGCTTCTGGCGCGTTTACCGGTGTGAACCAGTTGATTAGCTCGCTGGGTACCGGTTCGACCACTGTGGATATTTCGCAGATGATTTCGCTGGGTCAGGTTGCTTTGGTGACTACTATTTTTGCTGTGGTCAACACTGTGGTCTTTACTCTGCTGGGTATGATTGGCGCGATTCTGTACAACCTGGCTGCGAAGCTGGTTGGTGGCGTGACCTTGACTCTGAGCGATGAGTCCTAGTTTGTAGCTTTTTGAGCTTTGTGTGCGGGCGGTGCCCCTCTGGATGGAGGTGGTGCCGCCCGTTCTGTATGCCTAGGAACCTCGCAACAGTAAATGTGATGCAGAACATGCTTTTTCGATTTGGTGTTACCCTCAAACACCTGTATAGTTATATCTCGTTCTACGGAAGAAATTCCGCAGAAGGAGGGCGTATAGCTCAGACGGTTAGAGCGCTTCGCTGATAACGAAGAGGTCCCAAGTTCGATTCTTGGTACGCCCACTCCACACTATGAAAGGCAATAATGAAGAAATTATTGATTCTTGCTGTTCTTTCGTGTGTCACTGTGATGGTTCTGAAAAAGTACCAGAGCAATGAAGTCGTAAAGGCTTGGAAAAATAACTAAACAGTGGTTTCCGCTGAGACGGGGGCGTGGCGCAATTGGTAGCGCATCTGCTTTGCAAGCAGAGGGTTAGGGGTTCGAGTCCCCTCGCCTCCACTTTCCGGTGATTATAGCAAGAGGGAAACGCCTGGCTCCATTCCGAACCCAGAAGCTAAGACTCTTCGCGCCGATGGTACTGCACTTTTGTGGGTGTGGGAGAGTAGGTCGTTGCCGGTTTATTTTTGAAAAAGACCCCGTATCGAAAGATACGGGGTCTTTTGTTGTATTCGCTGAAGTGATGCGGAAGGATCGGCGTGAATACCTCGCGTAGCCAGTGCGCTGCGTGCGCTGTGGATTTAGATGTGGTCCTTCGTGATACTCGAACGCATGCAGCTGTAGAAAACCCACAGGGACATCCTGCACGGGTAGTTTGGTGGCTCAAATGAGGTCTGAATAATAAAGGTGTGTCACAAAAAGAAAGCTGGGAGGTTCCTGAAAGTGAACACTTGGTGAACACACTTTAGCCTCTTGATGGATATAATCGCCCCTCTCCCCCGCACTCTCATATAAGCCACATAAACCAACTTAAGCATTCTGATAGGTGCACCCTTTTTGCCGCGGAATATCGGGATTATTGCCCCTAGAATATGGTCTCTGCGGCAAAACCCTCACGGAAACCCGCTCAATACTGTGGGTTTATCTGTTATTTCGTGTTAATTCGGAATACTTTAGATTTCGCGAAAACCGACAGATAATTTTCTTGTGACTACAGAACTCATTATTCTCGTGATCGTGGTGCTTACCGCGCTCGCCTTCGACTTTACGAATGGCTTCCACGACACCGGTAACGCGATGGCAACCTCCATTGCGACCGGTGCGCTGAAGCCTAAGACCGCCGTGGCGTTGTCTGCGTCCCTGAACCTCGTTGGCGCGTTCCTCTCTGTTGAGGTGGCGCGTTCGGTCGGTAGCGGCATCGTGAACCTGGACCGTATCGATGTAACAACGGACGGCCCGGCGCTGATGCTTATCGTCTTTACCGGTCTGGTGGGCGGCATCCTCTGGAACGTTTTGACCTGGCTTCTGGGTCTGCCCTCCTCCTCGTCGCACGCTCTGTTTGGCGGCCTGATTGGTTCGGCTATTGTCGCTATCGGCTTCGACGGCGTGCAGTGGATGGGCGTTCTGTCCAAGATTATTGTTCCCGCGGTCCTCTCCCCGGTCATTGCGGCTATTGTGGCGGCAACCGGCACCTGGCTGGTCTACCGTATTGCTGCTCCGGTGGCTGACGATCGTAAGCACGGCGGCTTCCGTAAGGGACAGGTTGCAACCGCGTCCCTGATGTCTCTGGCGCACGGTACCAACGATGCGCAGAAGACCATGGGCGTGATCTTCCTGGCTCTGGTTGCTTCGGGCACCCTGAGCAACGATGACGCAATCCCCTTCTGGGTGAAGGCTAGCTGTGCGCTCGCGATTGCTCTGGGTACTTACCTGGGCGGTTGGCGCATTATCCGCACCCTCGGTAAGGGCATCGTTGAGGTGGACACCCCGCAGGGTGTTGCTGCTGATGGTGCATCCGCCGCGATTATTCTGACCTCCTCCCACTTCGGTATGGCACTGTCCACCACTCACGTGGCATCCGGTTCGATTCTGGGTAGTGGTCTGGGCCGTAAGGGTGCTGAGGTTCGCTGGTCTGTTGCTGGCCGCATGGTGGTTGCTTGGCTGATTACCCTGCCGGCTGCCGCGATTGTGGGTGCTCTGACCTGGCTGATTGGTCACGGCCTGAACGCTCTGACCGGCACCCAGTTTGTCGGCGAAATGACCGTGTTCGCTCTGCTGGTGATCTTCTGCTTCCTGATGTGGCGTCATTCCCAGAAGGACAACATTGACGCTTCGAACGTGACTGGCGACTGGGATGAAAAGGAAGGCGCTGCAGTCACCAGCGCTGACGCATCCGCAGATCAGACTCTTGCTACTGAGAAGGCAGGTTCGTAGCCGTGGAATATCTGATGGACATTGTGAACAAGGTTATTCCGGTGCTGATTGCCGGTTTGTTCTTCGGTGCGGGCCTTCCGGCGCTGTATGCGCTGGGTCTGCGTCTGCTGGCCGGTCGTACCGAGTACACTGCGGACGGCAAGCTCGTTGAAATTGAGCCTCCGGGAACGGTGGCGAAGATTGCCGCGTCCTGCATTTTTGCTATTATCGTAGCAATCGTAATCATCGGTATTCTCTGGGTCGCTAAGGACTTTATCGACCACACTTTCGGCTGGAATATCTTCGGCGTAACCGGTGGAGGCCACTAATCCCGTGAACACTAAATTGCATATGATGACTGCTTCGAAGGAGGGGCTCGATGCCTGATAAGAGCATAATCTCTCGAGTAATCGACTGGCTGAGCGTCGGGTATCCCAAGGATGTTCCGGTGCAGGACCGCGCGGCAGTGATGGCTATTTTGAAGATGCGTCTGACCGATGAGCAGCTGCAGGAAGTTGTTCGCCAGCTCATGCAGTCTCGCGCTGCTCGTGGTGAGGCGTACGTGAGTGACCAGCGCATTAACGAGTACATTCGTCGAGTGGTGGATCATACCCCGACCCCGCAGGATATTGACCGCGTCGCTAAGATTCTTGGCGCGCACGGCTTCCTGATTGCGGAGAACCACGTGAACGAGGATGCCGAGCCTACGGCTGGCGGTACCGAGTACGTGACCTACGATGATCCGACGACCGGCGAGATTCGCATCGCTGAGTTGGCTGCTGAGTCGGCTAATATTCCGGCTCCGAACGCTACTGCTGCGCAGGACGACTAAATAGCCTGCGGTGAGAGTTGAGAACTCTCATGAATCTTGTGACCTATGGGGTGGACTGAAGTCCACCCCATAGGTTTTCTTTATGCCCTCCGATGGATGTGCCGCGGGTTGCCACCCCGCGCATAGGTGCGGGCGGTATTCTAGAGGGACTCACTCCCTCAAACTAATGGCGGGCTTTGTGCTCGCCCTAAAACTGGAGAATCTGTGTCTTCTTCACCTACTCCTGAACCCGAAAACTCTCACCTTACGTCCACTCAAGAACCCTCTCAGGGCGTTTCTGAGGCGGCACCCGTCGCCGCTGAGGAATCCTCCGCTAAGGGCTCTTCAACCCGTGTAGATGCCGCTAAAGAGGCTATTGCCGAGCAGGCGCGCCGCCTCGTGGTTCCTCGCCGTTCCCTGCTTCTGACCGGTGGCGTGATTGCTGCCGCCGGGGTGCTTGCCGCGATGCCGCAGATTGCCGCCACCGGTGTGCTGGGTGAGGACGCCGCGGTGGTGGTTTCAAACGAGAAGCTGCTGGCGCGCCGTGAGCGTCTGGTTCGCGAAAACATCGATACCCGCTACCTGAAGATTGAGTCGCTGGGGCGCATCTATGTGGGTCAGGGGCGTACTGAACAGGATCTGCGTCTGGTGGGTTCTTTCTCCCTCACGGAGGCTGCACAAGCCGATTTGACGGCGGCAGCTACGGCTCTGACGAACCTGTCTGTCTACGGTTCTTTGCACCGGCTGAGCGTCACCTATGGCGGCGTGGACTCGGCGAATGACCCGCAGAACGTTGCTAACACCGCTACGGATGCGCCGGTGGGCCCGCTGCGCGTCAATGATTCGGCAACTCTGAAGGAAGAGCAGTGGCTGAAGGTGCTGACCGCTAACGCGGCGCTGGGTACTAATGCGAGCTACGCTCAGGTGAGTCTGCTGGCGGATGAGCTGCGCCTGAACGCCGTTGTGATTGATGAGAACTATGAGTCCCTGCTGAAGCGCTTCCGTGCGCTGGCTGAGCTGGATCTGAAGAATGAGCAGGTGCAGCAGATTCACCTGAATATTCAGTTGGCTCCGAATAAGGCGCTGACCCTGCCCTCGGGTGCGCAGTCGAAGATCTCGGTGAGTGTTGCGGAGTCTTCGCGCGTGGCAACGGTTGCTGATGTGCTGTCGAAGGCCGCCACGAGAAAGGAACTGAATACCCTGGCGTCGTTCTCGCTGGTGTGGAATGCCCGTGAGGAATATCCCTCGGCGAGCCAGTGGGACGCATTCAAACTGGGCTTCAAGGCGCCGGAATCGAAGGAAGAGTCCGCGAAGGAGGCGCAACGCACCGCGGTTCGTAAGTATCTGCAGGAAGTGAACGGTCCGCTGCAGGCTCTGACGAAGCGTGAGGCGACGGTGCCGGGCGAGGTTATTTCCTAACCCTCTCGGGGTGTGATGGGTCTAACTAAAAAAATGTGCGCGAGGATTTGGTAAAGCTACAAAAGGTGTTATAGACTAGTAAAGCACCGCGGGGGCGTGGCGCAATTGGTAGCGCATCTGCTTTGCAAGCAGAGGGTTAGGGGTTCGAGTCCCCTCGCCTCCACTTTCCGGTGATTATAGCAAGAGGGAAACGCCTGGCTCCATTCCGAACCCAGAAGCTAAGACTCTTCGCGCCGATGGTACTGCACTTTTGTGGGTGTGGGAGAGTAGGTCATCGCCGGTTTATTTTTAAACCGAGAACCCCATTTCGAAAGACATGGGGTTCTTTGTGTATCCGGGAAATATCAAGGGGATACCCGGGGAAGGTTAGCGCTCTAGCTACAGCCACCTCCCCCCTCCAAAACCAAGAAAAACCCAAAACAATAGCCGCCCGCCAGAGCATTACACTCTAGCGGGCGGCTATCTTTCATAAAGCGCTCCCTCACGCCGCCAGCGGCGCCTCAGAAAGCCTTAGAGAAAAAGATACGGGGAAACACGCTTATGCGTTCTTCCAGGGATCCTCCACGGGACGAGCTGCGTTGTAAGCTGCTGCGCCTGCAACACCCAGAGCAACCAGCAGGCCCAGGAATGCCAGGCCCTTACGGGGGCGCTTGCCGCCGTTACGCTCAATACGAGCCAGTTCCTTCTCAGCGGCGCGAACGGTCTTCGCGGTAGCCTTACGAGCCTTCTTCAGAGCCTTCTTGTTGCCGGTCAGCTTCTCAGCGAACATCTCAGCGGTCTTGCCTTCCAGCGCGGACTCAACAGCAGCCAGGGAAGAGACAACAGCCTGAGCCTTAGCAGCCTTGCGTGCCTTGCGCTTCTTGCAGCAGAACATGGGGTGACCTCCATCGGTTGAAATGCGCCAGCGGCCAGAAAACGCCGCAGCGCGCGTAGTGTTCACCTCTCAGGATATTCAATTCCCGCCCAAAAAGCCCGCCCAACGGTGCGCCCGGGGCGAAAAAACATGTTAGATGGCGAATGAGCGCCGCCCCGTGCCACAATAGAGCCATGACTAATGCAACTGCTAAGGCAACTATCCACACCAACTACGGTGACATCGTCGTCGAGCTCTTCGGCAACCACGCACCGCTGACTGTTGAGAACTTCATCGGCCTCGCTGACGGCTCCCGTCAGTGGAAGCACCCCCGCACCGGTGAAATCATGAACACCCCCCTGTACAAGGACGTCGTGTTCCACCGCATCATCAAGGACTTCATGATTCAGGGTGGCGACCCCCTGGGCATGGGCGTTGGCGGCCCCGGCTACCAGTTCAAGGACGAGATTCACCCCGAGCTCTCCTTCTCCAAGCCCTACCTGCTGGCAATGGCTAACGCAGGCCCCGGCACCAACGGTTCTCAGTTCTTCATCACCACCGTTGAGACCCCCTGGCTGAACGGTCGCCACACCATCTTCGGTGAGGTTACCGACGAGGCATCCAAGAAGGTTGTTGACGCTATTGAGAGCGTTGAGACCGGCTTCCAGGACCGCCCGGTCAAGGACGTTGTCATCTCCTCGATCGACATCGAAAAGCTCTAATAAACCCCATCGGAAGGCTCATACGAGCATTCTGCTGAAGGTGTTGAGAAAACACGTATAGTTCAGGGGCCCGCCAGGATTCTTCCGGTGGGTCCCTGCGCTTATATGCCCACGCGCGCCATCCCCCGCACACCACCTTCGGATAATCCTGTACACAACCCCTGGAGGTTCAGTGGAGAACTTTCCCAACTACGCAGGCTACGGGCAGACTCCCACCGTCTGCGTCAACCACCCCAACCGCGTTAGCTACGCCCAGTGCAAGCGCTGCAACCGCACCGTCTGCGGCGAATGCCAGGTAGCGCTGGATGTGGGCATGGTCTGCCCCGACTGCTACCGCGACCTCACGGGCGGCAGCTCGAAGGCACGGGGTTCGAAAGCACAGGGCTCATTCCTGGCGCGCCACTGGCACATTACGTACACGCTCATTCTGCTGAACGTCGCGATGTACGGTCTGCAGCAGATTATCCCGAATAGGTGGATGGTCAACCACGGCATGATGTGGTGGCCCTATGTTCAGCACGGTGAATATTACCGCCTCATCAGCTACGGTTTTCTGCACTCACAAAACGACCCGATGCACCTGGTGTGGAACATGATTTACCTCTTCATCTTCGGTGTATCTCTCGAACGTATGATGGGGCGCTGGAAGTTCCTTGTGGTGTACCTGGGCTCAATCGTCTTTGGTGCCTTCGGCGTGCACGTGCTGACTCCTTCAACGAGCGTGGCGGGCGCATCAGGCGGCGTGTACGGCCTCTATGGTGCCTTCCTCGTGATCCTGCTTCTTAGGAAGCAAAAGGACACGGCGCGCCTCTTTATGCTGCTTATCGGCATTGGTGTGGTTCAGAGCTTCTTCAACCCGAATATTTCCCACGCATGCCACGCGGGTGGCTTTATCGGCGGTGTACTGCTGACCCTGCTGTTCGTCCCGTTTGTGAAGAAGCCCGAGTCCTCGGATCCGCCGCAGCAGAGCCCGCAGCAATGGCAAAACGGCAGGTACTAGCCTGAAAATCCGCAGAAAATCTTCGGAAAATCCGGCACAAAATCCTTGGAGAGGCAGTGGAGAACTTCCCCAACTATATGAACTACGGGCAGAGTCCAACGGTCTGCGTTAACCACCCCGACCGCGTCAGCTACGCCCAGTGTGGGCGCTGCAACCGCGCCGTCTGCGGCGAATGCCAGACGGCACAGGGCGCGGGTGTAGTCTGCCCCGATTGCTACCGTGACCTCAAAGGCGGTAGCTCAAAGGCGAAAGGCTCGTTCCTGGCGCGCCACTGGCATATTACGTACACGCTCATTCTGATTAACGTCGTGGTGTACGGTCTGCAACAGATTATTCCATTCCGTTGGGTGTATAACCTCGGCATGATGTCGGGTCCCCGTGTTCACAGCGGTGAGTACTACCGCCTGATTACGCACGGGTTTGTGCACTCGCAGAATGACCCGATGCACATGGTGTGGAACATGATTTATCTCTTCATCTTCGGTGTATCTCTCGAGCGCATGATGGGGCGGTGGAAGTTCCTCTTCGTATATATGGCTGCTACCTTGGGCGCTGGCCTCAGTGTGTACATCTTCGCCTACTACCGCGGCGCCGTGGGCGCATCAGGCGGCGTGTACGGCCTCTACGGTGCCTTCTTCGTCATCCTGATTCTTAGGAGGCAGAAGGACACCGCCCGCCTCTTTATTCTGCTTATCGGCATTGGTATGGTGCAGAACCTCTTCACCCCGCATATTTCCCACGCGGGACACATCGGCGGCCTTATCAGTGGCGCGCTCGCGACCTTCCTGATTCTCCCGTTCGTCAAGAAGCCCGAGTCATCTGAGTCTTCGGAACCGCCGCAGCAGGGCCTGCAGCGGTGGTTCAAGGGCAGGTATTGACCCTGAAAACCCGCGGAGATCCGCCACGGAGGCGGGTTATCCACAGCAGTTTTCCACACTGTGTATAACTACATTCGTGTAATTCCACGAGTGTGAGTACATGTTAAAAACCTGTGGATACAGGCTAAAACGACCGAATCACACGGTGTGAATTACACGGGTGTAAGAGTTTTCCCCAGATTTCTCCACAGATGTGGAAAACCTTAAGTACCAGGGTGTGTGTAATTACAAAAAATTCCGGCGCTAAGCGCCGGATAGAACAAAAAGTGCCCGGAAGGATCAACCTTCCGGGCACTTTTACGTATTGAGCCCCTCACGAGGCGAAGAAGCAGCGGGTGCGAACCTAGTTCGCCTGAGCCTCCGCCTCCTCAACCTCCTCGGGAGTGAGCTCCACACCGGTGTACAGGCGGAACTGCTCAGCAGCTTGCAGAGCAATCACCTCACCGCCGTGAATAACTTCCTTACCCGCTGCGCGAGCCGCACGAATCAGTGGAGTCTCAACGGGCATAGCCACCACGTCAAAGACCACCTGAGCCTCAGCAATAGCCTCTTCGGGGTAGGACAGCTCCTCGCTCTCCTCACCGCCAGCCATGCCAATCGGGGTCACGTTCACCAGAATCGGCGCTCGCAGGTTGCCCACCTCCGGCGCCCAAGCGTACTCGTAACGCTCCGCCAGCGCGCGACCGGTCTCCTCATTGCGGGCAATAATCATGCCCTGCGAGAAGCCCGCGTCAAAGAACGCGCCAGCCACCGCAGCCGCCATGCCGCCCGAACCGCGCAACAGGAACGGCAGAGACGGATCCACATTATGCGAACGCAGCAGCGAAGCCACCGCAATCACATCCGTGTTGTACGCCTTCAAGAAGCCGTCAGTGTTCACAATCGTGTTCACCGCACCAATGACCGCCGCCGAGTGGTCCATATCGTCCATCAGTGGGATAACAGCCTGCTTGAACGGCATCGACACCGAGCAACCGCGAATACCCAGCGCACGCACGCCGGCGATAGCGCCCTCAATATCGGTAGTGGTCATTGCCTTGTACAGGTAATCCAGACCGTGCTTCTCGTACAGGTAATTGTGGAACTTGATGCCGTGGTTCGACGGGCGACCGGACAGAGAGATGCAGACCGTCGTATCGCGGTTCAGCGCCGGGCGAGCCATCTTAAGCCTCGCCGCCAGCGTTGAGAGTGTTCTCAATCAGCTTCTTCACCTTGTTGCGGCTCACCAGGTCAGCCACCACAAAGTGGGTGTCGCCGGTGTCCACGGTGGGGACGGTCGCGTTACCGTCGTTGAGGGACTTCACGTGTGCCTCAGCCTGCGGATCCTCCCAAATGTTCACCCAGGTAGCGTGGTCGCCCAGCTCGCCCAGCTTAGAATCCAGAGCCTCGCAGTAAGGGCAGCCGGGGCGCCAGTAAATGACGACACCGCCATCCTTCATAACCTCGCGTGCCTTCTGCTGATCGGACTGCTGACGTTCAAACATAGTTCCTCCATAAACAGGGTGCTCCGCGGTCTCCAGGAGGCGCTAAAACCTGCCTGAGGGCGCAGCTCAATAAGTTGACATATCAAGCATAGCCTGAGGGTGCAGGCGCAGGGGAGAGGTCCTCATACGGCGAACGTCCGCGGCGCACTCGCCCAGAAGTCTTTACAACGGCGCTTTAACGGCATACGCCCCACACCAAGGTTGCCGGACCAATGATGCGGGGCGTATACAGTTCGCGAGAAAGCGCGAGCACTTGTGCTGAGTAAGAGTAAAAGAAGAGTGAAAACAGGCTACCCGGCGGTAGCAGAAGCTGAGCAATATGCCGAGTGAGTCAGTGAGTGAAAGAACCCAGGCGGGGCAGAACGCCCCATATATTCGAGAGAGATGTTGAGTGAAAGCCTGTAATGCAAACCCAGGGGATTGGCGCCCTACCCCATGAGGAGGCGAGGTAGGGCGCCAATCCAAAGGGAGGCAACCGCCTTACTTGCCGAACTTCTCGGTCAGCTTGGAGACGTTGTCAGTCACGACCTCTTCAACCTTGGCAATGTGCTCGTCGGTGACGACCTCCTTGCCAGCCTTCTCGTTGATGACTTCCTGAGCCTTGTCGAGGCCCTGCTCAACGGTGCCCTTGATATCGAAGCCCACGGGGGCCTCCTTTCTGCGCTGACGCGCTCTAAAGCCTCACTCTGGGTGAGGGGGTCTGCCCGGACGGGCAGAAAACTGGAGTGTGATGCTTTGGTGGACGAAACCTGCAAGCTGGGCTTGTATGTGACGGTCGAACCCAGTGTAGATGCTATCCATATGCCGGACTATGCGCATCGAAACTTTACAGCTCACGGATTGCGTCCGTCGATAAGTGTACATACCCGCGAAGGCAAGAAAAACCACCCTCGGGAAACGTGGCGAAGCTTTTAATCAACGACCAAAGAATCGTGGCTTATCAGCGCGTTATTTGAGGTGCTCAACGGAGGATTTTTGCAGAAACTCGCAGGAAACTTCCAGCTATGAATATTGTTCAAAACCCAAAAACACGCCCGTATGACACCCCGACGCTTTATGACGACCCTAGGGGACGCCCCTAAAAGACCGGAATATCCGTAGGATCCGCGCCCGCAGCCCAATCATGAGACGCCGCAAAACCAGCAACCATCGGCAAAAAACGAGGCGCCGCATAGCCGCGCACAGCATACGCAGTCGCCACCGCATCCGCGGCGGCCTCCAGCTGAGAGGTCGGAATCAGCGCCATCACCGCGCCACCAAAACCGCCACCCACAATACGGGCACCCAACGCGCCCCGATCCAGGCACACCTGCACCGCATCATCAATCTCAGGGCGAGAAACACGCAACTCATCACGCATCGACACAAACGACTCCGTGAAAATACGGCCCGCCTCCTCAAATGCCGCGAAACCAAGCTCATCAGCATGCTGCAACAGATAGCTCGCACGACCCACCAGAGTCATATCGTGGAACGCATGACGCACCCAACCACGCGGGAACGAACACGGACGACCCGCGTCCTCCAGAGCGTCCAAGGCACGATTCACCGAAGAATCCACCAAATCAGCACGCCACGCCTTCGCAGCACGCGCATCCATACCCGCACACGACAGGTCCTCCGGTAGGGCATCACGCAAAAAACGCAGACCCAAAGCATCAGCGCACGCCTCAGACGCCGCACGACGAGCCGCAAAACCACCATCCGTCAGCTCATGCGGAGTGTTCGTATCAATCACCAAAAAACTCAGGCCATGCTGAGCAATATCCACCGCAACCGGCTCAATCGAAAAATCACGAAAATCAACCACCAGAGCCTGCTCCGGATACGAACGCAACGACGCCGTCTGATCCAGGCCACCCGTATGCGCGCCAGCCATCTTATTCTCAGCCGTAATACACACCTGAGCCAGACGCGCACGCAACGCATCACTATCAGCCGGGGTAGCATCCGCCTGTGGGCACTCCTCACGCACCGGACACGAGAGCTCCAACAATGCCAACGCCGTCGAACACTCCAAAGCCGCCGAAGACGACAAACCGCCACCCACCGGAACACGAGAATTAATCAGCAGGTCAGCACCAAACTCATCGGGCAGCATAATGTCCCTGCCGCCCTCCTGATTCATCGCCCACGCAACACCCGCCACATAGGTGAACCAGCCCTTCAAATGACCCGGCTGAATATCGCGAATCACGACCGTGCGCTCATCGCCGGGCATCTGTAAAGAAGCCGCGCGCAACACACCATCACGACGCAACGCACCCGCCACATAGGTGCGGTACGGCAACGGCATCGGCAGACACGAGCCGCCCAGAAAATCAATGTACTCGCCCAAAAGATTTAGGCGCCCAGGCGCCGACCACACACCATCAGGCTCATACCCATACGCGGTAATAAACTCCTCACGCACACGCGCAATCTCCGCGCTATGGTCCGGAAGAGCCGCCCACTGGGCGGTAGCGGTCATCGACATGGAACACCTCTGATCAAGCCCCGAAAAGGGCACTAGGACGTAAACGACACCCCACCCACACCCGATACCCAACGGGCATCAGCGCAAGCACGTGTCCCCTCTAGACTAAAGCAGAGCACCAACGAACATCGACTCAGTCGCCAAACCGCACCAATTTCAGTGCGCGGCAGGGGAGAGTGGCAGTCAACGCACGGGTCGAGGTACGGGGTCGAGGCGCATGCAAAAGCCCCGCACCCCCACAAAGGGGGCACGGGGCACCATACATAACTAATAAACCAAAAGAAGGTGATTACGCATCCTGCGTATAGGGCTCCTGCACCACCATCATTGAATCAATCGCAGAGAGCAGATCCTGGCGGTAACGGTTAAACGCATTCTCAATCAGAGGAACATCGCCACTCGCCACAGCCTCCTGCGGAGAAATCAGCGGCAGAGTCTGATACTCCTCCACCAGGCTCAACGCAATATGAGTCAACAAACGAGCACGACGAAGAGCCTCCGCATGACCCAAACCAAGCGCCTGGAACTCATGAGCCATAGCCACCACCGGCTTCAACTCACGCGGGTGCAGAGTCAAACTCAAACGCACCACCTCAGGGCACTCACGAATCGGGTAGAGCAGGGAGAACAGAAGATCACCGCGGCGAATCATCGAAGCGCGAATAGCCTCCGGATTCGGCTCGGCCTCCTCAGACATCGACTTCGGGGCACGAGCCAGAATGTAATCTGCCAACAGAATCAGAAGCTGCTGCTTATTCTTCACGTGGTAGTACAGGGCGCCGGGAGCCACGTGAAGCTCCTGAGCGAGTCGGCGCATGGAAAGGTCCGCCAAACCGTAGGTCGCCAAGACCTCGTAGGCGGTATCTAGAATCTTTTCACGGGAAAGTACCACCCTTTCATTTTAGGGTGTTCAAATCTGTAACGTGAGCAAGATGCACCCCACGGCAAACAAAAACCCCACAAATACGCGGCACAAACCCAAAAACCAATGTTGATTCTCACGCGCCCGGAGCGAACGTTTCGCGTTTCATCAGCGCTTCTACCACCAAAAACACCCCAAAACACGCAGAAGCAGGGTGCCGCCCACGCTCTCGGCATAAAATCACGTCTTAAACCGCCCAAAACCGCCAAGACAGGCAAACCTCGCGGGCGCCCACCCCAAAATCAGGTGTTTAATATTCGGTATGAGCAATGCATTTTCTGAACTAATCGAGCGCGCCACCGCAGGCGAAGGCCTCAACCGCGAAGAAATCCACACCCTCCTCGTGGACGGTGAAGGCCAGGACTTCGCCCTTATTGAGGCAGCCTCCGTCGTGCGCCGCAACGAATTCCGCAACATGATTGCAATCCACACCGAAGATGAAGCACTCGCCGATGCACTCGGCACCCGCTCCATCGCCGTAGACTCCTATGAGGTGCTGGACATCTCCCGCGACATCGACTCTGAAGAGCTCGCGGCAACCATCGAACGTATTGCTGAATCCTCCGCTATCGGCGTGACCGTACTGCTGCCCGAAAACGCAGTACCCATGATGCTGATGCGCGTGCTGTCCATCCTACGCCTGGCGGCACCCGCCAAGGTCATTCACCTGCCCGAAGGCTACGAGCAGTCCCTGCGCTCGCTGACCTCCCTCGCAATGCACGTGGTCAGCGCCATCACCATTACCGACGACATTGAGCAGTGGCCCATGGTCAACGAGGTGCTCAAGGCTCTGCGCCACGGCGGCATCGTCATCTCCGGCACTGCTGGACGCGACGCCCTCGCAGGCTACCTGCGCTACCTCTCCGACCTTGGCGTGGACCTCATGGGTCACCGCGATGCACGCGGCTCCGCTTGCGGTTCGGTTGACGGTGGCGGTTGCGGCTGCGGTTCGGGTGGCTGCGGTAGCCACGAGGAGCCGGCACCTTCCGCTGGTGGTTGTGGCTGCGGCTCGGGCGGATGCGGTTCCTCCGCTGAAGCTCCCGCTGAGCCTCACGGCCACTCCCACGGCGGCGGTGGCTGTTGTGGTGGCCACGACGAGCCGAAGGAAGAAAAGGGCGGCTGTTGCGGTGGCCACGACGAGCCCGAACCGGTAGCGGAGGAAGCTCCCGCCGGTGGTTGCGGCTGCGGTGCTGGCGGTTGCGGCTCCAAGTAACCCGATAGAGGCTCTTACCCCAAGCCATATATTCCAAATATAGAATTTTCCCCTGAATACCTTGCTGAATAGCAGGGTTATTCAGGGGAAAACTCTATATTCCACACAAAGCATTAGGCTCAGAGGTAAACAATTCCAGAATAAACGCTACAGAACCCCCATATCCAAAAAACGGAATGAACCCCTCCGGTAGAGTAGAAAGACGTAGCCGACTAATCCTAGCCGCGCGAAAGGAACAACACCGGACCAATGTTTTACCTCTCCGTTATTGTCATCATCCTGATTGCGACCGTGTTCATGGTCAGCGTCGGTGATCGACTCAACCTCCCCTGGCCGGTCATGATGACACTGCTCGGCACCGCCGCGCTCTTCATCCCCAACCGACCGGACATCACCATCGACAGTGACATCATCCTGCCAATCTTCCTTCCGCCGCTACTGTGGGCCATCGGCGTTAAATTCTCCTGGGGCACCCTGCGCCGCCGCTGGAGATCCGTACTGCTCTACTCGGTCCTTCTCACCACCGTCTCCGCCCTGGCAATTGCCAGCGCAGCCATGTGGTGGGTCCCCGGCATGACCATCGCCGTCGCCCTTGCCGTCGGTGCCGCCGTCTCCCCGCCCGACCCCGTCGCCGTGGAAGCAGTCGCTGAGCCCGTCGGCATTCCCCGCCGCCTCATCGGCACCCTGCAGACCGAAGGTAGCTTCAACGACGCTATCGCAATCGTTCTCTTCCACGCCGCAATCCACTCCATGACCAGCGGCCACCACATCGAGCCGCTCTCGGTCGCCAAGGACTTCGTGCTCGGCTCGATCCTCGCGGTCATTATTGGTTATATCTTCGGATGGCTCGGCGGCTACGTTCGCCAGCGCGCCCACGACGTGGTCACCAGCAACGCCGTGACCCTCGTGATCCCCTTCGGCGCCTACCTCGCTGCTGAAAGCGTGCACGCCTCCGGCGTTATTGCCGTGGTCATCGGCGCTATCCAGTTCACCAGCACCAAATACATGGCGGCACTCGAAGCGGAAGAACGCCTCTCCTCCACCTCCTTCTGGCAGATTATTGAGCTGCTCATGACCGGTGTCGCTTTCGGCCTCATCGGCCTGCAGGCAAGTAGTATCATCGCCACCGCCGACCCCTCCCGTATCGCAAGCCTCTTCGCTGACGGTGCCCTGGTCGCACTGGTCGCCATCCTGGTGCGCCTCATCTGGTTCACCATCGTCTGGCTGGCAGGACGCAAGAACCCCATCCACGAGGGTGCACCCGAAAGCTTTGCTGAAGTTATCGTTATGACCTGGTCCGGCATGCGAGGCCTCGTGACCCTGATTCTTGCCCTGTCCATCCCCGTGGTCAACGGCACCGAACAGGTACGCCAGGACGCCATCGTCATGATGCTCTCCGTACTCTTCTTCACCCTCGTGCTGCCCGGCCTGACCCTGCCCCTGCTCGTGAAGGTCCTTGGCGTGCAGGCTAACCATGAAGAAGAAACCGCCGTACCCGAGCTGCTCAAGATTGCGCAGGTCGCAGCCCTCGAGGCGCTGCAGGCTGAAGCGAAGGCAACCACCGACCCGGAAACCTACGCTCGCGTGAAGGAAATGTGCTCCGCCATTACCCGCCGAGACGAAATCAGCGAGGCACTGCCCGAAGAATACAAGCAGCACATGGAGAAGCTTAAGGACAAGAGGAACGACTTCGTGCGCCTGCGCGACGCCGCCCTCGTCGCCGCGCAGAACGAGGTTATTTCTGCTCAGGACCGCTACGACTCCCACGACGTGACTCGCGTGGTGCGTAAGCTGGACATCCTGGCGCAGGCAGAAAGCATCCGTTCCTCAGGCATGTTTATTCTTCCCGCAATGACCGCCGGCGCGGTTGCCATGGAACGCTACAACCTCTGGAAGAAGCACCAGGGCACCCTGAGCACCCGCGCAATCCCCGTGGTGGAAAACGCGCCCGCCTCGCCCCTGGTCACCAACGAGGTAACCCCCACGTCCTAGCCGGTACCTCTGCACCGCGTGCATGAACGTTACGTTTCTGCCCCTGCCTACGCCACCGAGATAAGCCCGTTGGTCTTTAGCTCACAGGCGATAGACAGGGGCAGAAGCAGATTAAGCCTCAACTATCACCTAAAATGAGAACCGAACGTTAGCTCTCTCAAACTCACGAACACTTTGAAAGTAGACATGGATTTCAAGACTCTCTCGCCTGCGTACCTGACCTCCCTCTGCGTAATTTTTTGCGGCGCGCTCTTGATTGGAACCTCCAACCCCTGGCTCCTGTGGCTCGGCTGGATCCTTCTCATCCTTGCGTTGGGCCTGAACGTCCTCGCCTTTGTGCTGTCCGTGGGTAAGGCGAAGGGTGACCCGACCCCCGCACTGGTGACCAACCTGGACGGTTTCGAATCCTCCGTGGAGAACCGTATCCGCGAGCGCGCAGAGCACCGCCGCGAAGAACGAGAAGCCGCTGAGCATGAGGCAGTTGAGCACGATGCTGCGGCGCAGGTTGATCAGGAAGTAGCTCCCGCTGAGGCAGCTGAGACCGTTGAGGCGACCGCGCCCGCTGAAACTGCAGAGGTCCGCGAGGAAGAGCCCACCGAGTCTCAGCCGATTGTTGATCGTGCCCCCGGCCGTATGAGCGTTCTGCCCTCGCGTCCCCGTTCGGGTCGTACCCCCAAGCCCCGCTCCAACGCACGCTAGGTAGGTCGGTAGTGAATACGAAGTTTTTGCTTTCCCCGGCGTACCTGGTTTCTGTTGCCCTGATGCTTTCCGGCGCGGTGCTTTCCGGTGGTCGGTTCATGCTGATCGGCTGGATTCTGTGCATTGTGGGTGTCTGCCTGAACGCCATGACCCTGGTGGTGCTGACGAATCGCGAGCAGCTGTACACCATGGAGGCGAAGGCTGCCCGAGGCACCCGCCGCGGCTTTGATGACCGCCCCGCTGTGGTGCAGCGATTGGACGAGGCTCCGGCTACTGACAGCGCAGACGAAGGATCTGCGGAGTCCGTCGAGGAAGCCGCAGAAGAGCCCGTTGAAGCACCCGCGCAGAAGACCAACTAGGGTGTAACCCCCTAAGACGTAAAAGACCCCCGCAGAGGGTATCTGACGTGAATAAAAGACCGTAACCGCCCCCGTACAGGGGAGTGGTTACGGTCTTTTGTTGCGCCTGAATGCTCACCTCGACTAACGCTCGTCGAATACTTTTGTTTTTGGAGGAGGGGTGAGTGAGCGCAGTGGGGTCTTTAGCGCTGAGTACCCAGCTTCTGTGCCGCGAAATCCGCGTACTCTTGCACGTGCGCGCGAGCCTGCTTGGTCAGCGCCTTATTCTCATCCAGGATGCGCGTCGACTGCGCCGCCATCAGCTCCAGGTACTGGCGGTCGCGGGTCTTCTTCCATGCGGTGCGTGCCGCCTCCAGCTCGGCGAAATCGTTGAGAGCCTGACGCTGCATCGTGTACCGCACCCACATGAGCACCAGAATCAGCACCAGCGGAATGAGGCACGCCCAGCTCTGCCACAGCCCGTACAGTGCCGCCGCAATGGCGCCCAAAACAATCAGCACCGGGGAAATCGAGACGATGGGGGAGTCCGGGCGGTTCTTCTGGTTCTTCACGAGTGATTCACGCGCCATAGCGCGGAAGGTGTCAGAGAAGCTGGACGGGTCGTAAGACTGGGCAGGCTCCGGTTGCTGGCTCTTCTGGGACTGGCTCTTGGGAAACTGATCCTTGCCGGGCTGGTTCTTACGGGGCTGAGAAGCGGAAGGGCACATAGAAACCTCACGGGGGTACACGGGGAGTAACGGGAAAGCGGGTGTTTCACGTGAAACGGGGGAGTAGGCGGCGAGTACGCGGAAGCGGCTGGCAGACGGGCGCTCGCCGCACCTAAACGCCACCTCGGCAGCTTCTACAGGGAAGCCTCAATAAACTCGTACGCCTTATCCACACAATCGGTGGTGACAGCCTTAACCTCATCGGGGGAGTAGCAGAACGACGCCGAACGGTCAGCGTAGCGGTGCATGTCGATATCGTTCCACGAATCTCCAATCGTATGCACCTCATAGGAGCTACCCGGATGCTCCGACTGCAGGTACTCCACCAGATGCTGCAGACCGGTGCCCTTTGTGCAGGCGGGCGGCACAATATCCAGGAAATCCTGGTTCTTGTGGCAGTCCACCGAATCACCAAAACGCTCCAGAATCCAGGTGTACGCCGCCTCGCGAACCTGAGCATCCGGAATCCACAGGGGCACACCCACGTACTCGTGGTTCTGCAGGTCGTCAGCCGGCAGGGGAGTGAACTCCGGCAGGATATTCGTCGAGGAGCCCACCCGGTCGCAGAGGCTGTAATCGTTATCCAGAGTCGTCGCGAACAGAGCCACGCCGTCCACGGTGCTGAAATGCTCGTAGCACGCCTGCACAACACTCACCGGAAGAGGCTGATGGTAAATCACCCGGTACTGCCGGTCAGTAATCACCGCACCCGTGTACAGCACGTGGTAATCAAAACGGATGGCGGTCGGGTTCAACGCCAGTTGCGTGGCAAAAATGCTCTTGCCCGTGCACGAGACCGCCAGGTTACCCTCCGCCTGCCAGCGGGCAATCGCCTGCTCAGTGGCAGGCTCCACGGCACGGTTAAACAGGATCGTGCCGTCAAGATCGAAAGCCATCAATTTGGTCATAGAAACTCCTTCGCGGGAGGGCTGCATTGCCGCGAATTGTGCGCCGCAACCCATAAAAAACGGGGGTGCCGCCGGTACTTTTAAGTGTACCGACCGCACCCCCACCACTTGAGATATAGCCCCTGAATCTCACGCCTTCACTGAAGGGTGAAAGGGCTCATTCCTCATATTTTTAGAGAGCCAGGAATCCCAGGTAGGAACCGAGGATGCCCACGCCAAAGAGGGCGAAAATCAACCAGATGGCGTTAATCTTCTTCTTCAGAAGCCACATGCACAGGAAGCACAGACCCAGCGAGGCCAGGCCCGGCAGCAGATCGTTCAGCACGGACTGGACGGTCACATTTACCGTCTCGCCCGCCTGGTTTGTGTAGCTAGTCAGTGGCAACGGAATGTTCACGCTCGTCCAGCGGTACACCAGAGCACCCATCACGAACAGACCCATCACGGACGCACCCTGAGTAATCTTCTGCAGGGTGTTGCCGCCCGCCTCGGTCACAATCTGGGTACCCTTCTCGTAACCGTACTTGAAGCCGTACCAGCGGGTCGCCCAGCGAATCGCGGACAGACCGAAGAAGAACAGCAGCGGGCCCAGAATATTGCCGGTCACCGCCAGGGATGCGCCCAGAGCCGCCAGCACGATACGTGCGGTACCCCAGAAAATCGGGTCGCCCACGCCGGCCAGTGGGCCCATCAGGCCCACCTTAACGTTGGTGATGGCGGCTTCGTCAATGTCCTTACCGGCTGCCTTCTCACGCTCCATCGCAGCGGTCACGCCCATAATCGAGGATGCAACCCACGGCTGGGTGTTGAAGAACTCCAGGTGGCGGGTCAGCGCCTCCGCCTGGTCTTCTTTCTTGGTGTAGAAGCGCTTAATCGCCGGAATCATAGAAACCGCGAAACCGATGGACTGCATACGCTCAAAGTTGAACGAACCAAGCAGGAAAGTGGAACGGAAGTAGGTTTCGACCTTATCGCGCTGGGTGAGCTCGGGAACTTCAACGAGCTCGACGTTCTTGTTCTCAGTCATGATGATGCTCCTTACTCGAGCTCGTTATCGAGGTCGTTTGCTGCGGTTGCCGGTGCTACGGCGGGTGCCTCACTCTTATGGAAGAGCGGGTTCAGCTGCGTGTACAGCAGGCCCAGGCAGGCGCCGACCAGGCCGATAGCAACCAGGTTGAACTGTGCCGGGGTGGACAGTGCCACGAGGACGTCCTTTGAGCTTCCGCCGGGTAGCGGCACAATCGACTGGGTTGCCGGGATAGCGGCGGCGGCGATGAAGCCGAGGAAGAAGAAGGGCATGAGGGCCTTCGAACGCATCATGTTGATGACCATTGCGAAACCGACCACGGTGATCATGCCGCCGGCGATGCGCAGGCCGGTGGTCACCTCGGCAGGAATCATGTTCAGCAGGCGGGTCAGCTCGTCGGAGCTAATCAGCGCCACAATAGCGGTCGGGATAGCCACGCGCAGACCCTGCAGAGCCATACCGCTAATGTGCATCAACTCAATACCGCGGAAGTTCGCGGTCTTCGCGAAATTATCAGCCTGATGCTGGAAGAACACCGTAATGGTACGAACGAAAATGGTCAGAACCTGACCTGCCGCAGCCAGCGGCACAGCAATAGCAATACCGGTGGTGATGTCCTGGTGACCCTGAATCACAACAACAGCGGAGATGGTGGATGCCAGGGCCGAGTCGGGAGCCATAGCCGCACCGACGTTCATCCAGCCCAGGGCGATGAGCTCCAGTGCGCCACCGAGCATAATGCCGGTAGTCGGGTCACCCAGCGCAAAACCCATCAGGGTACAAGCGACCAGGGGGCGGTGGAACTGACGCTCGTCCACCACGGATGCGACGCCCGCAATGAACGCCACGAGAACAACGAGAATAAACGTCAGGGCGCTCATGCGTCCAGGCCTTTCTGCTTGAGGATCTTTTCCAAATCAACCGGGGAGTGGTTGGGCAGCTGCTGCACCGTCAGCTTCACACCGCGCTTAATGAGTTCGCGGTAGGCTTCCAGGTGCTCCTCGGAGGCGTACACTGCGTCCGAGAGCTGAACCATGCCGGTCTTGAAGGTGACGCCACCAACGTTCACTTCGTTGATCTTGACGCCTTCGTCGAGCAGTCGCACCACGTCAACGGGGGATTCTACGACGAACATGGTCTTCATGCCGGTGTACTTGGGGTTGTTGTACACGCGACCAGCCTTAGCGATGTCCAGGACGTTGGTCTTCACACTGGTCGGCGCGACCTGCAGCAGCAGGGACTTGCGCAGCTGATCGTGTGCCGCATTATCGGATGCCGCGATGAAGGTCTGCGGTGCGATGTGCGGAACCCAGGTGCCTGCCACCTGACCGTGAATCAGACGGGAGTCGATGCGGGTGAAGATAGCGTCCATGGTGCCGCCGGGAACCTGCTGAGCAGCCGGAACCTCGACCGTCTTGGTCTCTGTGGGCTTCGCCTCGGCGGGCTTGGCGGCTGCGGGCTGGTTCGCCTCCTGGAAGGAGCGAATACCCTTGGTGCCAGCCTTGTGCGCCTTAGCGACCAGGGACTTGAGGGTTGCGTTCTTACGGCCTGCGCCGGAGATGACCTCAATAAGCATCGGTACGTTGACACCGGAGACGACGTCGACGCCCTCGCGGGTGGCTGCGAACTGCGCACCGGCGTTGTAGGGGCTACCGCCGAAGAGGTCGACCAGCAGCAGGGTCTCTTCTGCTTCAGACGCCTCAACGATGCGGGTGTACTCTTCGACGAGATCTTCGGGGCCCTGACCCGGCAGGAACGTGACCGGGTGGACGTTCTCGAAGTTACCGAGGATCATGCCGGCGGTCTTCAGCAGAGCCGGAGCCGACTCGCCGTGTGCCGCCACAATGATAGTGACCATAGTGGTCCTCTCGTGTTCGTGACATGGTGTGTAGTGGCCCCGTGAAGGGCCTCATAATTCTCAGATAGTAACACGTTGTTTTTGTGTTTTGTGGGTTTTTTCTGGCTTTGCACACTTTAGGTTCTTGTGACACTTTTTCGCGTGTTGGAATATGGGTTTTTGATGTCAAAACACGTATTTATTGCCAGGGCGTAAAAAATTTAAACAGAACACCGAAAAATGCTTGTTCACGCGAAGGGGAAGGCGCTATTCTCGCGAAAATTCGGGAATGTTGGCGCCTTGCTGGTGGACTGACGAGGTGTTTGACGCGAAATATATGGATCGCGCGAGTGTGAGAAAATAATTTACAAAGAAAATATCGAGCAAAAAATGAATGCATTGATCAAAAGATGTGGGATTTATGAAAAACCCACATTTGTCTGAGGTTTGTCCACAGAATGGTATTTCTGGAATACGCCGCTATAAACCGTCATTTCAAAATTTAAATCGACGCGCTAACGCGCGAAAGAACACCCGGGAAAACGACATTTTAGTGACAGGTTGTATATATAAATAGCAACCCACCTTTAACGGCCATGTTCCGCCCGGCATCACCCCTCTAGAATCCTCACTCCCAGATTCCCCACCCGAACCCCTCGCCGGGATTCCGAAGTATAGAATTCGAGATATAGGTTCCAGGGCATAGATTCCGGGGTATATATTTCAGGGCATAGAAAATCCGGGGGCATAGAAAAAGCGACCGAGAACCCTCCCGGTCGCTTTCTATCGAACATGCGCTACGCGTTAATGCCCCACATATCCCGCGCCAGACGCGCAATATGAATCGTCAAATACGTCAACTCATCACGAGTCAGGCTCTGCTTCAGCTGCATCTGCAGTACCAGCAAAACCTTCTGCGCACACGCGTAGGCGCGCGGTACATCCGCACGAAGAGCCGCCAACAAACTCGGCTGCGACACCTCATCAGCATCCTCCGTGCGATTCGCGGAGGCGCGGCTCGCCCGCACAAACAGGTACCTCAGATGCGTCACAAAACGTGCCGCACTCATTGAGTCCGGGTCGATCTTCCGCTCGTAGCTCGCCTCAATAATTTCAAAAACCTGCGCGAAAACCTCAGTCATGCGGAATGCCTGAGACATATCCGCCGTCGCAAATTGCGCGTTGACTAGGTGCAACGCCAAAGGAATAGCCTCATTCGGGTCCAGCTCAACCTGCAGGCGCTCGCGAACCATTTCCAAAACCGTGCGGCCGTACTCCACCTCGCGCGGGTAGAGAACAGTCACCTCCGGGGCGAGCGGATACTGCACCCGCACCCCGTCACGCGCACGAACCACCGCATAGTGCAAGTGATCAGCCAGCGGAAGAATAAACGAGTTCGACAGCTCCAATGCACCCTCGGCGCGCACCTTCGACTCCAGCTGCGTAGCAATCGACAGAATCTCCGCCGGAATCTCAGACAGCGTCATGCTCAAACGCTCACCCGACATGCCCTTCTCAGGCACAAAGGTCTGCTCCACCGCAGACGGGTCAATCAGCTGACCCTTACGCTTACCAAAGGCAATGCCGCGACCAATCATCACGGACTCCTTGCCCAAATGATCCACCGTGAGGACAACATTATTGTTATAAATACGGCTAATGCGCATGTGTCCTCCTCTGCGGGTGTCGGGGCGCCTGTGTCGGGGTGGCACACTGAAACGATAAAAGGCGATTGAGTATCACCTAAGCTACTACAAATTTTACCGAAAGATTGAACCCGTATTGAAGGGTTAACGCGCGTGGTTGGGATAATGGGCGGCGCGAAACTGTGCCCCAGCTGTGACGCGGGCAAGCATTCCATAAGTTTGCGGCTGAAAACCGGATCCCGCCCCACCGTGAACCCTAAATCGCGATACTCTTAACCACATGAGCAGTAAAGCAACCGAAATCGCCAAGAACCTTCCCGCACTCGAGCACCCGGACGGCAGCCCCATCCGCGCCCTCGTCGTTGACGACGAGGAAATGCTCAAGGAACTCGTCAGCATGGGCCTGAAAATGATCGGCTGGGATGTGCAGTCCGCCGGTGACGGCCCCTCCGCGCTCGCGATTGCCCGCGATTGGCGACCCGACGTGCTCGTGCTGGACATCATGATGCCCGGCTTCGATGGCCTGGAACTGCTCACCCGTATCCGTAAGTTCTACCCCGAGGTTCCCTGCCTCTTCCTGACCGCTAAGGACTCGGTCGACAACCGTATCGAGGGCCTTGCCGCCGGTGCGGACGACTACGTGACCAAGCCCTTCTCCATGGAAGAGGTCATGATCCGTCTGCACCGCCTGGTTCAGCGCTCCGGTGTCGCCGCCATTGACGATGCCGAGCTCGTTGTGGGTGACCTGGTGCTGAACCAGGACACCCGCGAGGTGACTCGCGGTGGAGAGCAAATCAACCTCACCGCAACCCAGTTCGACCTGCTGCGCTACCTCATGGAGAACGCGAAGCGCGTGGTCTCCAAGAGCCAGATTCTCGACAATGTCTGGAACTACGATTTTGGTGGTCAGGCAAATATTGTGGAGCTGTACATCTCGTACCTGCGTAAGAAGATTGATGTGGGTCGCGAACCGATGATTCACACCGTGCGCGGTGCCGGTTACGTTCTGCGTCCCGCTGTCTAAGTTTATTCTCTGCTCTTCATATGGCGCGGTATAACACTCGGTTATACCGCGCCATATCAGTTATATTCCGTATTTCGAATGTAGAAAGAAAGGATGCTTGTGGGCTCCTACTCACCCGGTGAACCCGCCGCCTCGGATAACGAAGCAACCCGCCCCCTGCGCGCGGGTACTTCCGCGCGCGATGGCTCCGTTCCCTCCCGCGGAAACTTCTTCGTGCGCCTACGCGCCGCTTGGAAGAGCATGAGGAACCCCGAAGCATCCCCCGAAGAACTGGGCTACGTACCCCACCTCCGTTCGCGCCTTATTGCCATCCTCGTGGCGGCACTCGGCATTGCCTGCCTCATTATCGGCCTGTCCACCTACGTGACCCTGCAGAACTCCCTCTACCAGCAGGCGCAAAGCGACCTCAAGGAAACCAGCCACCGCGTCGTGCAGCCGACCTCCCGAGACGGCAAACGAGAAGAAGTGGACTGTAGTGACCTGCAGAAGAGCAACTCGCTCTTCGCACCCGGTCAGGCGTCCGGAACCATCATCACCTGTGTCGAATCCGAAGGTGCCGTAGAAATCGCCAGTAAGCTCGCCAAGGATGGCACCGTACAAACCCTCTCCGCCAATGACCAGGTAACCCTCGGAACCATGGCACTGAATGCCACCAAAGAAGAAGAGCGCGAGGTCAAACTGGAATCCGGTCTGTACCTCGTGAAAATCACCCCGAAGGCTAATAGCAGTGCTGACGCCCAGGTAGTCGGTATTCCGCTCGCCAACGTACAGCAGACCCTCACCATCTTCGTAATCGTGGTGTCCCTCGGATCCATCGCCGTAATGGTCGGCGCCGGTGTGGCGGGTTCCTACATTATTCGCGGCACCATGAAACCGCTGGAACGAGTCTCCGCCGTGGCAACCGATGTGGCGCACCTTGACCTGGAGGAACACACCATCTCCTCGGCGGTGCGAGTGGAGCCGCGTGACTCTGATCCGCGTACCGAAGTGGGCGCGGTGGGCTATGCACTCAATCAGCTGCTTGATAACGTGAACTCAGCCCTCGAAGTGCGTGAACGCACCGAGCATCAGATTCGCGCCTTCATTGCGGACGCATCCCACGAGCTGCGCACGCCCCTCGCCGCCATTAAGGGCTACTCCGATATGCTCCGCTGGACCGAACCGCTCAGTGAGTCCGGCCAGTCCTCCCTGGCGCGCATCGACTCGCAGACTGAGCGTATGTCCCGCCTCGTGGAAGACCTGCTGACCCTCGCCCGTCTTGATGAGGGCCGCGAACCCAAGCTGGAGCAGGTTGACCTGACCGAGCTGGTGCTTGAGTGCACCTCCGACATGCAGGCGGCAGCCCGCACCCACGAATGGCACCTGAACCTGCCCGATGAGCCCGTCGAAGTGGTGGCGGATCGCTCCCAGATTCAGCGCGTGATTCTGAACCTGCTCTCGAACGCCCGCAAACACACCGATGAGGGCACGCGCGTGACCGCGGGCCTGTCGGTGGACGCGGCACGCCGCGAGGCCGTGGTTACCGTGACCGATAACGGCCCGGGCATTGCACCCGAATTCCTGCCGAAGATTTTTGACCGCTTCACCCGCGCGGATAAGGCGCGCTCCGGCTCGGATGGAACCACCGGCCTGGGCTTGGCGATTGTGCAGGCGATTGTGCAGGCACACGGCGGTTCGATTCAGGTGCAGAGCCAGCCGGGCCATACGGTCTTTACGGTGCGCCTGCCGCTGGATGCGCGTCTTCAGTCGGCTGCCTAGTCCGGCGTCTGATCAGCCGGTCTGGTTTGCTACCTGGTCCGCGTGCGTCCACTCTGTGAATGGCTGCTTGAGGGGGGAGTGGAGTGTGCTGTGTGTGCACCCTGCTCCCCTTTTGTTGTGCTTTTGCGATTTTATATTGGTTTGACATGCCAAAACGCTAAATTACTTGTTGAGTAAACATTAAATCTGCACTTCAAGTTTATTACCTGGAGTGCAAATATGTGGTCAATCTAACCCCAAAATAGTTACCCTCGGTGAAACAATGCGCGTATTGTAAAAAACATGGCTAATCTTGTTGAATCCCCCGCAAACATCACGGACAAGCGTTCCGCCCGCAAGGCAGAGAACCGCATCGCAATCGTTGAGGCAGCAGAATCCCTCATCCTCGAGGGCGGCTACGGCGCCCTCAACGCAGAAGCACTCGCAGAGCGCGCCGGCGTTTCCCGCCGCACCATCTTCAACCACTTCGCCTCCGTAGACGACGTGCTGGTCACCCGCATGAACCAGTACTTCAACCGCATCTTCGAAGAATGCGACTTCAGCATCTCCGGCGAAAACGCAAGCATGGAAGCCGAAATGCTCTCCATCGCCCGCAACGTCTTCATGAGCAACACCCTCGAAGAGTACATCGCACCCTTCGCGCACCTGCTCTACGCCCTCGAAATGGACAGCCCCGCAAAGTTCGAAGAATACTCGCACGTCATCCTCGAGCGCACCTACGACATCTTCCTCGAACAGTACCTCGAGGCATACCCCGACCTGCCCTACCTGCGCGTGGCTGTCTTCGCCTCCAACCTCTCCGAAACCATCGGTGAAGGCGTCTACTACTACCTCACCCGCGCCGAAGAAGTAACCGCCAAGGTCGCAGCGGAAGCCCCCGAAGGCACCCACCCCGAAGCGCTCGCCATCGAAGCGATGCGCCAGTGCGTACTCGAGGCACTCGACTACCTGGGTCGCCTGGTCCAGGGCGAATTCGCAAGCTAAGCCCCATAGCGTTCACGCTCAAACACTCTCGCTTCGGATACCTCACCTGCAGGTGCCCGAAGCGGGGTGTTTTTTGCCTAAAAACAGGGGCGTCACCTCAGCATGCGGGTGGCAAAACAGGGTAACCACCGTATTCACACGCACCCAACGCACCAAACTCTTCACTCACTCAACTTCAAAGGAATAATTCATGGCTACATGGCTCTACCGCATCGGTGAAGCCGCCGCCCGCCGTGCCTGGGCTGTCATCCTTGCCTGGGTACTCATCATTGCAGGTGTAGCGGGTGCCTACACCGCGTTCCACGGCAAGCTCAGCAACACCTTCACCATGCCCGGAACGCAGACCCAGCAGCTCTCCGACGAGCTCGCCCAGCGCTTCCCGAGCGCCAACCGCGGCTCCGGCCAGATCATTCTCACCACTGGTGACGGCACGGCCCTCACCGAAGAGCAGAAGCAGGCATTCTCCGCCGCGCTGAACAAGCTCACCACCGAGGTGCCCTCCGTGGACGCGGTCACCGACCCGTTCACCACCACCTCCAAGCTTGTAGAGGCGAAAGCCCAGCTCGACGAGGCACACACCAAGATTGGTGCTGCCCCCTCCCAGATTGAGGACGGTAAAAAGCAGCTGAATGCCGCCGCCTCGCAGATTGAGGACGGCACCAAGCAGATTGCCGACAGCGAGAAGAAGCTCGACGACTCGCAAGCGCAGATTACCGCAGGTCGAAAGCAGCTGGACGAGGCGCAGAAGCAGGTCGACGACGCCCAGGCACAGCTGAAGGATGGCTACGCCCAGGCGGAGGCGGCAGGCTCACCCGCCGAGATGATGGATCAGCTCAACGCCCAGCAGACGCAGCTGACCGAACAGCAGAACGCCCTCAACCAGCAGCGCGACACCCTCGCCGAGAGCCAGAAGCAGGTCGATGCGGGCCGCGCAGAGATTGCTTCCAAGAAGGACGAACTGGCTGAAGGCAAGAAGAAGCTGGACGAGCAGCGCAACCAGCTGCAGAAGACCGAAAGTGAGCTGCCCGCACAGCGTGAGCAGCTGGAGCGTCAGCAGAAGCTGTACGACTTCACCGCAGGCTACCGTATGGTCTCTGAGGATCAGTCCACGGCGATTGCGACCGTGTCGTTCAAGAAGAAGATTTTTGAGGTTCCCTCCGCCGACCTGCAGAAGGTCATGTCCGATATCGAGTTGGCGAACCTGCACGGGGCGACCGTCCAGTTCGACGCGAACCTGAGCGAATCTGCGCTCGGCGGCGGCTCGCACACCGGTGAGGTTGCAGGTATGGTCATCGCCTTCATCGTGCTGATGGTCATGCTCGGCACCCTCGTAGCTGCCGGCCTGCCGATTCTCATGTCCCTGGTGGGCGTGGTGGTGGGTGTGCTCGGCACGCTCTCGCTGTCTTCCATCATTCAGATGAGCTCCACTGCCTACACCTTGGGCCTGATGCTCGGCTTGGCGGTCGGTATCGACTATTCGCTGTTCATCCTGAACCGCTACCGCACGAACCTGCTTGACGGCATGCCGAAGATCCAGGCGATTGCCCTGGCGAACGGTACGAGTGGTAATGCCGTGATTTTTGCGGCAAGCACCGTGATTATTGCGCTGGTTGCGCTGAACGTGACCGGTATTCCCTTCCTGGGCGTGATGGGTAACGCCGCCGCGTTCTGCGTGGTCGTTGCCGCCCTGATTGCGGTCACTCTCACCCCGGCGGTGCTATCCCTGGCGGGCACCAAGATTATGTCGAAGAAGCTGTGGGCTTCCATCGATACCCCGCAGAAGATTGAGGAGCGCCGCGCTCAGGATGCCGAACGCACCGAGAAGCCGAACGGCTGGTTGCGCCTCGTGCTGGCGCGTCCGCTACTGACCCTGGTGGTGGGTACGCTGGCACTGCTGGCGGTTGCCGCCCCCATGTCTCAGATGCGCATGGGCCTGCCGGATGCCTCGAACTACCCCTCCGATAGCGCCGCGTATAAGTCGTACGCGCTGGTCAAGGATAAGTTCGGTGAGGGCATGAGTGCCCCGCTGGTCGCGGTCGCGCACACCCCCGCGAACATGAGCGAGGAGCAGGCTCAGCAGGCGCAGATTGATATTGCTTCCGCGGTGAAGGAGCACGGCGGCGCGAACGTGCAGGCTGTGGTTCCCGGCGGTATGACCGATGACCGTACCCTCATGATTTTCCAGGTGATTCCTGCCCACAGTGCAAGCTCCGTGGAGACTGAAGAGCTCGTCCACGAGTTGCGCGCCGTAACCGTTCCGGTTCAGGGCTCCGAGGCGTCTCTCGGCATTGCGGGTCAGACCAGCGGCAACATTGACGTCTCCGAGGTGCTCGCGCAGAAGCTGCCCCTGTACCTGGGTGTGGTGATGGGCCTGTCCTTCCTGGTGCTGATCCTGGTGTTCCGCTCGATCATGGTTCCGCTGGTTGCCTCGGTGGGCTTCCTCTTCGCGGTGTTGGCGAGCTTCGGTGCCGTGGTGTCGATTTACCAGTTGGGCTTCATGAGTTCCCTCTTCGGTGTGGACCACCCGGGTCCGGTGCTGTCGTTCTTGCCGACCCTGCTCATCGGTATTCTTTTTGGTCTTGCCATGGATTATCAGATGTTCCTGGTGACCGGTATGCGTGAAGCGTACGTGCACGGCAAGGACGCGGCGACCGCCATTGTGAGTGGTTACAACCATGCGGTGCGTGTGGTGGTGGCTGCCGCGATCATCATGATTTCGGTGTTTGGTGGCTTCATCTTTGCCGATTCGACCATGATTCGCCCGATGGGCTTTGGTCTGGCATTCGGCGTGCTCGTGGATGCGTTCATTGTCCGCATGACACTGACCCCGGCGATTATGGCTCTGCTGGGCGATAAGGCGTGGTGGATGCCAAAGTGGCTGGATCGCCTCACCCCGAATATGGATGTTGAGGGCGCCGCACTGAGCGAGAAGATGAGTGAGAAGATTCAGCACGAGCGTGAGTCTGCCGCCGATTCGGGTAACAGCTAAAGCCTGGGTAACCGCTAAAGTATTAGTGTGCGTTTGTGTGCTGTTGTAGCGCACTTTGAAGACTAATACGAGACGAAAGGGCAGGTGCACGGTGATGAAGAACCGCGCGAGTATCCGGCAGAGGATAGAAGGCGTTCTGAACCGTGTGCCTGCCCCTTTTCTTGTCTTTTTGGGTGGCGGTACGGGTGCGCTGTGCCGCGTGTACACCCCCGGCGGCGTGCTGGTGGCGAACCTGCTGGGCTCGTTCACGCTGGGCCTGCTGACGATGGTGTGGAACGCCTACGCGCGCCGTGACGGTGAGGAGCGGATTCACTCGTTCCGCTTGCTCTTTGGCGCGGGCATGATGGGTGGCTACACGACCTATTCGTCGATTGCTGCGGTACTGGCGCAGACGATTTTCCTGCCGTACACGGTGCACGCTCAATATATGGTGCTGGCGATTCTGGTGCTGCTCGTGGGTGGTTTGGTTGCCGCCGCAGTCGGCATGCTGACCGGCCGTTTTTTGGCGTCCCGTCTGGTGCCCGCCCGTGATGCCGAGGAGGGTCGCTAATGTTTTTCGCTCTGATGGTGTTCCTCTGCGGTGGTCTGGGTGCGATGACCCGCTTCTTCCTCGATAAGGCGATGTCGCCTCGCCTGCGCACGGAGTCGTCGATTATTAGCCCGGTGTTCGTCATTAACCTGGTGGGTTCGTTCCTGTACGGTCTGCTGATTTTGCCGGTGTCGAATCCTCGCGCGCTGGGCGTGCACTATAACGCCACGGATCAGGTGGCGTTCTGGTGCACGGTGATTACGACCGGCCTGCTGGGTGGTTTTACGACCTTCTCGACCGCCATGGTGGAGGCGCTGACCGCCCGCGCTGAGGGCAAGATGGTGAGGTTCCTGATGCTCTGGCTGGTGCAGGTTGTGGGTGCGATGGTGGCTGCGATTGCGGGCGCCTTCTTGTTCGTGCTGCTGTTTGGTCGGTATATTGCGCCGGTGTTCCCGCCGGATGTTCTGTACTGATGGCACCGACTGGGGTGGTTTTCATGGCATGCCGGGTGCGTGTACAGCTTTTTCACAGTTTCGCCTAGGGTGAGCCATAGAGCTGTCTTTTACACTGGTGGTGAACAATATGCGGCGGGCGTGAACAGGAACCCGCTATACGCCACCAAGAATATATGTTAGAACGGGCATATATACAGGTGGAGTGCATATAACTCGCTCTCACGACCTAAGGAACACACAGCATGCAGGAACTACTGAATAAACACATGATTGGCACTTTCGCCATTGAGATTGCGGCGCTCACTATCGTGCTCTCCATCATTGGTTTTATTGGTATGCGCCTGCGCGCTAGGAAGACCGGCCGAGCGCACAGCATCCGCCAGTACCTGCTGACCGCCTCCTTCGCGTTGTTCCTCGCCTCGATTCTTTCTTTGACGCTGACCCCGATTGGTAGCGCAAATAGCGTCACGAACCCTGAGCTGTACTACCCGCGTTTCTATGTGGGTTGGAGTTGGCAGCAGGCGTGGAATCTGACTAACGGCATGGGTCTGCGCCGCTTCGCAACCACCGTGTATGCGCAGCTCTTCTTCAATATTGCGATGTTCATCCCCCTGGGTTTCTTCACTGCGGGCTGCCTGCGTTGGGGTCTGCGCGCCACGGCGCTGAGTGGCTTCGCGCTTTCGAGCTTTATTGAGTTGAGTCAGCTGACCGGTAACTGGGGTCTGGCGGGCTTCACTTACCGCACCTTTGATGTGGATGACATTATGAATAACACTGCCGGCGCGGTTCTCGGTGCGGTCTGCATCTGGGTGGTGCGCACGATTCAGAAGCGCCGCCTCGCTAAGCATGACCGGGTGCTGGCAATGGCATCCACTGCGGCCTAGTACCCCTCCAAATCATCAGACGTTTTCATAACATGATTGATATAATTCATGTTATGAAAACGTCTGCTCCCAGCCTCCTTCCCATCTTGCGTAGTGACCTGCAGGGTGAAGTGATGGCATTGCTGTTCTCTCACCCTGAGCAGCAGTACACGGTGTCTCAGATTGCTGATGCGACACGTGCATCGTTACCGACTGTCTCCCGAGAGGTGAATCGTCTGGAACAGTCCGGTCTGGTGACTGTCCAGAATGTTGGTAGGACCCGTATGGTGCAAGCCAAGGTTGATAATCCGGTGGGCCAGGCGATGCGTCAGTTGATCCTGGTAACTTATGGCCCCGTTCCGGTGCTCCGGGATACTTTGCAGGGTGTTTCCAATATTGAGGGTGCCGCTATTTATGGCTCGTGGGCTAGCCGTCGTTCTGGGGTGGCTGGGCACGTGCCGAATGATATTGATGTGTTGGTTGTTGGTTCCCCTTCACGTCAGAAGCTGTATGAGGCTATTGATGATGCTGAGCAGAAGCTTGGCTATGAGGTGAACGTAAAGCGGCTATCTCATGAGGCATGGAACTCGCAGGATGGTTTCGTGCAGACTGTGCGCTCGCGCCCGATGGAGGTTCTCTTTGGGCAGCTGGAGGTGAATGATGTCGACGCTGAAGCCTAATGCCCCGACTCCTGGTCCTTGGACTGTTGGCCGGGAGCGCATGCTTGAGCTGATTAATGCCGGTGAGTTGGAACGGGTTACTGTAAATCGTGAGCATGCTCAAGGTCTGTTGTTGCGTGCTCGTCGGCATCTAAAGACGGCGCATCGTTTGGTAGTTGATGATCCGGAAGGTGCCTATACGCTCCTCTATGATGCTTCGAGGTTGGCGATGACTGCCGCGTTGGCGGTGCAGGGTCTGCGGCCGACTACTCGGGGAGGTCATATTGTGGTGGGTGATGCGTTGCGTGCTCAGCGAGGCCCTCATGATGTGGTGGGTAAGCTGTATTCTCGCTTGCGTCGAACTCGCCATGAGGTTGAGTATCCCGGTTTGGATTATGAGCCTATAGCTGTGGAAGAAGCTGAAGAGGCTTTGGAAGATGCAGAGTATATCGTTCAGGAGATGACTCTTTTTATTCCTAAGCTAGGACCTTTCTAGACGGTATTTTTCGGCACCCCTGAATGAATCTCCTTCCGTGAGGTAGACGCAACGAACCCCTCATTTTCATAACCTGAACAACATAAGTCAGGTTATGAAAATGAGGGGTTCGCCGTTTTTAGATGAAACCCTAGACAGGGAAGTTTAGGGGGCGGGAGTCGGAAAGGCTATTCCTCGTCGGTCACACGGTTCACGACGCGGGTGCTACGGTTTGCCTTCACCTCTTCGGGCAGCAGAATCGGCATGGAACCGGTCGGGGTGTAGGTTGCTGCGCGTGCCGCTGCGGTAGCGTGGGTGTCCTCAAATTCGGGGACGACCTCGGAGCTGGGTGCACGGTACAGGTGGCTGTTAGCCCACCACGCGAAGAGCAGAACCACAACCGCCAGAGCACTGGAAACGAACAGCCACGGGCTGACCTGACCCTCGTAGTAGAGCTTGAAGAACGCGCCACCCATGAAACCACCGGCAATGGGGCCGCAAATCGGAACCCACGCGTAGAACCAGCGCGAGGAACCCTTATCGTGGATGGGCAGCAGGGCGTGCATGAGGCGCGGACCGAAGTCACGGGCGGGGTTCAACGCGTAGCCAGTCTGACCACCCAGACCGATGACGAGCACGGCGACCATGAAGCCGAAGGCGAGGGGCTTGAGTACGTCGTTGAGGTTGAGGGAGAGTTCCACACCGCCGCTGATGGACGGCTTGAAGTTCACGCCGGTGTACAGTGCCGAGAAGACCAGCATGAACGTGCCAATCATTTCGGATAGGGCGTTGGTGAAGTAGTTGTGAATGGCGGGGACGGTACCGAAGATGCCGAGCTTAATCTTCTTGTCGGCGGTTGCCTTCCAGTGCGGCAGGTAGTTGAGGTAGACCAGTCCGGCACCGACCATTGCGCCGAGGACCTGGGCAATGATGTAGCCGGGGACCTTCTCCCAGGGGAACTCGCCGTAGGCTGCCAGGCCGATAGACACGGCGGGGTTGAGGTGGCCGCCGGAGTAGGCGTGGGAGGCGTAGACGCCGAAGGTGACGGCGAAGCCCCAGCCGAAGGCGATGGTGAAGAAGTTGTCGCCGTGGCCTTTGGAGCGGCGGAGTTCGACGTTGGCGATGACGCCGCAGCCGATGGTGCACATGATGAGCGTGCCGAGGAATTCGGCGAGGTAGGGGCTGATGGTGTACACGGGGTGTCCTTCAGGTAGTGAACTGCGGGTGGTGAACCGGGGTTCGACCGGGTGTGCAGTGCCGAGCGTGAGGGAGGTGTGGTTTTGTGTGGGGTTATGCCGCCCGAGTGGCGTGTTTAACCTTTGGCATCTATGGAACCTTGAATACCCCTGGAAGACAATACTTTTGTGTTATTTCACCCTTAGACATAAGCGGTTTTTCGGGTTTTTCGTTTAAAAATAAATGTGGCGAATGAGGGGAAAATCGGGCATAGTCCACACCTTGGACTCGCTCTGTGAACCCGCAGTTGAACCCATAGACAAACTCACGAATAAACCCGCAGTTAAACCAACACTTGAACCCCGCCAACACCACCCGCCATCAGCACAAAAAATGCCCGGGCACCTTCTTGAGGTACCCGGGCATTTTCTGCGATTTTCGCGCGGCTCTTATGAGCCGTCGTGGTCTGGGTTCTACGCCGCTACACGGTTGCTATGTGGCCGCTACTTGGCGCTCGCCCAGTCGAGAATCGCCTCGAAGAAGCGCTCGCATTCGCTCAGCTGCTCCAGCTCAATCCACTCGTTCGGGGAGTGCGCCTGGGCAATATCGCCGGGACCGCAAATGATGCTCTGCACGCCGGCGCGCTGGAACTGGCCCGCCTCGGTGCCGTAGGTGACCTTCTGCGGTGCGTCATTGGTGCCCAGACACTCGTGGGCGAGGTGCACGATGGGTGCGTCGTCCTCGGTACCCAGGCCCGGCACGGCTGCGAGCAGTTCGTGCTTCACACCCACGCGGGAGGTGAGGCTACCGGGCTCTGCACCGGTCAGCTTTTCGGCGCGTGCGGCGCGCGCCTGCAGGTCGGGCAGTATGACCTCCGAAAGTTCGCGGTCAATGCGCTCCACGAAGGATTCGGTGGTCACCTGCGGCAGAGTGCGCACATCGTACTCCACCACAGCCTGCTCGGCGACGATGTTGTACTGCAGGCCGCCGGTTGCCAGGTTCACGCTACCGGTGGAGTGGGGAATGATGAACGACTCGTCGAACGGGCCTTCTTCTTCCCACTGGTCCGCCATGTCGGTGAAGAAGGTGATGAACTCGCCTGCTGCGGCAACCGCGTTCACGCCATGGGTGGCGAGGGAGCCGTGCTTGGGCACGCCGGTGAAGGTGACGCGGCCGCGGTGTGCGCCCTTGTGCGCGTCGATAATGCGCATGCTGGAGGGCTCACCAACAATCGCGTAGTCGGGGGCGAGGTCGCGCGCCACGAACTCCTCGATAAGGGAGGGTGCACCAATGCAACCGATTTCCTCATCGTAGGAGAACGCGAAGTGCAGGGGAGTGCGCAGCTTCGCCTCCGCAACGCGCGGCAACAGCCAAAGCGCCACGGCGAGGAAGCCCTTCATGTCGCACACGCCGCGACCGTAGGCGCGGGTACCCTCCACACGCAGGGTGAAGGGGTCGGCGTCCCAGTCCTGACCGGCGACGGGTACGACGTCCGTGTGGCCGGAGAGAATAACACCGCCGCGGGTGGTGCCGTCCGCTGCGGGGATGGTGACGAGCAGGTTAGCGCGGGTGCCGTCCTCGTTGTAGGTGCGCACGCCGCTGTAGCCGTAGCGGGCGAACTCGGTTTCGAGCAGTTCAATGAGTTCGAGGTTGGAGTTGCCGGAGATGGTGGGAATCGCGATGAGCTTTTCGAGCCAGGGGAGGGATGCGGGCTGGGTAGTCTGAGCCGTCATAACTATTCCTTCTGCGTTGTAATGCTGTGCGCTGTCATGTGCCGCGTGCGCTTGTTATGTTCAGGGTACGCCGCGGGGCGGTATTCGTCGCCTCATGGTCGTCGAATACCGCCCCGTGACCCCTGCGCGGGGTTAGATGCTGTAGTTGTTCACGTTGGAGTGGTCACCCAGCGCGTGGAAGTTGCGCGAGTGGTAGACCAGCGGGGTGCCTTCGCAGTCGTTGCGGATGAACTCTTCAACCTGTGCGGTGAAGACGAGTGCGGGGCCTGCCTCAACGCGGCTGAGCGGGGTTGCGCGCAGTACGCGGCGTACGCCGTGGACGAGGGGCTCGCCGGTGTGGACGAATTCCCAGGTGCTGGGGTCGTCGAAGCGGGGGTAGTCGTGGGTTGCGAAGTTCTTCGCGAGGGTCACATTCTCAGCGTCGAGCATGTGCACGAGGAAGGAGGACGCAGCCGCGATCTTTGCTGCGGAGCCGCTGTTTGCCTTGAGGGAGAAGGCGATAATCGGCGGTTCTGCGGCGACGGAGGTCAGCGAGGAGGCGGTGAAGCCTGCGGGTTCGCCGTTTTCGTCGGTGGCGGTGATGATGGCGACGCCGGCGGGCTGGTGGCCGAAGGCGAGCTTGAACTGCTCGGAGGTGTCGGCGATGGGTGCCTGTGCTGCAATGGTTTCGGTCATGATCGACCCTTTCTTCTGCGGCTGCGTTTAGGGTTCGTCCAGATGTGTATGCGTTGGGCGACCCTTTGTTAAGGGGAGATATGTTTCAGGGTAAAGCTAATGGGTGCTGAACACCTTATTTATTGCCCTATGTTTCTTAGGTGTACCTTTCATGACGCGGGGCGCGAAATATTACGTCATATTCTTCGCCGTTTGGGGGCTTCCGGGAGGTGTTCCACTGGGCACCCCGTGACAGGTTCGGAACGCTTGGTTTTGGGTGCTGTCCCTCTCTCTTCTGCGGGGTTTCGCGGGGGTGAAGAGGCCTCTGGGGTATCCTTGCTAGGTACTCAAAAGCGCTCCGCGCCCCGTATTTGAGGGGTTTTCGGTGCGTGAACTGTGGGGAGACGAGGGTTAATGAGCTGGTTGGCAACTATTCCGCTGCTGCTTTTTGCGGTCGTGTTGGCTTTTGGCCCGGGCTATGCGATGGGCTGGGCGTTGCGTGTTCCTGCACGTCTGCGCGTTTTTTATGCGCCGCTGCTGACTTTTGCCCTGGTGGCTGTCTCTGCGATTGTGTTGGGTAAGACCGGCATTCCGTGGAGCCTGATTTCTTTTGTGCCGGTCGCCGCCGTGATGGTGGCTGCCGCCGCGGGTGTGATGCACCTGGTCGGTCGCCGCTGGCCCGCTCTGACCTCCGTAGAGTGGCCGGTTAACGATGTTCCGGTGGCGTGGCCCGTAGTGGGTGCCGTGTTGGGTGGCTTCTTGGTGACGCATATGACCGAGGATATGGTGTATGGCCCGGAGGCTTTCTCACAGAGCCTGGATAACTCCTTCCACATGAATGCGATTCGCTGGATCCAGGAGCATGGTGACGCGTCGAGCCTGACCCTGGGCGCGGTATCTGCGGCAGACCAGCAACCGGCATTTTACCCGGCGGGTTGGCATGATTTTGTGTCCCTGATTTATAGCACTACGGGTACGAGCATTGCGACTGCCACCATCGTGACCGTGTTACTGGCCTCCGGCATTTTGTGGCCCTGCTCGCTGGTGGCTCTAAGCCTGAGCATCCCGAAGCTGCGTCGCCTGCAGGCGTTGGCAATCCCTGCGCTGACCTGTGGTTTTGCCGCCTTCCCCGGTCTGTTGTTGCGCTGGGGTGTGCTCTTCCCGAACCTGCTGGGCTATGCCCTGCTACCTTCATTTGTGGCACTCATGGTATGCCTGGTGCAGGTGATGGTGCGCGGCGAGTACGCAGCTCTGCTTTCCCTGTGTCTTGCCGCCCTGGTGGGTGTCGCGGGTCTAGCGCTTGTGCATCCGAACGCGGTGGTGTCTGCTGTGGTCTTTGCTCTGCCGCTGGTGCTGGCCGGGGTGGCGTGGGTAGTGCGCTCGCGCGAGCTGACCTCTCGCCAGAAGTGGGTGGGATCCGCTCTGCTCGGGCTGGTAATTCTTGGGTGTGTGGGTGCCTGGTGGTTCCTGCGTCCCGGCGCATCTGCCAGCAACACGTGGGAGCCTATGCTCACCGAGGGTGAGGCGCTCTACCAGTTCCTCTTCCTGGGCTTGGAGAACGCCAATCAGTTGAGAGATACATTCAACCCCTCGTATCTGGCCGGTTTCCTGGCTCTGTGGGGCGCGGGGTACCTACTGTACAAGCGCCGTAACCTGTGGCTGATTGCCAGCTGGGTGCTGATTGGTTACCTATGGATTGTATCCGCCTCGGTGCCGCGCGGCGAGTTCCGTCTGCTGATGGTGGGCCCCTGGTACACCGACCACTTCCGCCTGGCGGCGCTGGTGGTATTCCCCTCGGTGATTATGGCGGGTATCGGCCTGGGCGGCTTTGTCGAGGGTCTACTCACCTGGGTGGTGCGTCGGGTTCCGCGCGCAGCGCGCCTGAAGGTGGCGACGGCCGGTATAGGCGTTGCCACGGTGCTCGTGCTGGTGATTGCGGGCCTATCCTCGCGTGTACCCTCGGTACAGGAGACAACTCTGGCGGTATCGCAGGAATACCGAGTGACCCCGACCTCTGTGGTTCTGAATCAGGATGAGATGAACGTTATTAATGAAATCCCGAAGATTGTGCCGAAGGGCGATGTGATCGTGAACAACCCCTGGGACGGTAGCGCCTATATTTACGCGCTGGCAGATCGTCACCTGACGGGATACCACTTCGAGTTTGAGACCTCACCCAAGTACTCGGCGATTATGCATAACCTCAAGGACGCTCGTACAAATCCGGAGGTGTGCCGCGAAGTGAACGAGTACAAGGCCCACTGGTATGTTCACCTGGAGAACCAGTTGAACTTCGGCCCAGACGCACAGAAAAACTACGACGGCCTTGTGGCTGCTATCGACACGGACGTGCTGACCCCGGTGTACTCCTCGGGTCCGATGACGCTGTATCGCATTAGCGCTTGCGATAATAACTAGTATCTGGCACTTTTGGGTTGCCTGAAGTATCGCGGGGGTGGCGTGGAGACTAGGCCACCCCCGCGGTGCTACTTCGAGCGTCGTTAAGAGAGTGCTGATAAGATGTAAAACCGGTATGCCTTTGTGCGCATACTAGCTTCCGTATGCCATATACACAAGAGATAGCACCGCATGGAATCAGAGACTTTTAAGCAGACCCCTCGACCCCTCATCATTATGCCCGCGTGGAATGAAGAGGAAGTTATTGGGGGCACAATTGAAGAACTTTTCCGCATGATGCCTGAGGTCGATCTGGTGGTCGTCAATGATGGATCCACCGACCGCACCTCTGAGATTGCGCGCGCTACCGGCGCTTTCGTGATTGATCTTCCCTACAACATGGGTATCGGTGGCGCTTTGCGCACCGGTTACAAGTATGCTCGCCAAGCCGGATATGATTGCGCGATTCAGGTTGATGCTGATGGCCAGCATGACCCGAAGGGTATCCGCACTGTGCTTGCTGGCCTGGAGGATGTCAACATCTCGATCGGTTCCCGCTTTGCTGAGGCGACGAACTATAAGGTGTCTGGTCCGCGCAAGTGGGCGATGGTGGTTCTGGCCCGTATGTTTACGATGATTTCAGGCGAGAAGTTCACCGACGCCACCTCCGGCTTCCGTGCGGCAGACCGCAAGGCGATTGAGCAGTATTGCGAGCATCTACCTGCTGAGTATCTGGGTGACTGTATCGACGCCTGCGTGATGGCGATTCGTTCTGGCTTGACTGTAAAACAGGTGCCGGTTGAGATGCGTGAGCGTCAGGGCGGTACTCCTTCTTCAAGCCCGTGGAAGTCTGCGGTGTACCTGGTTCGTTCTTTCTTCTCGTTTGGCATGTCGATGACTCGCCAGAAAACGAATGTGGGGTCTAAGTAAATGAGCGCAAATATTTTCTTCCTTCTCATCGTTGTGGTGATGGAGGTTCTCGTTCTGGCGCAGGTACGCAACCAGAAGATGAAGGAAAAGTACGCCGCACTGTGGCTTATTGTTGGCGTCATCATGATTGTGCTAGCGCTTTTCCCGAAGCTTTTGGATTCCCTCTCGCGTCTGGTGGGTATTGAGACCCCGGTCAACCTGCTGTTCCTACTGGCGATTATTATGCTGATGGGTATTAGCTTGCACTTGACCCTGGCTATCTCGAAGATTACGGATGATATGCGTACCCTCGCTGAAGAAGTGGCGATTATGAAGGCTCTTCAGCGTCAGCCACAGGGCGCTTCCCGCGCTACGGAGCGAGAGCAGAAGAAGCCCTAAAGCCCCTGATTTTTATACGTTTCTACACGTTTGAGCTTGGAGTAATACCTCATGACCGTTGATATTCTGTTCCCCTACTACGGCGACGTTGCCATGATGAAGCAGGCTGTGCTGTCTGTGGTCGGTCAGACCAACCCGGACTGGCGCATGATTGTTGTTGATGACGGCTACCCGGATGATTCGATTCCCGGCTGGTTCGAGTCGTTGAAGGATGAGCGCATCACCTACATGCGTAACGAGAAGAACTTGGGCGCGAACGGTAATTACCGTAAGTGCTTGACCTTCGTAGAGAATGACCTGGTCACCGTCATGGGTGCTGATGATGTCATGCTCCCCAACTATGTGCAGTGGCTGGTGGATTCGGCGGCGAAGCACCCTGAGGCATCCATTTTCCAGCCCGGCGTGGTCGTGATTGATGAGAACAACGGCCTGTCGAACACTCTGGTGGAGCAGACTAAGGCGTTCTACCGTCCCAAGGGTGAGGCTGTTCTGCAGGGTGAGGAGCTGGCTACCTCCCTGCTGCGCGGCGCGTGGTTCTACTTCCCGTCCTTGGGTTGGCGTAAGGACGCCATCGTGGGCACCGGCTTCCGTGAGGGCCTGAACGTTGTGCAGGACATGGCGCTGATTCTGGACATTACGATGCGTGGCGGCTCCCTGTACTACGATCCGCAGGTTGCGTTCATGTACCGTCGTCACGGTGGTTCTGACTCGTCCTGGCGTGCCCTGGAGGGTACCCGCTTTGATGAGGAGCGCCGCTACATGAACACTATTGCTGATGAGATGGCGGCTCTGGGCTGGTCGAAGGCTGCCCGCGTGGCCCGTATCCGTTTCTCCTCGCGTGCTCACGCGCTGACTCTGCTGCCGAAGGCAGCCCTGGCGAAGAAGTGGCAGGGTGTTAAGAACCTTGCCGAGCATGTGGTGAAGTAAACCTATATTTGTGTGCGGTGCGTCGTACATCCTGCGGTGGATGTGCGGCGCATCTGCGTATGTAATGATGGTCTGTGTTAGCGGCTAGTGTTGGCGGCTAGGAACGAGGAGGACACCGTGGAAGCCCAAGATACTGTAGGAGCCCAGGACGCCGTTGAGGCTCAGCCTTCGGGCACGGTCACCCGCTACCAGTCCCTGGCGCTTTTGGGTTCGTCCCTGTTGGCGGCGGTCTCCACGCTGGTGGTGACGATGATTGCTCAGCGTGCCCTGAATGGTTCGGAGCTGACGGAGTTCCTGCTGTTCTGGGCGGCGCTTTTCACTGTGACGGGTATTATCACGGGTATTCAGCCGGAGATTACGCGCGCGGTGGGTACGGCACGCACCCGTGCTGTAGCTGACAGGGCTTTAGCTAACAGGGCTGCATCCGGCGGGGCTGCATCTGCTGAGGGTTCCGCGCCGCAGGGCGCCCGCGTGGTTACGGTGACCGCGGCTCTGGGTGCTATCGCCGGTGCGTTGGTGTTGGTGAGCTCCCCTCTGTGGGCGGGCCAGCAGATTCCGTATTCGGCGGCGGTGGGCGTGACCGTCATGGCGGTGGGTGTGTTCCTCTACGCCCTGCAGGCGACCATGAGCGGTGTGACCGCCGGTGAGGACCGCTGGTACCTTTTCGCGGCGGTGGGCGGTCTGGAATCTGCCGGGCGCCTCATCCTCATGCTTGCGGCTGCGCTCATGATTCCTTCCCTTGCCGGTCTTGAGGTGGCAACCGTCGTGCCGATGGGCCTGTGGCTCATCCTGGCGTTCGTGACCGTTTCGGGTCGCCGCCTGTGGGTTGCCCGCGCCGATGTGCCCGCGGGTCGCCTGACGACCAATATCCTCTGGTCGTTCCTGTCCTCTGCCGCCGCGGCGGTGCTGATGATGGGCTTCCCGAACGTGCTGAAGGCAAGCGGCGCCGCGGAGAGCGAACCGGTCGTGCTGGGCACCCTGATCCTGGCGATTTCCATTACCCGTTCGCCGATTATGATTCCCCTGCAGGCGTTCCAGGGTGTGGCGGTTTCTGCCTTCTTGAAGCAGCGTCACCGCCCCGTGGCGGCGTTCATTAAGCCTGCCGCCGCAGTGGTGGCTGTGGGTGCTGTGGGCGCGTTGGCGGCGTACCTGGTGGGCCCGCTGCTCTTCCGCCTGATTTACCCGCCCGCCGCAGGCGCAGAGTCCGCGTACGAGGCGGCAGCCTCCGGTATCACTCTGGGTGCGCTGGTGTTCGCCTCCGCGCTACTGGCGCTCATGACCCTCTCGGGCAATATGGCGCTCGCGGTGAACCAGCACCGCATCTACCTTGCCGGTTGGGTGGTTGCCGCGGCGGTGACCTTGAGCTTGGCGTTCCTGGTCCCCGCGTCGCTGGTACCGCGCGCTATCGTGGCGCTGGCGGTTGGCCCGGTCTGCGGCTTCGTGGTGCACATGGTGGGTGTATCTGTCACCGCCCCCAAAGGATAATCCTGCATTAAGAATGCCCCTCGGCTGACATTCAGCGGAGGGGCATTCTCTGCGTAGCGGCTAGGTTGCAGACTGGACTGTAGGCTTCTTACCCGAAACCAAAGGGTTACGGCCGAGAGCCATGGCCCGCTTCTCAACAAAGGTCCAAGAAAGCCATGCTAGGCCGAAGGTGATGATGGCGTCGAGGATGATATTAACCGAGATTCCGAGGGAAACGCTTCCCAGGAGTACAAGAATCTGTTGTACCGGCCAGGCGTAGATATACACGCCGTAAGAGATATCGTTGGTTTGCCCCAGAGGAACGTTAAGACAGGTGCCCAGGGCAATAATTCCGAAGGCCAAAACAATCTGAGTCCACTGCATAATGTTGGCGTGAGGAACGAGCCAGGTGAAGTAGAACCCGGCGAGAGTACAAATTGTAGCCAGGAGCGGAGTGATTACCGGACGGAGCGTGATACGGTGGCTCACGAGGTAGAGTAGAGCCCCGGCAAAAAAGAAGGGGTAGAGGCGTGCTGAAGCCTTGAGGTTTCTAGGATCAAGGCCCAGCGCCCAGGTCATCCAATCGTAGCCAAGTACCTGAATGAGTACGTAGTAGCTGAGGCTCACAAGGTAAGCGAGAGGAATAAAAACCTTTAGGTGCCGGCGAATGAACGGAAGATAGAAGATGGGGAGAAGTAAAAGGTAGCAGAAGAACTCGTATTCTAGCGTCCATGCTGAACCGTTCCATGAAGGGGAGGTAAACGGCACGTCGGCCGGTCCGTTAAAGAGTCCGTACTGCAATTGGGAGAGATCCCAATTGTTGCGGAAGTATAAGATGGCGTTGGGGATGTCCCAACCCATGGGGGCGTGGCCTGTGAGGACGGAGAGCGTTCCACCAATGAAAATTACGAAAAGGATGGAGACCCAGTAACCGGGGAAAATACGCAAGATACGCTTCACCAGATATGATCCCGCGGAGCTCCGGTAGGCGCTGTGCGCAATTAAAAATCCCGAGATGGCGAAGAATGCATTGACTGCAAAATCGCCAAAGACATAGAACTCTTTCCACAGGGGGTTTTCATCAACCTTTACACCCGCCACAATGTAGGGCGTGTGGGAGAAAATCACAAAGGTCGCGAGGACTAGGCGAATGAAGTTAAGAGAATTTGGCCGCTCAAAAACGGCGGAATAGAGGGACGGATACTCCGGTGCTGTATGTGCCATAAGTTTCTAGGGGATATGTGGATGAATATGCAATGTGAGTGCAGCGTTGGGTTAGCGCAGAGATAAAACCGAGAGTGAGAATCCCCGTGCTTTGTTCCAGCAGATATATGACTAACGCTTAACGTCAAAGTGTCTGGGATTAGAGGTTGTAAACCCGTTTAATGTAAGCGCCGTAGAGCCTGCGGTAGAGCGCCGGGCTGACCTTGAGGAGCAGGCCCGCAGCGCCAAAGACGGGGCGGCGGCGCAGGGCGAGGAGCGTATCGCCGAAGCTGAAACCGGCACGGCAACCCGCCAGCACAGCCGGCGCGCTTTCACCGCCCACAATCAGCGCCTGCTGCGCGTTATTCAGGTACGCAATAACCCGGGCAATCGTCAGCGCCTCCTGACCGGCAGACAGATGATACGTACTCGTACGCTGAAGGGATTTCGCGAAGTAGTCAAGAAGGCGACGGGTCTCAGACAAAGGAGTAATACGGCTCCAGGTCAGGCTTCCCGCACTCACAGCGTAAGCGTACAGCGGCTCATTGATGACGGTCACGCTCTGCGCTCGCAGGTAGCAGTCCAACAGCGCGCACTCATCCTCTGCTCGTTCAATCTGGGGGTATCGGACGTCCTCAAATAGTTCACGGCGAATGATCTTATCCCAGGCGTAAGGAGACAGCTGGTCCTTAAGCAGGGCGAACGCCGCTTCCTGGCCGGTCAGCGTGCCGGGGGCGCCCTTGAGGCGCTGGGTGGTTGAACCGTCGGTCGCCACCATGTTGTGGGCGCAATTGACCACCTGCGCACCAGTACGCTCGGCGTGGTAGTGCAGGCGCTCCAGGAAGGTCGGGTAGAGAGTATCGTCAGAATCGGGGAAAGTCACCCACTCGCCGCGTGCCTCATCCAGGCCCTGGTTACGCATCGCGGACAGGCCCTGATTCTTGGGGTTATTGAACACGCGCACGCGCTCATCCGGGTTCTGCTGCAGATACTCGGCAATCAGTTGCGCCGAATTATCTGGGGAGCCGTCAATCATAATGAGTAGCTCAAAATCAGGATCCGACTGATTAAGAACCGACTCGATGGCTTTAACCACGGTGTTTGCGGTCTTGTAGACCGGCATAATGATGCTGGTACGGGGGACAGTTTGAGAGGTAGGAGGCATGGGGGCTTAACCTTCGTAGAAGTGATGGGAACGGGCTACATGCCGTAGGTGCGCTTAATATATGCCCGATAGATGGGGTAGTAGATTGCGGGGGAATACTTAAAGAGCGCACCCGCAAATCCGTAGACGGAACCAGAGGACATTGCAAGGTATAGGGTACGGGGTGTAATTTCTTGGCGGCAACGATGTAAGAATTCTTTACCCCCGGGAGGGTTCTGTCGCAGGATGCTGTTACCGCTGTTCACAAAATTGATGATGCGCGAGATGGCAAGCGCGGTCCGGACCTTCTTGCTGGCGTGGGGGGCATCTACCGTTACATCCACGTAATCCATGAAGGCGACTAGATCCTCGAAAGGAGGAGTTGAACCCCAGGTGATAGATTCGGGGTTAACGGAGTAGAGATTCAGGGAATCGGGGATAACCTTCAGCGCGCGGGCTACGGTGCAAGTTGCGATGCTGTATCCGGCGTCTTCCACTCGGTTAAAGAGAGGGAATCGGATATCTTTGAGAGGGGCACGACGGAAAATTTTGTCCCATGCGAAGGGCGCGATACGGCTGCTAAGAACCCGTGCCAGCGCGTCATCACCGCTAAAGGTACCGGCCTCACCCATGAGGCGGTACTGGGTTGATCCGTCTGGGTAGTAGATGTCGTGGGCACAACCAACGATATCAACGTCATCGGTTGCGGCGGCGTGCATAGTTTCAAGGAAATTAGGTTTGTACGCATCATCAGAGTCGAGGTAGGCGAGCCATTCACCGTTTGCGTGGCTGATTCCGACATTGCGTGCGCCGGCCAGCCCAAGATTCTTTTCGTTGACGTGGTACGAGATGCGTGAGTCCTGGAGCTTCTGGAGGTACTCCTGAATTACCCGGTGAGAATCATCCGGGCTTTGATCGTTGATGATGATGAGTTCAAAGTCCGGGTCGGTTTGAGAGAGTACGGAGTCGATAGCCCGAACTACAGTGTTTGCGGTGTTATAGACCGGCATGATAATGCTGGTGCGGGGTGACGGCATAGTACCTCTTCGGAATGCGGCTGCTGGAACTTATACAGGTACATCATACGGTGGGGGCGGTGGGGAATCGAAATATGTTCCACCGCCCCCACGATATATGACGGACCTACTGGTGGGGAGGAATATGCGTAGTATTGTGGGGCTTGCGAGTATGGTCGGTGTTAGCCCAAGCCATCCACAAACCCCAGAGGGCTATCGCTAGACCAGCCCACACACTTGCCTGCTCCTGCGTAAGGATTCCGTAGGTCTGCAGGACGGCAGTGGTAGCCGGAATAACCGCGTATAGCTGCTTACGCCATCCTGGACGGTGTCTAAGCATGGCGCTTTGACTTTGCGAGCTTCTCGATATCTTCAATACGCTTAGCAATGAGAATCACCTGATGATCGAACCATTCCACAACGGTTCGAGTGTTGACAGTAGCGTTGCCAAATTTAGCAACCGCAAGATTACCTTCTCGAACAAAAGGCTCGTTGTACACATCGGTTAGGGCTCGATGCGCTGCGCGGTAGGCGGATGCTTCAGAAATAGGTGCCATGATAATCTCCTTGGCGGTTGGGCGGCTATGATAGCCGCGGTTTAACAGAAAACCCCGCCGGGATAAACCCGACGGGGTGAACTACAGCAGTGAAATAACAGCTTCATGCGGTAGTTTTATCTGCCCGGGAAAATGATGTAATCCTACTGGAACGGTTACCTATTTTCACAGGCAGAAGTTTAATGGGGACGATATTAGTCCTGGCTATGAAGTAGCAGGGCTAGGGCCTTCATGCTTTCTAGCCCTTCCCACACAGCAGAGCAAGAACGACAAGATGCCCTTTCAGTGGTGTAATACAGTGCGGATCGGCGTATTGATGTTGAACCGTCGCAGCTTGTTTTCATGACTTCCTGCTCCCCGCAGTTAGGACAAAATCCCTGCAAATCATGACTGGGATGGCGCAACGCAACAATGGCCCGAATCCAACTGGTCGTTGTTGCCAACGCCTCATCATGAAGCTCCTGATGTAGGTGATTGCGAATCCACGCAGAAACCTGATTTTTCAGTGGCGCACCTGGGAATGAGGGCATAACAACGGAACGAATAGACTCTTGAACTTCTAACGCATTAGCAGAAATAGGTATGCGACATCCAAAGCGGCTGGCGCTAGATGCTCCTCCGGTACGTGAACCACCGGCGACATAATCTGCCAACTCGTCCAATAATGCCTGGTGGCGTGGAATACGGAACTTTGCGCGGTGCAGACATTGACGGTCTGCGTCCTTCACTGGCGTGCCCACGGTTAGAGCGATTAGATGCTGCTGCAGTTGCTCGCCAGACGAAATGGTAGCCATATGATGTAGCCTCTCTGCTAAATGAGTGAATTATTGATATCCGCTACAGTGCGGAAGGTGTGTGAACCATAGTGTTGGCTCTACAAAGAGTTGCCCTGCTTCTGCTTCTTGGCAGCGAAGTTGAAGCATGTGACAGGCGTTTTCTCCGTGCGTGTAGGAATGATGCTAAACCAGCATCATGAACGGCCCATTCATCCTGTCCGCTCTTCTTGCCGATTGGAGCTTCAGTATCCTGGTGCGCATTCTGTCGCTTCAGTTGCCGGTAGTGCTTGCGGCACAAAGGATGCCCGGCATGTCGAGAATCCGCATCTATTGGCTTCTCGCAACGCGTGCAATGAGAAAGCGGAAGAAAAAGAACCGGATTTGCTCGCGAAGGGTAAATTCGCTGCTTTGAAGTTCGTCGAGCTCTAGGATTGACAGGAAGATAGACCCGCGGTGAATCAAGAGGAACGGTACCTTCTGGCGCGTGGATACATGCACGGCAGATGGAATAGATGGGATTCCACTGATTCTCTATTACGAGCGGTTGCCCGTAGTTCTCCGGGCGTACACTACTTGCCGGTAGAGAGAGACCTGCCGTACGCCAACACCGAGGGCATATTGAACGCCCCTGCATTAGATAGGGACTATCGTGCGTCTGTATAGCACGGCGCCGCGCCTGGCAGGTGCGGCAGTCCTCTCTATAGGAACTGGTTGGCTCCCTGCATCCTGCGCAGGGACGGGGTAGGTGTTTCATGGTTTCTCCTGAATACTATGACTAGTCAAAAGAGTAAACAGATACTTTTCAATGTTCTAAATCGCCCTTTAATATTTAGGTTAGGGGGGGGGGTGTACTTGAAGGTAGATGAGGCTATTTAATCCGTAAATCAACTTATATTGGTTTATTTATCGATAAATATTCATTAGGTGAAATTTTGTAATTTATTGAATGCGTTATATTTAAAGTTTTATAGGTGTTTGGGGTAGGGCCTAGAGACCCTACCTCAAACACCCTGATGGTTATCTCTTTTGTTCCAGTAGATAAATCTAACTAGAGCGCACGCACGGCTTTTTCTGCCTCGTCGAGACGCTGCTGAAGGTACAACATGGAGTTGTCGAACCAGTGAATCACGCCGCGCAGGCCAGTGAGGCGGTTGCCGAATGCCTTTTCTGCGAGCTCTCCCTTGCGGATGAAACCTTCATCATAGATTGCATTCATCGCATTCTTAGCTGCGCGATAGATAACCTCTTCTTCGTTCACTTCTGCAGGGGGACGATAAATCGTGATTGCAGGAGAACCGTTATACACCCAAATCGTGTCGTGCGGATTGATGGAAATGCCATTGTGGCCAGCGTTGCAATGGATAATCGTGTCGTGGTCATCATAGAAAATGCCGGTGTGACCAGCTGCGCCGTTGGTGTATCCACGGCGACCCCAAATAAACACGTCGCCACGTCGTGCCGGGTAATTACCCGATGCATCCGGTCGAACCTGAGTCCAGCCGTTACTCTCCAAATCGCGGAAAAGCGTTTCGGTATTACCAATAGCAATATTCTGCGGGAGCAGGCCAGCATCTCGCAGTGCAAAGTAAACCGCAGATGAGCAGTCATAAGAATGCGGGCCAGTTCGATAATTCATCGAATAGGTCACCTTGCCCTTACGCTGCTCCATCCATGCAATCGCCTGATCAATCTTGGACATAATAAAATCCTTTCGGAAAGGCAGTAGCCCCGCACTATGAACCTCCCGGGAAGTCCATAGTTCGGGGCTACCGCAAATGAATTGGACACTAAAAACGCCGACCAGCTTTGTCCTGGTCGGCGTGACTGCTCGGTAGGCACACTCCTGCCGAGGTGATATCCACTTTACGTGGGTTGGGGTGCGAAAGTCCTGTCGCGTATTTTTGAAATTAAAAATTTCTTTATTGTTCACTCGGTCTCCGTGTTTCTACCTACTTCAAACCCTGGGAACTTAGGTAACCCTATGGAAAACGGGCGGTGCGCTCCCTACACTGGAAGGGCACATTGACAGACCGCGCGGGCCGCCCACACCGCGGCCCCGCCCCTCCCAACGGGTACACCACCGAAGGAGCCACCCATGAGCCGACGCACCGACGCGCCCGCCCGATCACCACGACGAGCCGCCCTCGCCAGCTGGATAGGCTCCGCCCTCGAATACTACGACTTCGCCGTCTACGGCACCGCCGCGGCAATCGTACTCAACCGCATCTTCTTCCCCGAAGACACCGCCGCCATCGGCATCCTCAAGTCCATGGTGGTTGTGGGCGTCGCCTACGTTGTGCGACCCTTTGGCGCCATGATTGTTGGGCCCCTCGGTGACCGTTACGGCCGCCGATTCGTCCTGATGCTCACCCTCTTCCTGATGGGCTTTGCAACCTTCGCAATCGGTTGCCTGCCGACCTATAGCGAGGCGGGTATTATCGCGCCGATTCTGCTGGTCGCCTGCCGTATGCTTCAGGGCCTCTCCGCCGCCGGTGAGCAGGCAAGCTCCATCTCCATCTCCCTGGAGCACGCCCACGAACACCAGCGCGCCTTCACGACCAGCTGGACCCTGCAGGGCACCCAGTTCGGCTCGCTACTGGCGACCGCCGTGTTCATTCCCTTCGCTGCCCTGCCGGACGAGCACCTGCTCACCTGGGGCTGGCGCGTACCCTTCTGGCTCTCCGCCTTCGTGGTGGTGACCGCCTGGCTGATTCGCCGCACCCTCTCTGAACCGCCCGCCTACCTGCAGCGCGAAAAGCTCACCGAGTCCCCGCTCATGCTGGTCTTCAAGCACCACAAGCGTGCCGTACTCACCATCGCCGTGTGTGCCATGGTCAACACCGTGAACATGGTCTTCACGACCTTCGCGCTGTCCTTCGCCACGAAGGGTTACGGGCTCGACCGCAGCACTATGCTGCTGGTGCCGGTCGCCTCGAATACTCTCGGCCTGATTGCGATTCCGCTTGCCGCCATGCTCGCCGATAAGATTGGCCGCAAGCCCGTTTTCATTACTGGTGCGGTGGCTTCTTCCCTAGTGATGTTCCCGTACCTCGGCGCGATTGCCGAGGGTAACTGGGTTGGTATCTTCGCCTACGGCGTGCTCATGCACGGTGCGCTCTACTCCATGGCGAACGGCGTGTGGCCCGCCTTCTACGCGGAGATGTTCCCGACCCGCGTGCGCGTGACCGGCCTGGCGCTCGGTACCCAGATTGGCTTCGCGATTTCTGGAGGCGTCGCCCCCGCCGTGGCGACGAGCCTCGCCGGTGCTGACCTGCATAATGCAGTGCTGCCCGCCGTGTTCACGGTTGCCATGTGCGTGCTCGTGGCGTTGGGTGCGCTGACGGCTCGTGAGGGTTACAAAAAGACCCTGGATGAGCTGGATGCATAGCCCACAGAATATATTCCGTATATAGAATAAAAGCAGGTGGGGCTGGATAGTTAGCTATCCAGCCCCACCTCCGTGTTTAATTTTCTAAACCCCTTGCTGTGCCGCAATCAGCGCCTCAAAATGAGCTGCCATGCGCTCTGCATTTGGTTCTAACTCGGTGAAGAGGCGGAAGGCATCCACCGCCTGACCGACCGCCATGTAGCCGCCCGTTAGCACCTCGCACCCGGCGGCACGCGCTACCTGTACCAGCTGTGTTTCCTGCGGCAGGTAGATGACGTCCGCAACCCACAGGCCCTCGCGCAGCACCCCGGCATCCAGTGCCGAATCGCTCAACGGCATACCCGGATGCACGTGCATACCCACCGGGGTCGCATTCACCAAACCCTGAGCTTCCAGTAGAGCTTCAATGAGGCGCTCATCCTCGGTTAGTACCTCGATTCGGGTCTGGGGGAAGAGCCCACCCAGCTGCTCCGCCAGCCCCTGCGCCTTCGCCGCGTCACGCTCGAAGAGGCTCAGGTGGTGCACCCCCAGGCGGCACAGCGCGTACGCCGTGGCGCTACCGGCACCGCCGGCACCTAGCTGCACCACGTGCTCCATGCGAGCCGGATCCTCCGCCACCTGCGGCAGGCCGCGCTTCAGCCCCGCGATGAACCCCGAATAGTCCGTGTTGTCGCCGTAGAAGCTGCCGTCCTCGCGAATCACCACGCAATTGACCGCGCCCAGGGCGCGTGCCGCATCCGAGAGCTCGTGCAGGTGCTCCATGACGGACTGCTTGCACGGGTGCGTGATGTTGAAAGCGTTAAAACCGAGCAGTGCCGCCGCATCCAGAAGCGCTGGGGCGGAGGCGCCGTCCAGGTTCAGGGCGTCCAGGTCGACGGGGCGGTACAGGTAGCGCACCCCGTGCGCGTCCGCCTCCGCCTCGTGCATGGGAGGGGTCAGTGAGGAGGTGATGCCGTCACCAATGAGACCCACCAGGAAAGATTCAGTACGCAAACTCATAGTTTCACTGTACGTGTCCACCCCTCAAGATGCACCTACTTTCTTGAACCCGTACCAAATGCGCGCTGGATTTGGGAAGAAGATAAAAATAATTTCTACGCCCACAAGAGCGATATGTCTGACAGAAACACCTCAAAGGTATAAGCTTGGTATAAGTGCTCGCGCGCCACGGCGCGCACATGAGACCACACAGACACCGTCACAGTGAAGTGATACCGATATTCGGAGGATAGATTGTCAATGACTGACAAGGCTATGGCACACTTCGCTGGCGCCGATGCATGGGTCGAGCAGTATTTCCTGAACAGCCCCGAAGATGAGCGTGAAGAGTTCACCCCGGCAGAGTTAGAGGATTTGGCTCGCACCCACCGTGCGCTGGCTCAAATCCGCCTGCCCAAGACCCCTGTCGTTGCCGCACGCAACGACGAGTACAACACCACCCTGTACGTCGCGACCGACGACATGCCGCACATCGTCAGCTCCCTGACCGCATGCCTTGCCGCGCACTTTGGTGGTTTCGTCACCATTCTTCACCCCACCTTCCTCGCTGAACGCGGCCCGGACGGTACCCTCCTGAGCCTGCGCGGCACCGGCATGCGCGGCAACCTCGCCAGTGGCGATACCGCCACTCTTGGCGTGCCCTCCCTCAAGCTTAGCGAGAACGCCCCGGCGGGTACCACTGTCGCTATTGAAGCCTGGATTGCGGTTCGCCTGACCCGCTACCTCACTGAGGAAGAGCAGCGCCGCTGCGAGAAGGAAGTTGAGCGCGTCCTCGCTGATGTTCGCGCCTGCCACACCGACCTGGATGCCATGGTCGCCCGCGTTTTCGACCTGGCGCAGTCCATGTACGACCTGCGCGGCGCAACCCTGGGTCACGGCGAGGAATCCTACGCCGCTAACCCGCGCGGTGTGGAGCCTGCCTCCCGTGTGGAGGTGGCACAGGACTTCCTGCGCTGGCTGACCCGCGGCAACTTCGTGTTTATGGGCGTTAAGGAGCGCGTGCTGGACGGCACCTCCGGCGCTATTTCTCTGGTGGACCGCCCCGGTTCGGCGCTCGGTATTCTGCGCACCACGGAGGGTAAGAGCCGCATCCCCCTTTCGGGCGAGACCCTGGAGCGTGCCCTGTTCCCGCGCCCCCTGTACATCACGAAGGCGAATTCCCGCTCCACCGTAGCACGGAACGACTACCTGGACTACATTGGTGTGCGCCGCTTCGACCTGAACGGCCGCGTGATTGGTGAGTACGTCATTCTGGGTCTGTTCACCCGTCAGTCGTACGCACTGCCCGCTATTGAGACTCCGCTGGTGCGTGAGCGTATCGCGATGGTGCGCCGCCGCCTCGGCTACCACCCCGGTTCTTACTCTGACAAGGCGCTTCTGGGTGCCTTGGAAGATTACCCGCGCCTGGAGCTGTTGCACGCTTCCGCTAATGACCTGACCGATACGTTCGGCGGCATCATGGGCCTGGAGGAGCGCCGCAAGACCCGCCTGTTCCTGCGCGCCGACCAGTTCAACCGGTTTATTTCCGCCGTGGTGTACCTGCCTCGGGATCGTTACAACACGAACGTGTGCTCCCGTATTCAGCGGGTGTTCCAACAGGAATTTGATTTTAGTGCCATCGACCATGAGGTGTACCTGTCCTCCTCATCGCTGGCGCGTCTATTTTTCCGCATTCGGCTCACCAACCCCAATGATGTGCCGAAGACGGATCATCAAGCTCTCGAAAAGCGACTGCAAGAAGCCGCCCGCTCCTGGGTGGAAGCAACCGCAGCTGCTATTGAGGCATGGAAACCCGGAGCGGCAGGCCGCCGACTCGCATCAGCCTGGGCAGATGCGACTAGTGCAGCCTACCGAGCCGATTACACAGTAGAACAAGCAATCGAGGATATCGTGATTCTTGAATCTCTCTCGGGCCAGAAGCCCGCCGCAATCAAGGTTGAAGCCGGCGAAGCCAACACCACCCGACTGAAGACCTACCTGTCCGCACCTCACACCCTCACCGAGCTGCTGCCGGTTATGCAGAATATGGGTCTGGTCGTTGTTGATCAGAAGCCTTACGAGTTCAAGCCTGAGGATGGCGAAGACTACGGCTACCTCTACGACTTTGGGGTTCAGTTCCCCGAGGGCGTGGATGCAAACGCTGTGGCTTCCCTTTACGAGGATGCCCTGAACGCCTACCTGCTCGGTGAGCGCGAGTCCGATACCCTGGACCGCCTGATCCTGGCTGAGGGCCTGACCTGGCAGGAAGTACGCCTGTTCCGTGCCCTGAACCACTACCTGATTCAGCTGGGCCTGGGCTACACCCCGTCCTTCATGTCGAACACCCTGCTCGCTAACCCGGCCATCACCAAGCACCTGGTCGAGTTCTTCGAGGTCAGCTTCGACCCGAACAACGGCCTGAACGATGAGCAGCGCAACGCACGCCGCGAGGAAATCGAAGCAGCACTGGCTGAGGAACTGAACCAGATCCCCACCCTGGACGCTGACCGCTACCTGCGTTCCCTCGGCAAGGTCATCCGCGCTATCCTGCGCACCAACGCATACCTGGCTGACCGTCCCGCACTCGCGTTCAAAGTGGCACCGCAGGAGATTGACTTCGCACCCCTGCCCCGCCCCAAGTTCGAGATTTTCGTCTACTCCCCGCGCGTTGAGGGTGTTCACCTGCGCTTCGGTAGCGTTGCACGTGGTGGCCTGCGCTGGTCCGACCGCCGTGACGACTTCCGCACCGAGGTGCTCGGCCTGGTCAAGGCACAGATGGTGAAGAACGCCGTCATTATCCCCACCGGCGCGAAGGGTGGCTTCTACCCCAAGCAGCTGCCCGACCCCGCAGTGGATCGTGACGCATGGATCACCGAGGGCCGCGAGTCCTACAAGGTCTTCATCGGCTCCCTGCTGGACGTTACCGACAACCTCGCAGTTGGCAATGACGGCTCCGAGACTGTTGTCCGCCCCGAGGGCGTTATCGCACGCGACGCTGACGACTACTACCTGGTGGTTGCAGCGGATAAGGGCACCGCAGCATTCTCCGACACCGCAAACGCAATCAGCCTGGAGCGCGGCTTCTGGCTGGGTGACGCGTTCGCATCCGGCGGCTCCGTCGGCTACGACCACAAGGCAATGGGCATCACCGCACGCGGTGCATGGGAGTCCGTCAAGCGTCACTTCGCTGAGCTCGGCCACGACGCTCAGACCGAAGAGTTCACCGCAGTTGGTATCGGCGACATGTCCGGTGACGTGTTCGGTAACGGTCTGCTCCGCTCCAAGGCAACCCGCCTGGTTGCAGCATTCGACCACCGCGACATCTTCCTGGACCCGAACCCCGACGCAGCCGTCTCCTTCGACGAGCGTCAGCGCCTGTACGATCTGCCCCGTTCCTCGTGGCAGGACTACAACCGCGACCTGATTTCCGCCGGTGGTGGCGTGTACTCTCGCGGTCTGAAGTCCATCGAGATCACCCCCGAGGTGCGCGAGGTCCTGGGCCTGGACGAGTCCGTTACCGAGCTGGCACCGACCGAGCTGATTTCCGCAATCCTGAAGGCACCGGTCGACCTGATTTACAACGGCGGTATCGGTACCTACGTGAAGGCCTCCACCGAGACCAACGCACAGGTGGGCGACAAGGCTAACGACGCACTGCGCGTCAACGGCAAGGACCTTCGCGCCAAGATTGTTGGCGAGGGTGGTAACCTCGGCTTCACCCAGCTGGGCCGTATCGAGGCTGCGCTCAACGGCGTTATCCTCAACACCGACGCAATCGACAACTCCGCAGGTGTGGAAACCAGTGACCGCGAGGTCAACATCAAGATTCTGGTGGACCGCCTCGTGGCACACGGCGAGCTGCCCGTTGAAGAGCGTGCTTCCTTCATCGAGTCCCTGCAGGACGAGGTCGGCGGCAAGGTCCTCGAGACCAACGTCGAGCAGAACGTCCTGCTGCAGGGCGAGTTCCACGGTTCCTTCCTGGGCACCAACCTGTACAAGCGCCTCATGCACGACCTGGAAGAGCACGCCGGTCTGAACCGTGCCGTCGAGTTCCTGCCCACCGACGAGGAGCTGGATGCACGCCTGGAGACCACCGGCGACCGCCTGACCCGCCCCGAGCTGTCCGTCCTGGCTGCGTACGTGAAGATTTACCTCACCCACGCACTGGAGCAGACCGACTTCGCGGACGACCCCTACCTGGAAGGCGTTCTGCGCAGCTACTTCCCGGCAGCACTGGTCGAGCGCTTCGGTCAGCACCTGGACTCGCACCCGCTGCGTAAGGAAATCATCTGCACCCGCGTCGCCAACGAGCTGGTGAACATCGGCGGTATCACCTTCGCATACCGCGTGATGGAGGAGTTCAACGTCGGTATCGATTCCGTCGCACGCGCCTTCATCGTGGCTCGTGAGCTCTTCGAGCTGGGCACCGCAGCTAAGCTGCACCGCGAACTGCCCCCGAAGACCCCGCTGGATGCATGGTTCACCGTTCTGCGCGACAACCAGCGCGTTCTGGACCGTGCGGTCCGCTGGTTCATCACCGAGCGCGGCGTCGTTGCTGGCACCAGCATCTCCGAGCTGCTGGAGACCTTCGGTTCCGTCGTCGAGATGCGCCACAACCTGCCCGAGTACCTCTCCGGCACCTCCCGTGCTCGCGTCCGTGCAAAGCGCGACGCAGGCGAGGCATGGGGCCTGCCCGAGGAACTCATCGTCATCTGGATCCGCGGCTTCGAGGGCTACGCCCTGCTGGACGTTATCCGTTCGGCACGCGACCACGACTTCGAGGCAGCTTCGCTGGCACCGGTCTACTTCGCAACCTACGACCGCTTCAAGGTGGACGAGCTGCTCGGCCTCATCACCGACCTGCCCCGTAGCGACCGCTGGGAGATCCTGGCACGTCAGGCAATGCGCGGTAGCCTCTACGAGACTGCGGCAGAACTGGCACTGTCCGTGGCAGAGGGCGCTAAGGGTGACTTCTCCACCGTGGACGGTGCACAGCAGGCGCTGGCTACCTGGATTGAAGAGCACCCGACCCGCGTCGGCAACATCGACCGCATCCTGAAGGAGATTGGCGAGGCCGCTCTGGACGTCACCGGTCACCCGCGCTTGGCTGTTGTTTCCGTGGCACTGCGTACTCTCTCGAGCGCATCCTAATCAGCTAAGACCCGTTAGGGTCCCCGCTTAGAGCATCCCGGTTCCCTCCCGGTTGGGGAGGGGCCGGGATGCTTTTGCGCAGGGACACATGGTGCGTGCACAGGTAGTGCGGGGGGCCTTGGTCGGGTGAACCTTGTGCCGGTGTGCCAGCGCGTCAGTACCTCGCGTGGTGCACCCAATTCAAGGTTGTTGCACCCTACGCATATTACGCAGAACACTACTCTCACTAGGCGTTTTGTGTTTTGGCGTGATGCACATTATGGGGGTGTGTCCTAAATCCCTCCAAATATCAAGTAGAGGGTTAAGGAAACCAAAGGTTTTAGTTGATATATGCCGTATATTGATTCACGGCGGCATCAGCGCAAGCCATGGGGACCCGGCACTTCTCGGCATGACGAGTCTTCCCTATGGAACGTCACACGGTGCTGTTCAAACACACTGCCCCTAATCTTTACGATTATCGACTGAAAGTCTGCAAGATTGTCTACCAACCACGGTACTGAGGAAAAAAGCAACAGCGCATGGCGCCTCCTCATTAACTTTCTGCTTTACGTCTCTCCGGTCGCCCTGCTGACCACCGTCTTCCCCATGGTCACCCCGACCATTAACCGGTACAACCTCGATGGTGTACCCCTGATCCAGGTGATTCTGGCGGCGTCCATTACCGTTCCTTGGCTCAGTCAAGCAGCTTGCCTGCCCCTTTACCGTGCTATCCAGATGGAGCACAAGAAGATTGCGGACGCCCGCGAAGGCCTGCGTATTCACGCTGAAACCCTTGAGCACCAGCTCAAGCGCGCCGAAGCACGAGCCGTACGCGCACGCATGTCCGAACCGCAGTTCCAGGACATTACCGACCTGACCGCGTTCACCCGCAACTGGCTCTACCTCTTCTTCATGACCATGCCGCTGGTGCTGCTCTTCGCAATTCCGGTCGCCCTCGTCCTTCACTGGAGCCCGACTGCATTCGGTGCGTTCTTTGTCCTGGGCGTTCTCAACATTGCGTTCGCGCAGCTGCTGGTCATCCCGAACCTCGCGAAGAACCGCATTATCTGGTTCATCGCGTGGCTTGGCTACACTCTTGCCCTGTACTGCTACCCCGTCATCTGGTTCCTGCCGCCGCTGGTTGGTTCGCTCATCCTGCTTGTGAGCCTCGGTAAGGACCTGGTGCACCTGCTGCACTTCGCGCGCATCCCGCTCAAGGACATTGCGCTCGACGCCCTGCGCGGCTTCTTCACCGGCTCCATCATCTGGGCTGATAAGTACATGCTCTTCCTGGTCACCGGCGGTGAAATCAACGTCGTGGCAATCTACCTGAGCCTGATCCCCTGCGTTATCGCCTACAACTACTTCTTCGTGGTGGAGGCAGACCGCGTCAACGCAAGCATCCAGCACCTGTGGACCATCTTCGACCGCCTGCCCTACAAGGGTGTTCAGGCGGAGTCTTCGAAGGCTCTGCGCACCTCTAACCACGCTATCCGCAACTCCCTGCTGATTTACATCGCCAGCGCTATCGTCACCGGCATCCTGATGTTCATCTTCCTGCCGCAGTCCTACCCGCTGGCGCTCTCCGGCCTGGTCGTGGCGTTCCTCTTCGTTGCAGTGGCACTGCTGATCTATCAGATCGAGTACATGACCATGTACATCACCGTGCAGCTGCTCTCCGCAGCGCACCTGGTGCTGCTCTTCATCTCCTTCATGATCCTGCCCAACGAGACCGGCTACCTGCCCATCATCGTGGGCGAGACAGTGCTCGCCTTCGCATGCTACCGCCTCTACCGTCAGGCGTGGGCTGCACCCGAGTACTCCCTCTTCTGGCGTCGAGCCCTCGCCTGGTAAGAACCGCACGGTCCGCGAAAGATACACACGACAATGACTGAACAGATGTACCGAAACCACTACGCGCCGCTGCAGCTTCCGGCTCCCGGCCCCCACTACAGCGACCCCGAATACCCGGACGTTGACGTCGCCATCATCATGGAATCCACCTACCCCTACCTCAAGGGTGGTGTGTCCGCGGTGGTGCACGATATCGTCTGCGAAAACCCGGATCTGACCTACGGCATTATTCACATCGCCTGGGATAAGAACTCCCCCCACGAAGACCTCTACGGCATGCCCGAGAACGTCAAGTGGGTCAAGGTGCTGTACCTGAGCCTGGAAGTCAACCGCGACGCCTTCGCGGAAGCCTGCGACCCCTCCGCACTGCGCATGAACTTTGCGGAGCGTCAGGCGCTCACCAACCGCCTCATGGACGGCTTCAGCGCCCTCATCGCCGGCGACGTGAACCCCCTATGGAAGCTCTACGACGAGGGCATCAACCCCGCAACCCGTAGCTACAACCTCTTCGGCCTCTTCGGAACCCGCGAGTTCATGCAGGCGATTGCGGGCCTGGGCTTCTTCTCCGAGGTGCCCTTCGGTGAGCTCTTCTGGAAGGTGCGCGACTTCGTCTCCATCCTCTTTGCGATCCTGCACGAGCGGATGCCGCACGCCCGCGTCTACCACGCCCACACCACCGGCTACGCGGCACTCATCGCCGCCGCAGCCGCACGTGACCACGGCACCAGCTTCCTGCTGACCGAGCACAACCTGTACATTCGCGACACCGTGAACACCAAGCTCGAACGCAACATGGCGAAGCCCGTCACCACCGACTACGCCTTCCTCAACGAGGAGCGTGAGCACCCCGGCCTGGGCCCGGTCACCCTCGACGAGCGTGCCTGGTCCGTCTGGTTCGTCGAAATGGGACGCTTCTGCTACCCCAGCGCCGACATGGCAACCTACCTGTACCCCAAGGCTCTGGAAGAGGCACGCGGTATTGGCGCGCCCATCGACCAGATGAACGAGGGCGAGAAGGACCGCGCGATTATTCTGCCCAACGGCATGCTCATCGAGTCCGTGGCGGAAGCCTACTACGCCCGCCAGGCGGCGCGTGCCCGCATCCTCGCTGAGGGCCGCGGCCACGTGTGGCGCTTCGTGTTCATCGCCCGCGTGGTGCCCATTAAGGGCCTGACCGACCTGATTCGCTCCCTCGCGGTGCTGCGCGATCAGGGTCTGGTGAACTTCCACCTGGACGTGCTCGGCCCCAAGGACCACCTGCCCGAGTATTACGAACTGTGCCTGCGCACCATCGAAGAGCTCAACATGGGCGAGTACATCACCTTCCACGGCACCGTGAACGTGCGTGCGATGCTCGACCGCTTCGACCTGCTGCTCATGCCCAGCTACAATGAGGGTCAGCCGATTGTGGCGCTCGAGGCGATGGCTGCGTCCATCCCGCTGGTCAGCACCGACGTGGGCGGTATGTCCCAGCTCATCGACGATGTGCTGGTCGCCCCCGACGGCCACGAAATCGGTAACTGCGGTATCTTGACCATCCCCGGCGATATTCACGGCTTCGCGGCGGCGCTGCGCACCCTCATGGAGGAGCCCAGCATCTACGAACGCTACTGTGTGAACGCCTACGACCGTATCGTCAGCTTCTTCCAGCTGCGACTGGTCATGGACCGCTACAACACGATCTACCGCGAGCTGGGCAAGCTGCCCCCTCGCGCCCCCGAATTCGACCCGGAGTACGATGGCGAATAAACTCACCCGCTTGGGCGGACCCGGCAAATTTGGTGCCTGGGTCCGCTACGGCGGTAAGCCCATTACCCAGCAGCAGCTTGATTTTGCGGTCAAGAACTACTCTGTCGCAATCCTGCAGCCCTGGGAACTGGACGCGGCACGCTACCTGAAGAAGCGTGCACCTCAAATGGTGGTGCTGGCGTACAAGTGCCTGTCCTCCACCCGCTCTTATGAGCCCGGCCCGATTTATTCTTCGGGTGTCTCTTACCCGCTGGCGCAGTCGATGGCGAACTCCGGTAAGGATTTCTTCGCCCACCGCCTCAACGGTGACCGTATCGAGTGGAAGGGCTACCCCAAGCACTTCCAGATGCAGGTGTGGAACGCCGACTACCGTTGGCACTGGGTGGACGCTGTGGTGCGCGAAATGCGTAACTCACCCTTCGACGGGGTCATGGCGGATAACGACGTGGAGAACGACTACTACGACCTGAACTTGCCCATCCAGGGTGTGGAGTCTATGACGAAGATCCGTGAGCACCTGGATTTTCTGGTTGCGTATGCCGGTATTGAGCTGAATAAAATCGGCAAGATTCTGGTGCCCAATATTGCTGAGTCTCGTCTGCGTTACGGCAAGTGGGAGCGTCACAGCGCCTACGGTGGCGGCTTTGAGGAGGTGTGGCTCGGCTGGGGTCCGAACGACTACCTGTCTTCGCCGTACGCCGTGATGCAGGGTCGTGAGATTGCGAACGGCTCGGCGGGCGACGTGAACCTGGGTACTACTTTTGCGGGTCTGGGTGGCCGTAGCGCCGCCTCGCAGAAGAAGGTGACGATTCTGCGTACCCCGCTCAGCGACCGCAAGGCTGCTATTACCGGTACGGATGAGAACTTCCTGTACGGTTTGGCGGGCTTCTGGGTGTTCGGTGGAGGCGCCTTCACCGGCATCAGTGCAACCCACCACGACGCCTACGACGAGATCCCGCACGCCCCTGAGCTCTCCTACGACCTGGGCGATCCGGTCGGCGGCATTATTGCTCAGAAGACCGCTCAGACTCGTGCCTTTACGCGCGGTTGGGCTGCCCTGAACACCGGCTCGAAAGATGTGACCGTGAAGGTTCCCTCCGGTCTGGTGGATGCGGCGAACCGCCCGGTGCCCTTGAGCTTCACGCTGCGGGCGCATCAGGGTGTGGTGTACCGCCGTAAGACGTAATTTACCGCTCGCGTAGCTCTTCTGAGCTTCTGTGCGGCACCGCTTATCTGCGTAGATAACCTCATAAACAAACCCACCGGCAATATAGCCAAATGGCTATATATACCGGTGGGTTTGTTATATGTGTGCTAGATGAGCTGGGGTAGCTTACTTAGCGGGGTAGGAGGGCACGTCGTAGCCGCCCATGCGCTCCAGAACGCGAATCACCTGGCAGGAGTAACCGAACTCGTTGTCGTACCAGACGTAGACAATTGCGGAGTCATCGGTCACCACGGTAGCCAGCGAGTCCACAACACCTGCGGTGCGGGAACCCACGAAGTCGGTGGAAACAGCCTCGGGGGAATCCGAGTAGCCCACCTGGCGGCGCAGCTCGCCGTCGATGGACTCGCGGCGGAACAGCTCGTTCAGTTCCTCAGCGGAACCTGCGGGCTTGGTCAGCTTCACGTTCAGGATCGCCATGGAGACGTCCGGGGTGGGAACGCGGATAGCGTTACCGGTCAGCTTGCCTTCCAGCTGCGGCAGAGCCTTAGAAACAGCCTTCGCTGCACCGGTCTCGGTGATGACCATGTTCAGCACAGCGGAGCGACCGCGGCGGTCACCCTTGTGGAAGTTGTCGATCAGGTTCTGATCGTTGGTGAATGCGTGAACGGTCTCAACGTGGCCGCGCTCAACACCGTATGCGTCATCCAGAACCTTCAGTGCCGGAGTAATCGCGTTGGTGGTGCAGGATGCTGCGGAGAGGATCTTGTCCTCATCGGTGATGACGTTGTCGTTCACGCCGAACACGATGTTCTTCATGTCGCCCTTACCGGGAGCGGTCAGCAGAACACGAGAAATGCCGGGGCGGTTCAGGTGCTGCTCAAGGCCCGGAACGTCGCGCCAGCGGCCGGTGTTGTCCACCAGCAGAGCGTCCTTGATGCCGTACTCGGTGTAGTCGACAGTGGTCGGGTCAGAGGAGTAAATGAAGCGAACCGGAACACCGTTAGCGATGATGGTGCTGTTCTCTTCGTCTACCTCAATAACGCCCTTGAACGGGCCGTGAACAGAGTCGCGCTCCAGCAGGGATGCGCGCTTGACCAGGTCCTTATCGCCGTTCTTACGCACCACAACAGCGCGCAGGTTCAGGCCAGAACCCAGCGGCGAGGAGGAACGCTCCAGCAGAATACGAGCCAGCAGGCGACCAATACGACCGAAGCCGTACAGCACAACGTCCTGCTCCTTCGGCTGGTCACCCTGGTGGTTCACAGAGGAACCCAGCTGCTCGGGCAGCCACATGGACAGCTCGGGGGAGCCCGCCTCGTGGTGTGCCTTGTGCAGGGCAGCAATGTTAATCGAGCAAGCGCCCAGGTTCAGCTCAGTCAGAGCACGAACCAGCTCGAGGGAGTGCGCGGGGTTCAGGGGCGCACCATCGATGTGGGATACGAAATCGTGCAGCTTCAGCAACTCAATGACAGACTTGTTGACCAGGCTGCGGCCGTGAATGCTCAGCACCACGCCGTTCTCGCGGTGCAGCTTACCGATGAGGGGGATCAGCTCCTCTGCGGTAGCCTCACGGTTAACCCAGGTAGCGGTTGCAGTCGTCACGTATGACCTTCTTCCTAACTTCGTCGTTGGAGGGTAGGCGCGACGATGCTGTCGCGTCAATACCGTGCCGGGCGTTAAGACCCGGCGTCGGTTTAAGTCTAACCCGTGTGAACCCCTCCAGACCCTCAAAATTAGCGATATTGAGGCTAAAAGTCAGAAGAGACAGAAGGCAGTTTGTGAACCCACACGGCAAGCCAACACAAGCCCTCAGAAGGGAAAGCAAAACCACTTTAAATACCCACAAAAACACACGCCACGAGGGCGCAAACATGAGTAGAATTGAAACCATGTTGACTGTAATCGGTGAAGCACTCGTAGACGTCGTCCACCAGCACGACGGAGAAACCCGCGCCTACCCCGGCGGATCGCCCATGAACGTAGCCGTCGGCGCGCGCCGCCTCGGCCACTCCACCAACTTCGTCGGCCACTACGGCCCCGACGCCTACGGCAAGAGCATTGACGCACACCTGGAAGCATCCCAGGTGACCCTGCCCTTCGAGCACAGTGCCGAGCGCACCTCCGTCGCCCAGGCAACCATCGGCGCCGACGGCGCGGCAGAGTACGAATTCGACATCACCTGGTCCCTCGACTCCGTCGCCGAGAAGCTCACCGAACTGGCACGCACCTCCGATGCAGTACACACCGGCTCCATCGCCGCCATGCTTGAACCCGGCGCGCACGTGGTCGCCGCAGCCTTTGAAGCCGCCCGCGACAGCGCCCTGCTCAGCTACGACCCGAACTGCCGCCCCACCCTCATCCACAACGTTGACGAGGGCCGCGCATGGGCTGAAAAGTTCGTCTCCCTCTCCACCGTCGTGAAGGCATCCGACGAGGACCTGCAGTGGCTCTACCCCGAGCGCTCCCTCGACGACACCGCCCGCGCGTGGCTCGACCTCGGCGCAGAGCTGATGGTCATCACCCGCGGCGAAGACGGTCCCATCGCCTTCACCAAGAAGTACCCCGAGGGCATCAGCCAGCCCGCACACCGCGTTGAGGTTGCGGACACCGTCGGTGCCGGTGACTCCCTCATGGCGGCGCTCATTGCGGGTCTGCTCGACCGCGGCATTGCCGGTCCCGAGGCGCGCGCTAAGGTTGCCGCACTGACCGCAGAAGACATTGCCGACCTGCTGCGTTTCTCCGCAACCGCAGCCGGTATCACCGTCTCCCGCGCGGGCGCTAACCCGCCCACCCGCGAAGAACTCGACGCCGTACTCAACGGCTAAAAAATCCACGCCTCGCCGGCGGATAGCTCACTCTGTCCGCCGGCGTCGCCATACCCACCCGCACCCCACTGACGAGGAGCACCATGACCAACATCGGCACCGCGCCCCTGCCCCGCGAACCCTACGCGGGGATGCCCGAACTGCCCGAATTTACCCTGACCTCCACCGACATTCAGGACGGCGGCACCGCCCCCGAATGGATGCGCTCCGCACTCTTCGGCATTGCAGGCGGTCAGGACCGCTCCCCGCAGCTGTCCTGGAGCGGATTCCCCGAAGGCACCAAGTCCTTCGTGCTGACCTGCTTCGATCCGGATGCGCCGGTCCCCAGCGGCTTCTGGCACTGGACCGTCTCCAACATTCCTGCCGAGGTGACCAGCATTGACACCGGCGCGGATGCACCCGCCGGCGCCCTGACGCACCGCAACGACGCCGGCGTGGTGGGCTTCCTGGGTGCTGCGCCTCCGGCTGGTCACGGCCCGCACCGCTACATCTTCTGCGTCACCGCCGTGGACGTGGAGAAGCTCGACATTGACGAGAACGCTACCCCCGCCGTCGTGAACTTCAACCTGCTCGGCCACGGCCTGGGCCGCGCGTTCCTGACCGTCACCTACGCGGAACCGGCAGCCTAACACGTAGCCCTAACCAGCCTCGCGCTTTAACCCGCACCGACACCCCCACCACCGAAGGCAAACACTGCATGATTAAACTCATCGCCAGCGACCTGGACGGCACCCTCATCGGGCACGATTTCCGATTCCGTCCACGGACCTTGCGCGCCCTTGAGGCCGCCCGCGCCGCCGGGATTGACATCGTCTTCGTCACCGGTCGCCCGAGCCGCTGGCTCACGCCCCTGCGCGAGCAGACCGACTTCGACTCCTACGCCATCTGTTCCAACGGTGCCGTGGTGTACCACCTGGGCGCGAACGAGGTGGAAGAAGTCAACGGCGCTGACCCTGCGGTGATTGCCCGTACTCACGAGCTGCTGGAGCCCATGTTCCCCGACGCCACCTACACCCTCGAAACCGTGGATACCGTCTACATTCAGGGCCCGCACGAGGGCGGTGAGGTGCTTGAGGGCGCCCGCGTGGTGGAGGCGAAAATCGCCGAGGCGCTCGAACGTATTGGTTCAACCCCGGTCATTAAGTACCTGATTCGTGTGCCCGGCATGGACCCGGATATTCTGCAGGCACGCGTGCATCAGGCGGTGGGTTCGCTGGTGTCGGTGACCCGAGGCGTGGTCGGTGAGCCGCTCATCGAGATGGGCTCTAAGACCGTGAATAAGGGGCGGATTCTGGAGAAGTTCGCGGCACGCCATGGCATTGAGGCGCACGAGGTGATGGCGTTTGGTGACATGCCGAATGACGCTGAGATGCTTTGCTGGGCGGGGGAGGGCTTCGCCATGGCGTCGGGTCAGCCGGCGCTCATTGCGAAGGTGGGGCGTACCTGCCCACCCTTCGATGAGGACGGTGTAGCGCAGACGATTGAGGCGATGCTCGCCGAACGGTCCTAGCCGCCTAGCACTAGCTATCCAGCACGAGCCATCCAGCGCTAGCGGCTAGGTGAGCCTCTGCAGACATAACGTAGACATAACTTAGACATAAACTTTTATGTCTACACATAAAAAATTTGAGTCTAGACATAAAAATTTATGTCTAGACTCAAATTTTTGTGTCTGATTTGTGTCTAGACTAAAATTTTTTGTATGAACAACGTGGAATGGACCCCCGAATGGCTTGCTGAAACCATCAAACTACTGCGCACCCACGGTAGCGATACGCAGTTTATTGAGGTTAAAAAAGCCCACGGAGGCTACCCGGGAAGCCTAGACGCAACCCTGAGTAGCTTCTCCAATAGTTCCACGGGCGGAATCATTATCTGCGGCCTCGACGAGAATAATGACTTTGCACCTGTAGGCGTATACGACCCTGCAGACCTAGAAAAAACCCTCGGCAACAAGCTCCGCAGGGGCCTCAAGCCGCCGAACACCATGGAATCCGGCACCATCCTCTACGAAGACGCCAAAATCTTTGTTGCCGCAGTCCCTCCGCTGCCTCCCTACGAACGCCCCGCCTACATTGGCGGTAAAGCGTACGTGCGTTCTGGCGACGGTGACCACGAAATGAGCCGCCACGAAACCGACCTGATGGTGGCTCAGCGGACACGCACCGGATTCGATGAGGAGCCGGTAGAATACACCTCCCTGGCTGACCTAGACGAAGGCCTCAAAACTGCTTATCTGCGAGACGTCCGCGCTAAATCACGCCGCCTCGCCGGAAGTTCCGATGAAGAAGTCCTCCGCCGCAAGGGAATTATTGCCCTCGGAACCGATAATCTTTCCCTTGCGGGCTTGTACGCCTTGGGTTCTTACCCCCAAGAGTTCAGGCCCTCGCTCAAAGTTACCGGAGTCGTCATCGACCCAAGCGGTAAAGCCCGCAACCTCGACAAATTCGAGGCGGACGGCCCCATCCCCGCCATGCTCGAAGAGACTCTGGCATGGGTCAAACGGAACCTGGCACACCCGGTTGTCGAGCTGTCTAACGGGCACCTCATCAACGGGCAGGAAGTACCCGATATTGCCCTTCGCGAGATTCTGTCGAATGCCCTCGTACACCGCAGCCTCAACCCCAAAGCAGATACCGAAGAGGTGCGCGTCAGAATTTTCCCTGACCGAATCTCTGTAGAGAACCCCGGCGGTCTATACGGAATCACTCTCCAGCGTCTGCAAGAGTACGGCGAACGCTCCCGCGTGAATGACCGCCTGTATGACGTCTGCACGCATGTAACAACCCCCGAAGACGGATACCGAGTCATCGAAGGTGAGGGTAGTGGTATCTACACTGCCCAGGAGGCGGTGCGTCAGGCAGGGCTGAAACCCATCCAATTCGTTGATGGGGTCATTCGTTTTACCGCGATTATCAGCAGGGAGCCTCTGGCTGGTGCTCGTGCCACCGATGTTGGTTCACCGCAGCAGAAGTCGGAAGTAGACCCGCGCCAATCGTCACCTACGGTTCCTAGTAACCGTCAGGAGGCGGTGCTCTTGGGTCTGCGCTCGCTACGCCACCCCGCCGGTATCGAGGACATCATGGGTGCTCTTCCCGGGCCTTTTGCTGAGCTGCAGAAGCCGCAGATCCGGTACGTCCTCACGAAGCTCCTTCAAGAGGGCGTGATCGTGCGTGAAGGCGGTCGAGGCAACCGCAACACCGTGTACCGGCTGGCCTAACCGAATATCGGGCTAACATACAAAAGCGGCCCGGATGGAATCCAATCCATCCGGGCCGCTTTTCTACAGCCTACGCATCAGGAGCATCACTCCCAACGGGCGGTGAAGAACTTAGTGTCCCTCAGTGCTCTTCTCAGGGTCGAAGGGCTCCAGCGGGTCGCCAGCAGCCTTCGTGTACTTCGCGATGAAGGTCATCAGGTGGAAGATAATCAGGGTCGCAGCGGTACCCAGAGCAATACCGGCGAAGGTCATCCCATCGAAGGTCCAGGTGTAGTCCGCGATACCCACAATCAGCGCCACAGCGGCGGTGGTCAGGTTAATCTGGTTCGAGAAGTTCACGCGGTTCTCGCTCCAAATACGAACGCCGAGCATACCAATCATGCCGTACAGAACGGTTGCGGCACCGCCCAGAACACCCGCGGGAACAGATGCAATAGCCGCGCCGAAGCCCGGGAAGAGCGACAGGACAATCGCGAAGATAGCAGCCACCCAGTACGCCGCGGTGGAGTACACCTTGGTTGCAGCCATAACACCGATGTTCTCAGCGTAGGTGGTAGTACCCGAACCGCCACCGAAACCGGCGATGGTGGTTGCCAAGCCGTCCGCCATGAGAGCGCGACCGGAGTAGTCGTCCAGGTTTTCGCCGCTCATCTGAGCCACAGACTTCACGTGGCCGATGTTCTCAGCGACGAGCACCAGAATCACGGGGATGAACAGGCCTGCGAGCTCCCAGTGGAACTCGGGGGTCTGGAACTGCGGTAGGCCAATGAAGCCCTGAGCCTGAACGGTCTTCTCGATCTCTTCGAATTTCACCTCGCCGCGAATCACGGCGGTAATGTAGCCAATACCCACACCCAGCAGGATGGACAGGCGACCAATAATGCCCTTGAAGAGCACCGAAATCAGGATGATGGAGCACAGGGTCACCAGCGCGGTCACCGGTGCCACCATGAAGTTGTCCTTAGCGCTCTTCGCCAGGTTGAAGCCAATCAGCGCCACAATCGAACCGGTTACAACCGGGGGCATGAGCTTGGTCAGCCAGCCGGTGCCAGCGAACTGAACAATCAGACCGACCAGGAACAGCGCCACACCCGCCATGACGATACCGCCGAGGGCACCAGCGGGGCCGTGTGAGTTCATGGCAGCCGCCAGGGGCGCAATGAACGCGAAGGAGGAGCCCAGGTAGGAGGGGACGCGTCCGCGGGTAATCAGCAGGAACAGGACCGTACCGATACCCGAGAAGAACAGGGTGGTTGCCGGCGGGAAGCCGGTAATAATCGGCACGAGGAAGGTCGCGCCGAACATTGCGACCACGTGCTGCGCGCCGATACCGATGGTAATCGGCCATGCGAGGCGCTCGTTCGGGGCAACGAAGGAACCGGGCTTGATGCTGCGGCCGTCGCCGTGGATCGACCAGTCAAAGCCGAGAAGCTTAGAGATGCTCAAAGGGAGCTCCTGAGGTGAATGTGGTGGTGTATAAAATTCCACATCATTCTACGCGTATACAAGCGTGGGCCACAGCTAAACGGCTGTAAATATGAGCAGGGATACGTTGAGCGGTGCATATATTCTCTTATCGTGGGCTCTATATCGCGTATATAGCCCAGAAAGCATCAATACCCTGTATATGCAATTTATTGCATATACAGGGTATTGATGAAAAGAGCGAATAAAAACACTCGCTACACACAGCTCAGTGGCTTAGAGAGCGTCACGCAGGTTCTCCAAGTGATCGTAACGCGCCAGTTCGTAACGCAGGTGACCCTCGGTCGGGGACTGAACCGGCAGGAACGTCGCCTCACGCAGGCGGCGAGCCGTCGGGGAATCAGCCACGTAACCGGCGCCTCCAACAACCTGCAGCTCAAAGTGAGTAGCAATAGTTGCAAAGTGCGAAACACCCAGACGCAGGCTCAGCAGGTCACGACGCTCAGCACGCTCCGGCTCAGACGCCAGGCGAACCAGTTCCTCACGCAGGCTCTGGTATTCAGTCAGAATCAGCGGGAACTCAGGACGGAAAACACCCTGGGAAACGTCCAGGTGCTTAGCAGCCTCCTGCAGGGCGCCAGCGGCAAGACCCAGGCAGAACGACGACTGAACCAGCAGGAACGGCGCGGTCACATCGTGCAGGAACGCCTCAATGTTGTCGCTCAGAATGTCCTCGCTCGGAACGAAAACGTCCTCGAACTTCAGGGTGCCGGACTCGGTGCCGTTCAGCGCCAGCAGGTTGCGGTGGTAGTCAATGCTCAGACCATTGACGTCCTGGCGAACCGTCACGATGTAGCGGTTCGGGTGGCTCTCCGGGGCGTTCTGCACAGCCACCGGAAGAACAATCACACCGCCCGGGTACAGGTTCGACGCCCACGACACGGAACCGTTCAGCTTCAGGCCGCCCTCAACGAGAGTGCCCTCAACCTTGATCGGTGCCAGGCCCGAAGCCTCCTTGTAGGCCGCCGCCATGGCGGTGGTACCGCTGACGGTCGCATCCGCCAGGCCGGCGGGCAGCTCGCGACCCACAGCGTCAAAGAACGCGATGGTGGAGCGGTGAGCCCACAGGGAGAACGCCGTCGAGGCATCCTCGGTGGCGAGGTCGAACGCTACCGAAACCTGGGGGACCAGAGAACCGCCGTCACGGCCCAGGGTAATCAGGCCGTCCTTAGCGATTTCGCGCAGGTTTTCGAAGGGGGAACGCTCGCCACGGTCAACCGCGTTAGCGTGGGTTCGGGCGAGTGCGAGCACCTGCTCGCGCTGGGGGTAGTCGTAGAGGGGTTCGAGAGTGAACTCGGACATGGGGTTTCTCCTAAGAGGGGAGCATCGCGTCTATGCGTGCAGCTTGAACAGTCGGTCAATGGGGGTGCTGACGGCCTTACGGGCGCGAACAACAGCTTCTTCGTCGGGTGCGTCGTAGAAGCAGAGGCACTTGGCGGTGTCTTCGCGAACGTAGGTGCGCAGGAAGGAAACCTCGGGTACTTCAGCGTACTTGGGGGCGTTTGCCTTCTTGCGGGTCAGGTACTGTTCCATAGTAATCTCTGCGGGGATGTCCCACTCAACCAGGTAGTCTGCGTCCTTCTTGAGCTTCTTGATGTCTTCGAGCTCTGCGCCGACCAGGCGGACTGCGTCGGGGCCTGCGACGGCTGCGCGCTCACCGATTGCTGCGGCGAGGTCGGGGCCGAATGCGGTGTTCTCGGATTCGACGATGACGAAGACGATCTTGTGGTCTGCGGAGACCTGGGTTTCGATGAGCTCGGCGCCGTTGGTCAGGGACGAGTTGACGGTCTCGATGAGCGCGGTTGCTTCGTCCTTGGACGGCTGTGCGGGGGTCAGTTCTACCAGGTAAAGTGCCATGATTTTCTCCTCGGCTAAGGGTTGAAGGGTCGTGCCGGAAGGGGTTTTCCGACTCGTTCTGGAATCACCTTAGACCTGTGGTTGAGGGGTGTCTAGTAGATTTCTGTTCGTGGCTTAATGCGTCCCTTTTTGACCCTGTGTGTCGTCATGCGCGTTCACGTGGAGACATAAGGAGACATAAATCGTCACAGTTCCGCGCGCGGGAACCCGCCTACGGCCGCAGAATTTTCGCGGGGGTTATCGAACCCGATGGCGCATCTATCCGCGTCGTCCTGCTCGTGCCGCAAAGTCGTCGAGGGCGCGGTTGAGAGCGGGGACAGTCCACACTTTTTGCCCCTGAACTTTGACGCGTTCTTCACGCAGAATATGCAGCTCCACCATGCGGTTGAGGAGGCGATACACACTAGCTCGGGACCCCTGCGTGTGCTCCTCCACCATGTGCGCGGTGAAGGCGGGCTCGGTGCAGCACAGGTCAGTGAGGGAACGCAGGAGAGGGGTTTTACGCCGGGCAATGGACAGCACCTCATCGCGTAGGGTTTCAATGTCTTGCGCCAGGAGTTCTGCGTTGGTGATTGCCTTCTGCGCGGCGTCGATGAAGAGCTCGATGATGGGCTCAGCATCGCCTGCACGGTAGTCGGTGAGCGCCTGAATGTACCCTTCGGTATCGTGCAGCAGCCCGGAGGAGACGGGCAGAATCACGTGGCGAGTGACGCCGCAGGCGAGCAGGAGCGCGGAGATGAGGGCTCGTCCGGTTCTGCCGTTGCCGTCGGTGAAAGGGTGGATCGTTTCAAATTGGGCGTGCGCGATAGCCGCCTGTGCGAGGGGGTCAATATCGCGGCGGTTCATGAAGGCTACAAGGTCTTCGAGGGCGGCAGGAACCCGCTCGTGATGCGGTGCCACATAGTCGGCGGCGACGGGTGAATCACCCTTAATCCACACCCACTGGGTGCGGAGTACGCCGGAGTCCTGCTGCAGGCCGCGGGTCAGTTCGCGGTGCATCGCGAGGATATTATCGACGCTAATGTTCTCTGCGGTGTTCAAGGCTGCACGCATGGCGTGAACATTGCGCGCCACCAGCTCGGCGTTAACGCCGACCTTCGACCCGCTTGCACCCAGGACAGCTAGCGAGAGCCTGCGTGCGCTAACGGTAAGGTTTTCAATCTGTGAGCTGGAGGCGGATTCGCCGCGCAGAAGAACTGCCGAGAAGGGGATGCCGCCGATGTGGTGGAGTCGCTCATCGAAGCGGGTCATTGCGGTGGCGTTCTCTTGGAGGCGCACTCGCAGTGCGGGGCTGAGTTCGACGTTGAGTGCGGCAATGGAGGCGGGTACGGCGCTGGAGAAGGGGCCGGAGTTGCGGCGCGTTGCGCGTCGGGAGGCGAGGGCGTCGCGGTGAACCCAGGGGGTTTGCGGCTCCCATGTGAGGGCGGGCCAGGTGATGGCTGAGGGCATGGTTCCTCCTCCCTCCTCCTCTTCATCGGTGTCGTCTTGCTGGTCGTATGGGGGGTCTTAATAAGACAATACACTTCGATTTTCTTATTAAGGCGCTTAATAAGAAAATCCGCGCGGATTGTCTCATTAAGGAAAAGGCCCCGAACGCCCCTCCTGAACCCCCCTCGACATTCCGGGGCTCCGACTGCCGGGAGCATACACCGGGGCATACACTGGAGCATGTACCAGGGCGTATAGTAAGGGCCCCGAACCCTTGGTAATTCAAGGATTCTGGGCCCTCACATCTACACGCTCACGCTGCCCGAAGCAGCGAGTTGGCAGTGTAGATAAGCAACTTTGTGGCTACTTCACGCCGCGCATCATCTTCTGAACCGGCTTGTGCACCAGGAACAGCAGCACACCGGTCGCGATGGTGATAATACCCATCCAGGTGAAGTAGGGAACCTCAGTCTCCATGCTGTAGAACGGCGCCAGCCAACCGGAGAGCACGGTACCCATTGCCACGGAGGTGAAGTACAGCGCCATCATGTTCACGCGGTGCGCCTTCGGTGCGAGCTTGGTCGCCAGCGAAATACCGACCGGCGAAATGATCAGCTCGGCGATGGTGCAGACGAACAGGATCAGCACGATCCAGCCGACGTTCACGCTCTGAACGCCCGCCTGAGCGAGGAAGATCCAGAACGCCAGACCGATAATAATCAGCGCTGCGGAGAACTTCAGGGTGGTGACCGGCTGGCGGTCGCCCCACTTGGTCCACAGGGCGGAGAACATCATGCCGAAGATGATGATGAAGACCGGGTTGATGGAGTTGACCAGGTTCGGGGTCAGCTCCATGCCCAGGATGTTCCAATTGAGGCGCTCATCCGAGTACACCGCCATGACGGTGAACTGCTGCTGGTACAGTGCCCAGAACACAGCGTTTGCAATCCACAGGGGGATGAATGCGGTGACGCGGGAACGCTCATCCGCGGTGACGTCCTTGGCGGTCAGCATTTGCGCGAACAGGGCGATTGCACCGATGAAGATAAAGGCCATGACCCAGTTCTTGAGGTTGTCTGCGGTCATCAGGCCGGTTGCCAGCAGAATGCCGAGAACCACGACGATACCGACCAGTGCCAGGGCGAAGTTACGCTTCTGGGCGCCGGTGAAGGGGGTGCCCACGTGGTGTACGGATTCGGGCAGGTTATTGCGGGTCAGCGAGTACTGAATCAGGCCGGCAGCCATACCGATTGCGGCAAGACCGAAACCGAGGTGGAAGCCGCCGGTCTGCCAGCCCCAACCGGTCAGGAGCGGGCCGAGGAGTGCACCGGTGTTCACACCGATGTAGAAGATGGTGAAGCCTGCATCGCGGCGGGAGTCGTGGTCGCCGTAGAGCGAACCGACCAGCACGGATGCGTTACTCTTCAGGCCGCCGGAGCCGATAGCGACCAGCAGCAGACCAATCACCACGCCCGGGATACCGGGGATGAGGGAGAGGGAGATGTGACCCGCCATGATGCCGATGGCGGAGTAGAAGAGGGTACGCTCGGGGCCGAGGAGGCGGTCACCGAGGATACCGCCGAGGATTGCCATGAGGTACACGACTGCACCGTACGCGCCGATAACGCCGGTGGCGAGGTCCTTGTCGAGGCCCAGGCCGCCCTTGTCGGCGGTGTAGTACAGGTAGTAGATCATGATGCCCTGCATGCCGTAGAAGGAGAAGCGCTCCCACATTTCTACGGTGAACAGGTTCGCGAGCATGCGCGGGTGGCCGAAGAAGGTCTTGGTGTCCTTGGGTTCGGCACCTGTGATGGTGTTGGACATGGTGAAAATTCTTTTCTGTTGTGCCCGGTTTTCTGTGTGACCCGGACAATATGTGTATAAGTGTATACCCTTGCCCATGCATATGTATACATGGAACGCGCCTATATTTCAAAGAATGAATTCTCATACAGTGCATGAAAAACCATTTCGATTTTTTCGTATGCATCATTTCCGAATCTCACAAACCCCCAAATACCGGGCTAGATGCGCCTCGTGCCCTCAACGCGATAGAGTGGAACCACAACTATGCCCACCCGGCACCTTGCCGTGCCGACCGGCTCATTTTTAATCATTTCAAAGGAGAACCCCATGACCGCTGTACCCCAGGTTGACCCCCGCGACGTTCCCGAAGGCGCAACCATCATCGATGTGCGCGAAGACTACGAGTGGGAGGGCGGCCACGCGACCGGCGCTAAGCACATCACCCTCGGTACCCTCACCGAGCGTCTGGCTGAACTGCCCGCGCCGGGCGAGGACTTCTACGTCATCTGCCACGGCGGTGGCCGTTCGAACCGCGCGGCAACCTTCCTACGCGAGCACGGCTACGCCGCACACAACATTGCGGGCGGCACCAGCGCGTGGTTTGCTGCCAGCCTGCCGATGACCAGCGAGAACGGCGAAGCTCCCGCGGTCGTTCACTAAACCGCCAGTTCGCCTGCACGCCATACAATGGAGTCCGTGACTGAAACTTCCGCGGACCGTATTTTTTCTACCCCGAACGCTCCCGCTTCTGCGTCCCCTCATGCCCTGCCGAGTATTCTGCAGAGCATCCCGTGGGATGCGCAGACGCGGGAGCTTGTCGTGCGCCCGCTTCCTTTCGCGGTGAACTGCGAGGAGGCGTACCCGCTGCTGACCGGTGGTGCCGAGTATTCCTTCTGGCTGGATTCGGCGCGTGAGGAGTCGCCTATGTCGGTTGCCTCGTATGTGGGTGTGGTTCCGGCGCAGCTGTCGCCCTTGCGCGTGGATTCGGCGCGTGCGGCGGCTGAGTCTGGCGGGGAAGACCCCTTCGCCCAGCTGGAGGCGGCGCTCGCCCGCGCACCGCGCGTGCACCCGGATGCCGCGGCGGCAACCGGTCTGCCCGCGGGTTTGCGTGGCGGTTACGTGGGCTATTTCGGCTATGAGGCGCGTGCCGCCATGGGTATGGAGCACAGCCACCCGGTGCCGGGCTACCTACCGGCACATGAGGCGCCGACCCCGGATTCTCTGTGGCTGCCGGCGGTCCGCTACCTGGTGCACGAGCATGCCCGCCCGGGGGCTGCGGCGCGTAGCTGGCTGGTGGGCGATGAGTCGTGGTGTGAGGCGGCGGAGCGGCTGCTGAGCACGGTGCTGGCTCCGGCGCTGAGCGCGGCACTGAGTGCGGCAGGGGAGTGCGCCTCCGAAAATACTCCCGTCAACACCCCTGACAATGCCCCTGAGCTCGCCGAGCTCCTGCTCTTCCCGGCACCCGCCGCGGAAGCCTACATGGACGCCGTCCGCGCTAGTCAGCACGAAATCTACGAGGGTAACAGCTACGAGGTGTGCCTGACCGCGCAGACGGTCGCGCGCATCCCCAATCCGAGCCCGGAGCTTTTCTTTGAGCTGTACCGCCGCCAGCGCGCCCACAATTCGGCGCCGTATGCGGCGTATTTGCGGTGCGGTGATTTTTCGGTGCTTTCTTCTTCGCCGGAGCGTTTTTTGAGTGTGGATACGCACCGCAACGCGCAAACCAAGCCGATTAAGGGCACGGTACCGCGCGGCGCCACCCCGGAAGAAGATGCCGCAGCAGCGGCATGGTTGCGTACCGATGAGAAGACCCGCGCTGAGAACCTCATGATCGTGGATTTGCTACGTAATGACCTGTCCACAGTGTCTGACCCGGCGTCCGTGCGCGTGCCCGTGCTTATGGGCGTGGAGAGCTATTCGACGGTGCATCAGCTGGTGTCTACGGTCAGTTCGCGTCTGCGTGAGGGAATTTCTGCGGTGACCGCCGCGCGGGCGTGCTTCCCGGGCGGTTCGATGACGGGTGCCCCGAAGCCTTCGACCATGCAGATTATTGAGGGTCTGGAGGGTCGCGCTCGCGGCGTGTATTCGGGTGCTCTGGGCTTTGTGTCGGCGGATGGTTCGGCGAACCTGTCGATTGTGATTCGCACGCTCGTGGCGCACGATGAGGGCACGGTGACTCTTGCCGCGGGTGGCGCTATCGTGGCTGATTCCGACCCGACCGCCGAGTATGAGGAGATGCTGACGAAGCTGCGCGCCGCGTTGCCGCCGTCGGTAGGTTGCGTGGTGGAATAGCCTAGCGCTGGAATAGCACAGGGAATAGCCTGCGCCGCCTGCACGTGAGCCGCTACACTTGAACTATGACTAAGCTTTCTGAAAACCTCCCCATTGAAGAAGCCCGTGAACGCCTGCGCCAGCTGATTATGGAGCTGGCTGTGGTGCGCGGGCACGTGGTCCTCGCCTCCGGCAAGGAAGCCGACTACTACGTTGACCTGCGCCGCATCACCCTGCACCATGAGGCTTCTCGCCTGGTTGGTCAGGTCATGCTGGACCTGCTGGATAAGAACGGCATCGAGTTTGAGGCTGCTGGCGGCCTGACCATGGGTGCTGACCCGGTGGGTACCGCGATTATGCGTGCCGCGGGTGATCAGGACCGTGCGATTGACGCGTTTGTGGTGCGTAAGGCTCAGAAGTCTTACGGCATGGGCCGTCAGGTGGAGGGTCCGAGCGTTGAGGGTCGCCGTGTGGTTGCTGTTGAGGACACCTCCACGACCGGTGGTTCTGCGCTGACTGCTGTTGAGGCGCTGCGTAAGGCTGGCGCTGAGGTTGTGGCGGTTGCTGTGATTGTTGACCGTGCGACCGGCGCGAAGGAGCATGTGGAAGAGGTTGCGGGCGTCCCGTGCCTGTACGCGTACTCGAAGGATGAGCTGGGCCTGGACTAGTCTCTACTGGCTTGGACTAGGACCTCGTGAATTTTTAAGACGTTCCCGTTGCGGCGGGTGAACCCGTGCCGCTGGCTGCTGTGTGTGGCTGGTGGCGCGGGTTTTTGTCTGTAAGATGGCTCTGTGGGCGCCGGAGTGGTGCTGGTTGTTGGCGTGAAGGTGGTTGTGATGGTTGAGAATCGTGAGGCGGCTGAGGCTGTACCTGCGGAGGCTGTGCCTGCGGAGGCGGCTGTAGCTGAGGCTGTTGAGGGTACTGAGCAGGGTACTGCCCGTTTTGAGGTGGGTGTGGGCCCGTGGGAGGGCCCGTGGCCTGAGGGTGACCATTGGGATGAGGAGCTGCTGCGTGAGGGCGACCGCCGTAACGTGGTGGATAAGTACCGTTACTGGTCGATGGACGCGATTATTGCTGACCTGGATACGCGCCGCCATGATTTTCATGTGGCGATTGAGAATTGGCAGCATGATTTGAATATTGGCACGGTGGTGCGTACTGCGAATGCGATGTTGGCGAAGGAGGTCCATATTATTGGGCGTCGCCGCTGGAATCGTCGTGGTGCGATGGTGACGGATCGTTATCAGCATGTGCGTCATCATCCGACGATTGAGGATTTTGTGGCGTGGGCGCAGGGCGAGGGTCTGGAGATTATTGGTATTGATATTTTCCCGGATTCGGTGCCCCTGGAGACCTATGACTTGCCGAAGAAGTGCGTGCTGGTTTTTGGTCAGGAGGGCCCGGGCCTATCGGAGGAGCTGCATGCGGCGGCTAGGGATACTCTGTCGATTGAGCAGTTTGGGTCGACGCGTTCGATGAATGCGGCGACGGCTGCGGGTATTGCGATGCATGCGTGGGTTCGCCGTCATGTGTTTGGTCAGATTCCGTCGTAGTTCGGCGGCTGTTTATGAGGTGTTTAAAGGTTCCGATGCGTTGTGTGCGCGTCGGAACCTTTTTGTTGGGGATTGGGTGATTTTTTGTTTGGGTGGGGTGTTGAGTTTTTCACATGAATGTGGGTACCTATGGGGTTTGGTTCGTTGTTTGTGGTGGGGTTGTGTGATGTTATCTGGATTTTTTGTCTTGTAAATGTAGTAAATAATATTTGAATATATCTAAAGTGGGTAAATCACGTATTATCATATAAGTGATTTAGGTCACTAAATAAATAGTCTAGGTGTGCTAGTGTTAATTCAAGTCACAGGGAATATGAGAATCGCACTCTCAATTTCAGTTTGGGGCATGCGATGGATTTCCTGACTTCGCTCGCTAATGATTGCGGGTTGTGGATATGAATGACCGCGACGTCATTCTTTTGAAAGGAGATTCTGATGAGGATCTTTAATAAGTCTCTTGCTGTTGCGGCCTGTGTGGCTGCGGTGACTTTCGGTGCGGTAGCACCTCCGGCATATGCTGGGGTGACTCTCTATGAGAATGCCAACTATGACTGGGGTCCTACGATGCCCACTGGGGAGACGCGCGATTTGGGTTGGATGAGTGATCGTGCTTCATCCATTAAGAACCATAACCATAACTGTTCATGGCGCTACTTCGAAGACATTGGTCACACGGGTCGAAATTTTGCATCTTCTTCCGACTTCAACTATCTTCGCGGTCTAAGCCATGCGGGTCTCCATTGGGGCGAGACTTGGGATGATCGTATTAGTTCTATTAAAAAGGAATGGTGCTACAACTAGAGGTGATGGAGGAGCCCAATGTTTGTGGGCTCCTCCTGACTTTCCCGATTGAAAGGAGTCGGTAACAATGAAGAAATCTTCTGCCCTACTCGCCTGCTTTGCTTTAGCTTTAAGTTCCTGTGCCGCTGCGCCTAAAGATACTAGCCTCAAAGCCCAGCTGGATTTTGAAAATAACTATATTACTCTTCCGCTCGATGAATATGACAGGAGTGACCAGGCCGAAGATATAACGGTTAGGGCGTCATTGTTGATTCTTAAAGAGTGCTATGCGAAAAAAGGATACGATTTTGAAATTCTAGAAAACGGCTGGTTTTCTGGCGACGCCTCCCAGTACGGCCTCTGGAACGTGAAGCATGCGGCGAATCATTTTACGTCCAGCAAAGTCAGAGAAGAGCAGTCTAGGATTTATGAGAGCATCCCTGAAGATGTCAAGGCCAGCTGCCGCGAAGAGCATCGGGAAGAACTGGATGCGCTCAAGTTTGATGAGGAAAAGTACCGCCCCGTTGGTCGTATCAGTGGCGAAGCGTACCAACGCGCGCAGGGTGACCCTGAATGGAAGAAAGCCCGCTCAGATTGGTGGGACTGCCAGCGTGAGAAAGGGTTGACGCCTCGCACCGGGGATGGCGAATGGACGAGTAAAGAATTGGCCAGTCTGAATTCTGATGATCCCAAAGTGTTGGAGGAGGTTATCCGCCTGGCAACCATTGAAGCTCAATGTAGTGAGAAGGTGAGGTTGGCTCAGCGTTTAGGTGATGTTGAGGCGTCCTATCAGGGGCCTTTGATTGAGAAGAATCAGGCGTTGCTGAATGATTTGAAGGCCGATCGTGATGCGAAGATAGCGAAGGCGCGCGAAATTATTGCCACCCACCAGTAGCCACACCCACTGAAGGGTAGAACGGGTGAACCAGGCGCAGAATGCTCACAAGTTGCCCATAAGAAAATCCGCGCACAAGAATCCGTGCATACGAAAATTTCACAAGAAGGAGCCGGGGAGTGTCACCACTCCCCGGCCCTCACTTTATTCACTCTCAACCTCGCAGCCCATGCCAGCGCACCTACAGGCCCGCCAGCTCAAGGCCACTCAGCGTCAGGCTGCTTAGTCCTTTAGCCCACCGGAACGTTAACGTTCACCAGCGAGTACAGATCCTTCGGATCATCCGGGCTAGCAACCAGGTCAATGAACTGCTGCAGGTCGGTGTCCTGCGTAGCCGCACGGGCATAACGCAGACCCGAGAAGTCAGCAATCGCGAAGCCCACCGAATCAAACAGGGTAATCTGCTCATCCGACACGCGGCCCGGCTCCTCACCGGTCAGAACCTTCCAGAACTCCACCACCGGGAAGTCCGGGTCCTTCTGCTGAATCTCGCCCTCAATGCGGGTCTGCGGCGGGAACTCAACAAACACGGTGGAACGGTCCAGAATTTCGCTCTCCAGCTCAGTCTTGCCGGGGCAGTCGCCACCAATAGCGTTCAGGTGCACGCCGGGCTTCACCTGGCGGTCCAGCAGAACCTTCGCCTGCTGCTTATCTGCGGTGCAGGTGGTAATAATGTCTGCACCCTCAACAGCCTCGTCCACGTCCTTAGCCAGGTGGATGCGGAAGCCCAGCGGCTCCAGGTTACGGCGGAACTTCTCCATCGCGTGCGGATCAACGTCATAGACGGACAGGTCCTCAATGCCGAGCACAGCGCGCATACCCAGCGCCTGGAACTCAGACTGCGAGCCGGTACCAATCATCGCCATCTTCTTCGAATCCTTGCGTGCCAGGTGCTTAGCAACCATGGCGGACACGCCCGCGGTACGCAGCGCGGTCAGCAGGGTCATCTCAGCCAGGAACACGGGGTAGCCGTTGTCCACGTCAGCGAGCAGACCGAACGCGGTCACGGTCTGGAAGCCGCGTGCCGGGTTCGACGGGTGGCCGTTCACGTACTTGAAGGAGTAGGTGATGTTGTCGGAGGTGGGCATCAGCTCAATCACACCGAAGGGGGTGTGGGAGGCGACGCGCGGGATCTTGTCGAAGCTCTGCCACTTCTTGAAGTCTTCTTCGAGGAAGTCGACCATGCCGGCAATGATGTTGCCTACGCCGTCCTTCTGAATCCACTTCGCCATCGAGGCGACGTCAACAAATTCCACCGCGTGTGCGCTAGGACGTTCAGTCATGATTTTCTCCTTTGAATATCTGCACAAAACTTCTTTGTGCATCTGGTGGTCACTGCGGATATCTATTATCTCAAAATATATTGCAGGACACACCGTATTAGAAATGCTGTAAATATGTACTTTGCTTTATGTATTACACGGATGTAATACGGAGCGAACACGGAAGACGTGTGGGGAGGGGGCCCTAGAACTCCTGGAACCTACGGGCTAGGGTCTAGAACCCCCTCATCGCCTTCACCGGGATTTCACTGGGATATCACGGGATCGGAGGCTGCCGTCGGGTTAGTTGCCCTTCGGCTTGTCCTCGTCCTCAGCGTCTAGTTCACCCAGGTCAATGTGGGTACGAGGCTCCGAAACGAGCTTCTTCACCACGGGGCGGGCAGCAATCACAGGCACGGAACCGGTGTAGCCTTCACGGACGCGAGCAATCTCGTTGACGCGGTCACGAACCGTGTACCAGCCGATAATCAGCAGCGGGATAACCAGCAACAGCGATGCCAGGGTGTAGGTACCCACCGGGTAATCCAGAGCCATCAGCACCATCACAACAGCGAGGAACACCATCACAGCCCAGTCGCTGAAGCGACCGCCGGGTGCGCGGTAGTTGGGGCGCTTGTACTTGCCCTCGCCGACCAGCTTCAGGTACTTCTGGTGCGACATTGCGATAGCCGCCCAGCTAGCCATGGTGCCCACGGATGCGATGTTCAGCACGACCTCGAACGCCTGCTCGGGAACGAAGAAGTTCAGCACAACGCCGAAGAGACCAATCACACCGGTGAGCAGAATACCTGCCACCGGAACGCCGGAGCGGGACACCTTAGTGGTGAACTTCGGTGCCGAACCTGCAACACCCATCGAGTGGAGGATACGGCCGGTGGAGTACAGGCCAGCGTTCAGCGAGGAAGCAGCCGCGGTAATAACGACCAGCTGCATAATCGGTGCGGTACCGTCAATGCCGATAGCGTCGAAGAAGGTCACGAACGGCGACTCTGCGTCCTTATATGCGGTGTAGGGCATGAGCAGGCAGAGCAGAACCACGGAACCAACGTAGAAAATCGCGATACGCCAAATCACGGTGTTGATAGCGCGGGGGATAACCTTCTCAACGTTCTTGGTTTCACCACTGGTGGTGCCGACCAGCTCAATACCGGCGTAGGCGAACACAACGCCCTGAACCACGATAAGAGCGGGAAGAATACCGTTGGGGAAGAAGCCGTCATTGGCTGCAATAAGGCTCAGGCCGGGGGTGACGCCGTTGATGGGTTCACCGAAGACCAGGTACCAGATACCTACCGCCATGAAGGACAGCAGGGCAAGAATCTTAATGAGTGCGAACCAGAATTCCAGCTCACCGAAGAGCTTCACGGAGATGAGGTTCAGAGCCACAGTGACGATAACGACGATGAATGCGCTGAGCCACTGGGGAATATCTGCGAAGAACTGGTTGTATCGACCGAACCAGCTGATGTAGATAGCGATAGCGGTGGCGTCTGCAACGGCGGTCATTGCCCAGTTCAGCCAGTACAGCCATCCGGATACGAATGCGGCCTTTTCGCCGTAGAATTCGCGGGTGTAGGAGACGAAGGAGCCCGAGGAGGGGCGGTGAAGGATCAGCTCGCCGAGGGCTCGAAGAATCAGGTAGCCGAAGAAGCCGATGACGGCGTAGATGACGGCGAGCATGGGGCCTGCGTCCTGCAGGCGGCTACCGGTGCCCAGGAACAGGCCGGTACCAATAGCGGAACCGATGGCGATCATCTGGAGCTGACGTGCGCCAAGCCCCTTGTGGAAGCCTTCCTGTTCGTGTGCGAACGGGTCGTCTGTGGGGGGCTTGGTGTACTGATCCGCTGCAGAAGTCTGCGGGTTCTTGTTCGGTGAGGTGCTCATGCTATACCTCCTTGGATAGTTACGTCTGAAGCACGTGTTACATGAAATGTGGTTGGGAACACGTCTGTGGGTTGTAACGACTATAGCACGGTAATTTAGGTAAATATAACCCGCGTCACGTAACAATTTATATACATATAATGCATATCTTATGAATATATTTGGTTCATGTTGTATTGTGTGGTTTTATTTGTTTTGTGAAATAGATTAATTGAACCCTAAGTTCAAAAAATCAACTCCCCCACCACCGCACAGCACAAGAGCACCCACAACGGGGCGCTCCAGCAACCTAATCAGAACGGGACTCTAGCCCTCCATCAGGCGGTCAATCTTCGCACGCAACGCACGCTCACGACGATTCAACCACCACCAACTCGGCCAACGCATCAACGACTTACGACCAACCTGCACGACCGAGGGGAGCTTCGCCTCCGCAAGCGCCACATCAATCTCGTGGTCACTCGCACCCTCATCACGCATTTTCTCCATCAACTCAAGGGATTTCGCCATATCGCCATGCCCCAAAACATGCCGACTCTTACGCTCCAGAATCTCATCCAACTGGGCGCGCACCGGGGCAATAGCCGCCGCATTCGGATGCTCACGCTCAGCACGACGCTGCGCCTGGCGGGCACGCTTCTCACGTTTCGCGTCGAGCTGTTTTGGATTATTTTTAGCGCTCGCCTTGCTCATGGGAGGTTCCTTTCATCGCGTCCGGGTGATGTGTACGCTGCCCTGCACGCACAGAAGACATCAAGTCATTAACACCTCTACTTTACCGCGGTAATTCGCGGAAATTTCGCTGCAGTAAACCCAAAAAAACCCACAAAAAATTAACGATAAATAAGTCGTATCTTGGTAAAATAGTGCGAGTAGGAGGCGTCTCGCGCGCCAACAAAATATGGTGAACCGGCCCAGCATCGGTAACCGGTCGCATCTATCCAAGGAGTCAGCATATGGCTATTGCAACCCCCGAAGTTTACGCAGAAATGCTGCAGACCGCGAAGGAAAAGGGCTTCGCGTACCCCGCAGTGAACGTGACCTCCTCCCAGACCCTGAATGCTGCAATCCGCGGCTTCGCAGAGGCTGGCTCGGACGGCATCATCCAGGCATCCACCGGTGGTGCAGCATACTGGTCCGGCGCTTCCAAGAAGGACATGGTCGTTGGCTCCCTGGCCTTCGCAGCATACGCACGCGAAGTTGCTAAGCAGTACGACGTGAACATTGCACTGCACACCGACCACTGCCCCAAGGACAAGCTGGAAGGCTTCGTCCTGCCCCTGCTGGCAGAGTCCGAGAAGGCTGTTGCTCGCGGTGAAGACCCCATCTTCAACTCCCACATGTGGGACGGCTCCGCAATCGACCTGGACGAGAACCTGAAGATTGCTGCTGAGCTGATCGAGCGTACCTCCAAGGCAAAGCTCGTTCTCGAGGTTGAGATTGGTGCCGTTGGTGGCGAGGAAGACGGCGTTGAAGGCGCTATCGACGACTCCCTGTACACCACCGTTGCAGACGCAATCAAGACCGTTGAGGCAATCGGCCTGGGCGAGAAGGGCACCTACATGGCTGCTCTGACCTTCGGTAACGTTCACGGCGTGTACAAGCCCGGTAACGTTCACCTGCGCCCCGAGCTGCTCAAGGAAATCCAGACCGAGGTCGGCGCTAAGTACGGCAAGGGCGACAAGCCCTTCTACCTGGTCTTCCACGGTGGCTCCGGCTCCACCGAGCAGGAGATTGCAGACGCAGTGTCCTACGGTGTTATCAAGATGAACATCGACACCGACACCCAGTACGCATTCACCCGCCCCGTTGCTGGCCACATGTTCAGCAACTACGACGGTGTGCTGAAGGTTGACGGCGAGGTCGGCAACAAGAAGACCTACGACCCCCGCGTTTGGGGTGCAGCTGCAGAGGCAGGCATGGCCGCACGCGTGGTCGAGGCTTGCCAGCAGCTCGGTTCCGTCGGTACCTCCATCAAGTAAGGTACTGTTCGCCCGTTGCGGCTCCCTTAGTCGCTGCCGGGTGTGAACCTAAGCTTCGTTAAGCGAAAGCGGTGCCCGCCTCCTCACATTGAGGAGGCGGGCACCGCTCTTTGTATATGTAGCTAAAACCGGGCGAGCCGGGCGCTCATTGCCGGCAGGGGCGGTTTACTTGCCGCCGCAGCCGCAACCACCGCATCCGCACCCGCCGGACTTCACAGCCACTGAACCGGAGGTGGGGATACCGTCGCCGGTGTCACCGCCCATGAGGTTCACGCGGTTGCCGATCTCGGGGCCGCCAACCGGCTGGGGTGCCTTACCCGCCAGGGTCGCCGCGAAACCGGCGGGCTCCGCCAGGGGGCTCAGGTTCGGGATCATCGACGCCGCCGGGGAACCGGAGGGGCCGCACGCTGCCGCTGCCGCGTTCGCCTTCGGCTGGGCGACCAGGTGGGCGCGCGCAAAACGCTTAATCTGCTCGGCGGTCGGGTACGCGAAGGACACCTTCACCTCACCGTTGACCAGCATGAGGGGCAGAACCTCGCGGCCGTTCATCTCAATCTGCTCGGCAACCGGCGCGCACTCCTCAAACGCGGACGGGTACGAGTCGGTGGAATACACCTCAATGTCCACGCCCGAATCCAGCGCCTCCTGCGCGGCACCCAGGAACTCGGAGCGCTCCATATCCTGCGGATCCTCCGGGTTCTCGCCGGGACCCGGAATAAATACTTCAAGAACGGTTTCAGCCGCTTCAGTCATCAGTTTTTAGCCTTTTCTCTCTTATCGGCACCGGCTCGGGGGAGGGGTGCCAGTCCTTCACTAAGTGTACTCGGGACCTCAAGAGTGCAGAAGTGTGATGTGAAGTTCCAGAATTGCGGAATATTTGCAGAATTCGAGTCGAATGACTCTCAGCTCGTGAGCTGCGGGTTCAGGTGTTGTATTCTGAGTGCATATGCACCGGAGTGTGCGGATCCTGCGTATAGGCAGGCGCCGCCCGGTGTGAAACCAAGAAGGCAACGACGCCCGCATCCGACGCGGACGCATCAGCGCTACAAATACACGCTATTCATAGCGCCACACGACCAGAAGGAGCATATATGTTCGGTTTCGGCAAGAAGAAGAAGGAAGCTGCCGCACAGGAAGCATCGTCCGCAGACGTCTACGTCGCACCTGTTACCGGCGAGTACCTGCCGCTGAGCGAAGTCTCCGACCCCGTTTTCTCTCAGGGCGTTATGGGTGACGGCTACGCAGTGAACCCCACCGCAGGCACCATCGTCGCGCCCGTTGCAGGCACCATTGCACTGATTCAGGACACCCTGCACGCATTCATGCTTCGCACCGAAAACGGCGGCGAGGTGCTGGTCCACATCGGTATCGACACCGTTGAGCTCGGCGGCGAAGGCTTCACCAAGATCGCTAACGTAGGCGACAAGGTTGAGGCTGGCGCCCCCATCATCGAGGTGGACTGGGCAGCTATCGAGGGTCGCATCCCCTCCAAGGAAACCATGGTGATGATCACCAACACCGCCAAGTTCAACATCTCCAAGGACTCTGAGTCCCGCCGCCCCGTCGCAGCCGGTGACCGCGTCGCTCAGGCATCCAAGAAGTAAGCTGAACCAGCGAAAATAGCTCAGCTTCAATAAGGGTGAATACCCTTTGAAAAACGTTTAACGCAAAAGGTCGCGTCCTGCAGGCTCAATCGGGCTACAGGCGCGGCCTTTTTCGTTACACGAGAAATTTTTTAACGCCGTATGAATAGCCGCCACTAAAAGCGGCGGAAAAGGAGGAATACCCGGCGCAGCTTGCACGGCGGGCAAGAATGAGGCGCAAATGATACCCTATATTTCTGTGAACGCTATGAAGAACCGATAAAAAATCGTTATTCTACTTAGAGTTGCAGTTTGAGTTGAGAGAATCCGGACCCTCAGCTATAAACCAAAACTTCAATGACCAACCACACACATTACGCTCAACTCATAAACGAAAAAGGACCACTACGGTGACTGCATTCCCGAAGACCTCTAAGAATCTGAGCCGCCGCGGCTTCATCGGTGCCTCCGCACTGGCACCCGCCGCTCTCATGCTCCAGGCAGGCGAAGCCCACGCCGCAGCCAACACCCGCGCACAGCTCGCGGCAGTACACAGCGGCTCCCCCGCACACCAGCTGCTCTACAAGACCGATGAATTCTTCATCGCCCACCGCGGCGCCGGCAACATCAGCCCCGAGCACACCGCCTACGCCTACGCAGAGTCCGTACGCCGAGGCGCCCTCGCCGTCGAAATTTCCGTACGCACCACCAGCGACGGCCACTTCGTCTGCATGCACGACACCAACATCAAGCGCACCACCGGTGCGGCCCTGGACGTGCGCGGCCACACCCTCGCCGAACTGCGCCAGCACAAGGTCAACATGCGCAAGAACCTGGGTGAGAAGACCGACCTGTACGACATCCCCACCCTCGAAGAGGCCATCGCAGCGGTTGACGCCGTACCCGCAGGCGGCGAATACGCCTCCGTCGGCGGCAAGAAGGTCGTACTGTTCCTCGAAGCGAAGGACGGCCCCGCACAGGCAGGCCTCGTCAAGTTCATCACCGAACGTGGCCTGCAGCGCCGCACCGTCATCAAGATGTACCGTGACGGCAGCGGCGGCTTCAAACCCACCTCCCGCTACCTGAAGCTTGCCAACTCCGCAGGCTGCGCCACCTGGTGCTACTTCGACGGCGGCGACCCCATCGACAAGATTTCCGCAATGGCACGCCACGAAAACGTGGACGCCATCGGCGTACCCTACTACGAGAAGCCGACCGGCGCTTCCCAGGGCTCCATGAGCGAAGAGAACGTACGCGCTCTCACCGGCCTCGGTAAGGCAGTCATCGTCTGGGAAATCCACCGCCGCTCCGCCTACGAAAAGTACAAGGCACTGGGCGTGAAGGGCTTCATGTGCCCCGACCCCTACTGGGTGATCGGTGACCCCTTCGACTCCAGCGTCAAGATCAAGACCGGCAAGCGCCCCCACGGCATGCTGCCCGCCGACCCCTCCGTCGCAGCGGACATGCCCGACCTGACCGGCACCGCCATCGTGCACAACCAGCGCTACGACGAATCCGTACTGCTCGGCCCCCTGGCGAACTACACCACCCGCGAAAAGTACACTCTCGACTTCTCCATGAAGTGGACCAGTGCAGTGCCGAAGCAGGATGGTCACTACGGCTACATTGCGTTCGGTCGCGAACACGACGGCGCCTTCGGCATCGGCAAGAAGTTCGCTGCAAAACAGGAAGACGGCACCTACGTACTCGCCATCCGCCCCAACTACCGCGGCGGCTCCGTGGCGCAGATTCTCTGCTTTGAACCGAACCAGACCAGCCCGCGCGTGCTGCACACCATGAAGCTGCGCCAGAAGGTCACCACCGGCCAGGCACTGAACTGCAAGATCGTGGTGAACAAGAACAGCTTCTACTACACCGTCAACGGCCAGTACTCCAGCCCCATCAACCACAGCGCCTACCGCGGCCCGTACGTACACTTCGGCCGCTTCCACGGCACCAACGATGGCGGTCCCCTGGAGCTGACCCGAATCGAGGCACGCCAGTCCTGGATTTGAGAGAACAGGTGGGCCTAACCCACCTAGGTGCCCGCCTCACCGCCGCTCAGCGGTGAAGGTGCGGGTACCGGGCAGAGCGGATGTAGCACCGAGCATCCCTTCCGGGCAACGCCTTCCATAATCCCCAGCTAGGATGCTCGCGCGCTGAGCAACGCACCGAGCGAGAATCCGGTCCGAAGGGGGTCGCATCTGTAATGGATGCGGCCCCCTTCGGCGTGCCTGCGGTCTTTCCAAGGCGGGGAGAGAGCGAGCGAGGACGTGTAGGCGTGCGGGGCAGGGGAGAGGACGGGGACTAGAATTAAAAGCGTCAGAGTCGACCGCACCGGCCGCCCCAACCCGAAAGGCACGCCATGACCACCTCACCCGAAAGCTCCGCCGAGAGTCCCGCCGCAAAGCCCGCCGCGAAATCCGCCCAGCTACGAGGCCGCACCGAACCGCACATGCAAAGCATCAACATGCCGCAGCGCGAACCCATCGACCCCTACGAGCGGCCCTCCTACCCCTTCTTCTACGTGCCCACCGACCTGCTTATCGGCGGCAGCTGGGTCACCGGCGACAACGACTCCTTCCCCGTGCACAACCCCTCCTGCGGCCAAATCCTCGCGCACGTCGCCGACGCCAGCGTCGAACAGGGCATCGAAGCACTCGACGCCGCCTGCGACGCCCGCACCTCATGGGCGGCAACCAGCGTCCGCGAACGCGCCGACATCCTCAACCGCGCCTACACGCTCATGACGCAGCGCACCGAAGTCATCGCCCGGCTCATGACCCTCGAAATGGGCAAGCCCCTCGACCAGTCCCGCGGCGAAGTCGCCTACGCCGCGAACTATCTGCGCTGGTACGCCGAAGAAGCCGCCCGCAACTTTGGCCGCACCGGCATCGCCCCCGAATCCGGGCTACAGATCACCACCGTGCGCCGCCCCGTCGGCCCCTGCCTGCTGATTACCCCCTGGAACTTCCCGCTCGCCATGGCGGCACGCAAGGTCGCCCCGGCGCTCGCGGCGGGCTGCACCGCGGTGCTCAAGCCCGCCTCCCTGACTCCGCTCAGCTCCCTGTACTTCGCGTCCCTGATGCGTGAGGCGGGCCTGCCGGACGGCGTGCTGAACGTGGTGACCACCTCCCGTACCGGCGAGGTTGTCTCCGCGCTGATGGCTGATGAGCGCCTGCGGAAGGTCTCGTTCACCGGGTCCACCGCCGTGGGCCGCACCCTGCTCGCGCAGGCCTCGCAGAACGTTCTGCGCACCTCCATGGAACTGGGCGGCAACGCACCGTTCATCGTCTTTGAGGATGCGGACATTCCCGCCGCCGTGGAGGGCGCCTACGCGGCGAAGATGAGGAATATGGGTGAGGCGTGCACCGCCGCCAACCGATTCATCGTGCACGAGGACATTGCCGAAGAGTTCACCCGCGCCTTCGTGGAGCGTATGGAGGCGACCGTCGTGGGTGACGGAACCGTCGACGGAACCGACTGTGGACCGCTAATTCAACCTTCAGCGGTTGAATCCATGCTTTTTATGGTCGAAGACGCCCTGGGTAAGGGTGCGCTCCTCGCCTGCGGCGGGTACATTCCCGAGCTTGGGGAGAATGTTCCGAGCGATACCGGCGGCATGCCCAAGAACCTGAACAAGGGCAACTTCGTGACCCCCACCGTGCTGACCGGCGTGACCGATTCGATGCGGGTGTGGCGTGAAGAAATTTTCGGGCCCGTCGCCCCGATTGCCACGTTCGGCGGCTACGGTGAGGAGGGCGAACGCACCGCCCTGAAGCTCGCCAACGACACCGAGTACGGCCTGGCCGCGTACGTGTACACGAACAACCACCCGCGCTTTACGCGCATGGCGGCTGGTCTGGAGTTTGGCCTGATCGGTTACAACTCCGGCGTCATCTCGAACGCGGCGGCTCCCTTCGGTGGTGTGAAGCAGTCCGGTATGGGTCGCGAGGGTGGCCCCGAGGGTCTGGAGGAGTACACCGAGCTGCAGTACGTCGGCGCGCCGAACCCGTTCGCCGGATAAGTCTGAATACAGTGAAGCCCCGGCGGGTACCCGAGAAGGTGCCCGCTGGGGCTTCGTGCTGTCTACACATGCGTGGGCGCTAGAGCTGGCGCAGTGCGAGCAGCTCGCGGCTGAAAGCATCTGCGGGACCCTTGCCGCACGAGTTGGGGCGCGGCTCAAGGGCGACCCGCTCGAAGAAGGTGACCCAGGTGCGTCCGTCGGTGTGGGAGGTGAGTGCCGCCTCCACGGTGGGGTGTTCGGAGAAATCTTTAGGCGAGAACGCCGCAAAAAATTCAGGGGAGAACTCAGTGCTTGTCTCGACGTTCACATCGATGCCCGCCTCGCGGAGCGCAACGAATGCCTCCCGCCCCGATGTTTCACGTGAAACCAAACCTCCAGAGGATACTTCTTCGCCCTTTTTCTCCAGTTCGAGGCGTACGGCAACCTCCGCTGCCTGCTCCACTGGAGTATCCGTGCTGCGGCCTCGCAGGCCGTGCAACGACGGAATGGAACGACCCGCCAGCGACAGGTACGCCGCCAGTGCCGAAGGCTCCGAGAGGCGACCGTAGGTGTAGCCGGTGGGCAGCATAATGCCGACCGGGGCAAAGCGGTGACCGCCCGTATGCGAGCACTCCCAGACCGCGTTGCCCGGCAGGATATCCGCCAGGTGCGCCGCAATGGGGCGACCGCGCAGGGCACAGCAGCGGTCACGCTTGGAGTGGGTGCACACGAGAATGGCGGGGGATCCCATGAGCTCCGCGCCGGTCGCCTGAATCAACTCCTGGGGGTTGCCCAGGGGTAGGTCGAGGAGCTGTTCGGGGGTGCTCACGCTGAACGAGTAGAGCTTCTCCTCACCCGGGGTGCAGAGCGCGTAGAGCACCCGGTGGGTCGGGTTGCCGGATGCATCCGGCGCGCCGTGCAGTACGCGCCCCGCCCTGCCCGTCTGGCGGATCAGTAGGAACTTCAAACCCGCCTGCGAGACTGCCTCGCCCAACGCCTCCGAAAGCTCCTCGCCGAGGGCGGAGCCGTCCAGCACGTCGCGCCCCCACTGGCCCACGTGCTCGAGCGCCAGCCATGCGGTGGCGCGTCCGGCGGTGCCGCCGAGCGCCTCGTCGTCGTAGAGGGAGCAGGAGTCTGCCGGGATGCTTGTGGCGCGGGTGCGTGAGGAGAGCTCATCGGCGTGTGCGGCACGCAGGTTGTTCAGCTCGGCGGGGTTGGTGGCGCGCGGCTCGGGGGTTGCGGGGGTGCAGGATTCAGTCATGGTTTCTCGATTCTACGCCTGCAGGATGTGAATGGCCTATGTTGCCCCTGCATGGTCTAAATGCTGAAAAACAACCGCTCAAGGGTGATTTTTGGGGACTATTGGGTGGTCAACTACTCAGGAAGGAGTGCCATTGCAACGCGGTAGAGGCGGTCCTTCTCTTCGGTGCTACCGAAGAAGGAGCGGAGCATGTACCCCTGGAAGACCATCATGAAGGCGTCCGCGGTGTCGCGGGCGTAGTCGGCGATGAGCGCCTCCTGTTCGGGGGTGCGCTGCGCCGAATCGGGGTTGATTTCGTGTAGAACGCTCAGCTGTTCAGCTGCCCAGAGGGTAAGGGTCTTTACGATGATGCCCTGCAATAGGGGCATGATGTCCGCGGTTGCCCTGGCGATTTCGGGTGCGTGGAGCGACTCAAGGCGGATGCGCAGCATGGCAGAGAAATTGTCGTTTACCAGCTGGTTCGTGTGGATGGTTTCGAGAATATCCTGGGGGCCTGCGCCTTCGGGGAGTGTTTCGTAGAGCTCCTTGACGTTGTTGAGGCGCTCGTTGATGGCGGTGATGAGAATGTCTTCTTTGCCGGAGAAGTGCGAGTAGATGGACCCGGAGGACAGCCCGGAGGCTTTGATGATGTCACTCATGGAGGTGTTGGTGTAGCCCTTTTCGAGGAAGCAGCTAATGGCGGCTTCGATGATTTGGGCTCGGCGTGCGGCTTTGGTGGCGTCTGTTAGTCGGGGCATGGTTCCAGTCTAGGGGGTGGGGCTAAAAAACGCGCAAACACAACACTGATTCTTTTTGTGACTTTATAAACAAAATAGCTATTTCGTTTGCACTCAGTAAAAATCGAGGGTAGAGTTCTGACTCGTAAACGAAATAAACATTTTGTTTGGAGATTCTTGTGAACAATGAAACTACCACCGCAGTCACTGCGGAATCGGTGACCGCCTCAGCCCCCGAGCGCTCCTCCTGGCTCAAGGTCATCGCCACCTCCGTACTAGCATCCTTGCTGGTAGCACTCGTCGTCCTAGCCTTCACTTGGCCCACCAAGACCATGGAGGCAAAGAACCTGCCCGTCTCTATCGCAGGCCCCGAGGTGACCGTCAGCCAGTTTGAACAGTCCCTCAAAGACCAAGGTATTGAAACCTTCGACTTGAAGCAGGCATCCTCCCGCGAAGAGGCTGAACAGCAAATCAAGCAGCGCGAAACCTATGGCGCAATCATCTTCACCGAAGGCGCTGCTCCCGAGGTGCTGACCGCCCCCGCCGCCAACACCGCAGCAACCCAGATACTCAACGGTGTTGCCACCCAGCTGAACGCGCAGATTCAGCAGAAGGCACTCGCCGCTAAGACGGAAGCCCTCACCCAGGCGGTGCAGGCGGGAGGCGAGCAGGGTGCGCAGGCTGCCGCCCAGCTGGAGCAGATGAAGGTGCAGGCCGAACAGGCATCCGCAATGGAGGTGAAGACCACCGCAGTTGTGCCCCTGAGCGAGAATGACTCCTCCGGTACCGGTCTGGCTATTGCCGCATTCCCCCTGGTCATGGGCGGAACCATCGGCGGCATGCTCTCCTTGACCCTGATTAACGGCACCTGGCGCCGCTTCGCCACCGCAACCCTGTACTCCGTCATCGCCGGTGCACTGACCGCCCTGATTCTGAGCACCTGGTTCGGTTTCATTCCCGGTGACTTCGCAACCCTGTGGGCTGCTTTCGCCGCAACCTACCTGGCTACCGCGTCCTTCATGATCGGTATGGGCGCCCTGCTGGTTCCCTCCGCTGGCCTGGGTCTGAGCGCCGTGGTGACCATGTTCATTGGTAACCCGATTTCGGGTGCGACCATGCCGAGCGTGTTCCTGCCCGGTGCGTGGGGTCAGATTGGTCAGATGTTGGTGCCGGGTGCTTCCTCGACTCTGCTGCGTTCGATTGCGTACTTCCCGGAGGTTGCAACGAGCGACCAGTGGCTGGTGCTCGGTTCCTGGATTGCGTTCGGTCTGCTCGCCGGTGTCATCGGCTGGGCTCTCAAGGAGCGCCGCACCGCAACGGTGGAGGCATAACCACCGCGGGTTAGACCGCCGGTACAACGTAGCCGGCACAATATAGCCGGTGCAACGTAAGAAGGGTGTGTGCCGTGTTCACTGAACACGGCACACACCCTTTCGGCATACCGACTATTACCGGCTGCTATTCGCTGTTACTGGTTGTCGAGGACGTACTGTTTGAACTGCTCGTCCCGGCGCTTGAATTCCTTGAGCTCATTCTCCAGGGCAGCCTGGTTCTTGGCGACGAGCGGCTTCTGGTACTGCGCCTCCAGGTCGTAGAGCTTCTGCGAACGGCCTACATCCTGATTGCACTGCGCCTGGATAGTGGCGATTCGAATTTCCTCTTCTGAGGGGGTGGTGCTCTGACGAATATTCTTTTCTTCCTTGACGGTCATCTCACTATCGGGGGTGAGACCCTTGTCCTTGACGCATCGCTTCCACTCGTCGTCGAGGGATTTTTTGAGCTGTTGATCCCCTGCGGCGTTTCGGGCATCGGTTTCCAAACGCCTATACGTGGCGGAGCCGAATGGTATCTCTCCAATTTGCTTCATCTCATCGCTGGCGCGCTGATAACATTCGGTGCTGACATCCTTCCCGGGGTCGGATGAGGGCGCAGGGGAGGACAGATCCAGCGTATTCGAGTCGTCGCTCTTGTGGAGGCCGTACTTTTGGGCGTACTCAACGTTCCAGATTCCGTAGGTCCTGCCGAAGTTCCTGCCGGCCCCCTCGGTGCGGACAAACATCTTGTAGTGTTGCCCGTGTTCGGCAAAGCACTTTTTGCGGGCGAGCTCAAGGGCTTTGGTGAAGTATTCGTCCTTGCCGGTGGTGTCGTATGCGTCCAGGGGTAGGATTACCTGGTCATTTTCTACGTCGAAAATCGCGCGGGCGCTTTCGTCCTTCTCCAACGTGGGACCGAAAGAGCAAGAGGACAGCACAGTGCTGATGAGGGCAGCCGCCATAAGCTTTTTCAAAGCTGACATGGTGTATATCCAATCTGTTACGGGGAGCCCGTGGCGTCGCGGCCACAACCCCCCCCCGTAGACCACGCGAACTAGGTGGCCTTGAGAACACTTCTTGAGAAGGTGACTTAACAATACCCCTAGTGGATGCGGGTTTGTGCTCAATAGGGAGGTGCGTGCAATAGAAAATTTTCCGCCGCGTGGCGGGTTCGGTGCCGGTTGCGGATTTGCCCGGTGAGATTACGGTGAGATTGCGCAGGATAGGTGGGCGCACCTGATTTGGTGCCCCGCCCGCCTCGCGCCACAATGAACACATGACCGCAGAAGACACCACCACACTAACCAGCGCCAGGCTCGACCTCTGGCTCTGGTCAGTGCGCATCTTTAAAACCCGCTCCCTCGCCGCCGACGAATGTAAAGGCGGCCACGTGCGCGTCAACGACGCCCCCGCCAAACCCTCCCAAAAACTCAAAAAAGGCGACGTGGTGCGCGTGCGCTACCCCGGCTGGGAACGCGTCTTCAAAGTCGAAAAACTCCTCGTCAAACGCGTAGGCGCACCCATCGCCGTCACCTGCTACGAAGACCTCTCGGGCCCGCGCCCCGCCTACCTTTCCATGCCTCCGGTCGCTAAACGCGAACGAGGCAGCGGCCGCCCCACCAAGAAGGAACGCCGTGCCCTCGACGAACTGCGCGGCCGAGGCGCCTAAAGCGCATCTCGCACGCCTATCTCGCAGAGTGCACCCCGCCCCGCGCGCGGGCACCCGCCGCAGCGGTGGGGAGTAGCCTAGAAGGATGAGCACACAGAAGCACCCAAATACTGAACCCAGTAGCACTGCGCCCGGTGGCGCTGCATCCGGCGCGCTCGCGAAGAATACCGCGAATACCGCCGCGAGCCCCAGCGCCAACACTGGCGCCAACACCGCCGAGCCTTCGCTGAACCGGCGCATCCTCGCACTCGCCGTACCCGCCTTCGGCGCGCTCATCGCCGAACCCATCTTCGTGCTCACCGACTCCGCCCTCATCGGCCAACTCGGCAAAGCAGAACTCGCCGGCATGAGTATCGCCGCCACGCTTGTCACCACGGTCGTGGGCCTCATGAACTTCCTCGCCTACTCCGTCACACCCGCCGTGGCGCGCGCCTTCGGCGAGAAGAACCTGCGCCGCGCCTGGCAGATCGGTGTGGACGGCGTGTGGGTCGCCTTCGGCCTCGGCATGCTCCTCATGATCGCTGGATACGCCTTCGCCGACCCGCTGCTACGCGGCCTCGGCGCGACCGACGAAACCATCAGCTACGCCCTCGACTACCTGCACCACTCGCTCTGGGGCATCCCGCCGATGATGATTATCCTCGCGCAGGTCGGCACGCTCCGCGGGCTGCAAGACACCGTCACCCCGCTCAAAGTCGCCACGGTCGGCACGCTCGTGAACATTGTGCTGAACTGGCTGCTCATCTACCCGGTCGGCTGGGGTGTCGCCGGTTCGGCGACCGGCACCTCCCTCACCCAGTGGGGCATGGCTGCCGCGCTCGGTGTGGTCATGATGCGCGGCACCCGCGAACACGCCGTCCGCTGGGCACCCGACGTCGCCGGCATGCGTTCGGTGCTCTCACTCGGCTCCTGGCTCATGCTGCGCACCCTGTCCATGCGCATTGCCTCCCTGCTGACCGTGTTCGTCGTGGCACGATTCGGCACCGAACACACCGCCGCATACCAGCTCGGCATGGGCGTATTTAACCTCTTCCTCTACGCCTTGGACTCCCTCGCCATCGCCGCCCAGGCGCTACTCGGCAAGGAACTCGGCGAACGCGACCTCAACGTAGAATCCGAACGTGCGAAGGTGCGCCAGCTGAAAAACCGGCTGCTCCGCATGAGCCTCATCTACGGCGTCATCACCGGCCTGATTTGCCCGCTCATTGGCTTCTTCGGCTCCTGGATTTTCACGCAGGACGCGCAGGTGGCGTTCCTCTTCACCATCGCCACCGTCATCATTGCCCTCGGCCAGCCCATCGCCGCGTACGTGTTCACCCTGGACGGCATCCTCATGGGCGCGCAGGACGTGAAATACCTGGCGATTGGCTGCTTCATCATGCTCGTCATGTACGTGCCGGTCATGCTCGGCCTGCACTGGGCGGTCGGCAACGGCACCATGGATGCGCTCGCCGGGTATTGCGGCTTGTGGGCGGCGTATATTCTGTACTTCCAGGGAATCCGCGCGGTCATTTTTGGTCGCCGCGCCTCCTCGGATGTGTGGATGAAAGCCGGTGCCGAGTAGGGGCATCATAGGAGGTGCTGGGCAGGTGCGCTCTGGGCGCCTTGGGTACCAGCCCACCGGCTTCGTACACCCTGTAATACGACACCGGCAATACGGTCCCGCCGCTCGCGGGCGTATTTCCTGCAGGCGTAACTAATCACATTTTCCGCCGCCCGCACCCTCCGCGGGTGTAGCATGACAGGGTAATGAAACCCTCATGCAAAGGATGAAACCGTGACCGTAACCCGCGAAGAAGCTCTCGAAATTTTCGCCCGCCGCCGCGCAACCCGCGCCTACGACCCCGACCGCCGCATCAGCGACGAAGACTTCGCCGCAATCCTCGAATTTGCGCGCCTGTCGCCCAGCTCCGTCGGCACCGAGCCGTGGAAGTTCCTGGTCATCCAGGACCCCGAACTGCGTGAAAAGCTCAAGCCGATTGCCTGGGGTATGGCGGGTGCCCTCGACGACGCAAGCCACCTGGTCGTACTGCTGGCGAAGAAGGGTCTGCGCTACGACACCCCGTGGATGCGCCGCACTCTCGAAAGCCGCAACCTCACCGAGGAGCAGATGGAGGCCGCACTCGAGCGCTACGGCAACTTCCAGAAGAACGACATGAAGGTCCTGGAAAGCGACCGCGCGCTCTTCGACTGGGCATCCAAGCAGACCTACATCGCCCTGGGCAACATGATGACCGGCGCCGCAATGCTCGGCATCGACTCCTGCCCCATTGAGGGTATGAACTACGAGGCAGTGAACGAGCTGCTCACTTCTGCCGGCCTGTTCGACCCGGAGGAGTACGGCGTGTCCGTGGCTGTGACCTTCGGTTACCGTGCCCGCGAGATTGCCCCGAAGAGCCGCCGCTCCATCGAGGACCTGGTGACCTGGGCCTAAGGTTCTGCCCGGTTCTCGGTGAGGTTTTCTTGCCGGGTTTTGGAGCTCGGACTGTTGAGCTCGGGTTTTCGGGAGGGGCGTTTGAGCCAGGCTTTTGAGCTCGTTGTTCAAGCTAGGCGTTCAAGCCGCCGCCCGTGAAAACTGAATATAAAGAAATGCACCGCCTTTACACGGGCGGTGCATTTCTTTATATCTTTTACCGTGCGAAAAGCACGGCGAGATATGCTTTTGAATTTTTCGTTCAGGCTATTTCAATAGCTAATGTTTGGGCAATTTCGCGTTATGTTTCGCTACTTCCTAAACGCCGTCAGACGCATAGAATTCAGCACCACAAACACCGAACTAAACGCCATTGCCGCACCCGCAATCATCGGGTTCAGCAGGCCCGCCACGGCGACCGGAATAGCCACCGTATTGTAGGCGAACGCCCAGAATAGGTTCGACTTAATGGTGCGCAGCGTAGCGCGGGAGAGGCGCAGCGCCGTCACCACCGAGGCAATATCCGAGCGGGTCAGCACAATATCGGCAGCCTCCGCGGCAACGTCCGTGCCCGAACCCATCGCAATGCCCAGCTCCGCAAGAGCCAGCGCCGGGGCGTCATTCACGCCGTCGCCGACCATCGCCACGCGGTGACCGGCGGCCTGCAACTTCTCAACCACCTGCGACTTACCCTCCGGGGTCACGCCGGCGTACACGTTCTCAGCCGAAATGCCGACCTGCGAGGCGACCGCCTGCGCAACCTGCGGGGCGTCACCGGTGAGCAGGATCGGCTCCAGGCCGAGCTCACGCAGCTGTGCCATGGTCTCTGCAGCCTCCGGCTTGGGGGTGTCGGCAACCGAAATCATGCCGACCGGCTGCAGAGAGGAGGTGGTGTTCGGGGCCTCATCAGGTGCCTCACCGCGGGCAACCACCACGGTCGTCAGACCCGCCCGGCGAGCCTGATCCAGCAGAGCCAACTGGCCCTCACTCAGCTGCGCACCTGCCGCCTGCAGGTACTCGGGAGTACCCACAACAACCAGTCGGGAGGCGCCATTCTCGGTGCTTTCCTTGGCACCGTCACCCGCGCCGCTCAGCACGCCGCGCACGCCTCCGGGAACACCCTCAAAGCCGCTCACACTCGGCGCCGAAGCACCCTCAGCCAGCACACCCTGCTCACGGGCAAAACCGGCAATCGCGCGGGCAATCGGGTGCTCACTCAGCGCCTCCACGGCGGCGGCATCACGCAGAACAGACAGGGAACGCTCATTCTTGGAATCTGCGGATTCCGGCGAAATACCGGCAAAGTCACCCGCCGACTCATAGTCGTCAAAAGTGCCGTAGAACGCCACAGACATCTCACCAGTCGTCACGGTACCGGTCTTATCCAGAACCACACGATCAACCGTGCTCGTCGCCTCCAGCACCTGCGCATTACGAATCAAAATGCCCAACTGCCAGCCGCGACCCGTACCCGCCAACAGCGCCGTCGGAGTCGCCAAACCCAAGGCGCACGGGCACGCCACCACCAGCACCGACACCGCCGCATTAAACGCCGCAGCACCATCACCAGACACCAGCCACCAACCGACCAGAGTCAGCGCCGAAATCGCCAAAATCACCGGCACAAACACTGCAGAAACACGGTCTGCCAGGCGGGCAATCGGAGCCTTCGTCTCCTGGGTGCTCGCCACCAGCTCACCCATTTTCGCCAGGGTCGTCTCGGTGCCCACGCGGGTCGCACGCACCGTCAACGAACCAGACGTATTCACCGTGGCACCCGTGACCGTATCGCCCGGATGCACCTCCACCGGCACAGACTCGCCGGTCAGCAGGGACGCATCCACCGCGGAGGTACCCTCGACCACCACGCCGTCCGTGGCAATCTTCTCGCCCGGGCGCACCAGGAACAGGTCATCCGGCATGAGGTCCTCCACCGGAACCTGCACCTGCTTGGTCACGCCCTGCTTATCGGTGCGCAGCAGGGTCGCCTCCTTCGCGCCCATGCTCAGCAGGGTGCGCAGCGCATCCGAGGAGCGGTGGCGGGTGCGGTGCTCAATTGCGCGGCCAATCAGCAGGAACAGCGTCACCATGGACGCCGAATCGAAGTACAGCGGCGCATGGTGGCCGGTAAACATCGACCAGAAGCTGCCGCCCGCATGGTGCACGTGCGCCGTCAACGCCGGGTTCATGAGCAGCTGCGCCAGCGAATAGAAGTACGCCACGACCACGCCGAGGGACACGAGCGTATCCATCGTGGAGGAGCCGTGACGGGCATTGATGAGCGCGGCGCGGTGGAACGGCGCGGCGCACCAGAACGCGACCGGCGCGGTCAGAATCGCCACGACCCAGCCCCAGTTCGGGAACTGGAACGCGGGGAACATGGAAATCAGGAAGATGGGCACACCCAGAATCGTCGCGTAGATAATGCGGTCGGTGAAGCCGCCCTTCATGCTCGGGGTGGTGTGCTGACCGCCGCCGCCGGATGCGCTCGCGTTCGTTCCAGCGCCCGCGCGTGGCCCGTTCTTGAGGTGCGCCGTGTAGCCGGCATTGTTGATGGTCTCAACGATCTGCTCGTCGCTCACACCCTCGGGTACGATGACGCGCGCCGACTCCAGTGGCAGGTTCACCGCCGGGTCAACGCCGGGGATTTTGCGGAGCTTACGCTCCACGCGACCCACGCAGGATGCGCAGGTCATACCCTGAATATCCACGTGGATGATTCGGGTTGACTCCGTTGATTTTACGGTCGTTCCGGCGGAATTAAAAAGAGAGCGCTCACTCTGTAACGAGGGCTCACGGGTGGTTAGTGAAGGCTGTGTAGAAGACACAATACTTCCTCAAAACTCAAAAACGGGAGGGTAGAAAAAGGTACACACCAAGCCGGGGGAGGGGCCTCGAAGGACCCCGCCCCGGGCGGTGTTTGGTGCAGTATCAGGGGTGCAGCGTCGAGAGCGCGCGAGGGTGAAGCCACGGGTAAAACCGCGAGGCGGTAAACGCGGCGGCGAGCGTAGGGTTGCGGCTGTGAAAGCGGCGGCTCAGTGGTCGCCGGGCAGCCCATCCGGCCTGCTCGTATGCGGGCGAATACCGGTCACCTTCGTGCCACGATCAGACACACCGTACGCACGTTTCACGGTAGCCCGCGGGAACGGCGAAGCGTTCGCCTTCTCGCGCGCCTTCACGCCCTGCTCGTGCTCGGCGGAACGTTTATTCGCGCTCGTGCCGCTACGTCGCGCGGCGCCGGACGCATCTTCACGCGCCGTATATTCGGGACTCTGCTTCACCCACGAATCGACCAGCGCCGCATCCAGATTCATCTGCCTGGCAACGCGGGCAATCGCGTCGCGCAGGTGCATGTTTTCGGCGCCGACAAGGGTGCGGACCGCGCCAACAACCATCGCAATGTACTGCGGAGGGTAAGCCATGATGACTCCTAATCGAGCCGGCTGCCGCGCTAGACGGCGGGGGTGAAGCCAGCCTCCACGATAGCGTCCGCGACAGCCTGGGTGTTGAGGGTGCCCTCGTGCTCAATGGTCACGGTGGAGACGCCGTCCTTGACGACATCCACGGTCACGCCGGTCACGCCGGGAACTTCACTGACCTCTTCGCTGACGCTCATAGCGCAGTGGTTGCAGGTCAGGCCGGTTGCCTTAACGGTGGTGGTGCTCATGATGATTTCCTTTCGGTAATGGGTTGAAAACTTGGGTCCGCCCGGTGTTTAGGGGCAACGTGTTTAGCTGCGCATGAGGCGCGAGATCGCGGCGGTTGCCTCTTTGACCTTGGCCTCTGCGATGGTCGGGTCGCCGGTGCGTTCGGATTCGACGGCGGCGCCGGTCACGCAGTGGCCGATGTGCTCTTCGAGCAGGTTCAGGGAGACGGCGTGGAGCGCCTTGGAGACCGCGGCAACCTGGGTGAGGATGTCGATGCAGTACTTGTCTTCATCGACCATGCGGGCGATGCCGCGAACCTGCCCTTCGATGCGGCGCAGGCGCTTGAGGTGCGCCTCTTTGTTGGAGGTGTAACCGTACTGGGTTTCGGGCGCCTCGCCACTGCAGCATGCGCCAGTGTGCGCCTCAGTGGGTTTTTCGGCGGGTGTGCCGGATGCGGTGCTGACCTGGGTGGATGTGCTGTGGCAGCACTGGTTGCTGGTGGTTTCCATGGCTCCAGTATATACCCTAGGGGGGTATACCACAAGGGGGTGTTACGGGTTGTTACATGGTATGGGGGTGGGGGCTTGTCGATAGAAGGATTCTTCGATAGGTTACGGCCCTGTCGATAGGTTAGTGACTTTAATGTGGGTTAAAGACCCGCGCGAAGACACTAACCTATCGAAAGTTCTCCTGGTCCTCCCTTATGAACGGCGAAAAGCCACATGTGTTTCGAGAAGCCACCAAAGAAGTGGCTTTTCGAAACACATGTGGCTTCTCAGCGTAAGACCCACGGCAGGAGAACGACCTTACATGTCGGGCCAATCGCGGTGTAGCGAATACTCCGTGTCCCCGTCACCGTTATCGTTCAGGTGCCAACGCTGGCCGGTGCGAATATCGGCCTTGCGTAGGCGCGGGTTCGGGTTATCCTTCTTACCCATCGTCGGATCGTTCTTGCAGCCCCAGCGAGTGTCGTCATAGCTGCAGTCACCGGCTACGCGGCCCACATCAACCCGCCACACACGAATCAGCAACGGGGCACTAGTCGCCTGCGGGGTCACCATCATCATCTGCCACGGGCCACCATCCACACGGAAACGAGCCGTGTAATGCACGGTCGCGTACGCGTGGAAGTTACCAGAGCGCTGGTAGGCGTAACTTGTTGCGGTTTCACGCGGACGTTCGCGAGGGTAGGTGGTCACGGGCTGACCAGCCGTGTAGTTGGTTGCCTGGTCGCCGTTGCCGTACTCGATGACATAGGAGGAGGGCATGAGCTCAATTTCGACGTGTCCGGCGAGCATATCTGCTTCGAGGCGGTAGGGGCCTCCATCATCGACGTAGAAGTTGACCTGGTCACCCTTGTAGACGTTGGGGTCGCCTTCTGCTCGGCCAGTGCCTGCGGGGTTGTTGTAGGACTGGTGCAGGGTCGGCTTGCCCGGCTCTAGGGACTCTGCAGCGTGGCGGATTTCCTCCATGACTTCTTCGTAGGTCGGGCCTGCGGGGCCGGGGCTGTCGGCACTGGTAAGAGCGCGGGTATTGTTCGGGATGCAACTAGCAGAGGAAGGGCTTCGGGGACTTCCGTGATCTACAGGAATGCCAGATTCAAGCGACATATTTGTGAACTTGAATGTTCCTATTCTTCCGTCTTTGGTTGTGCATGACATAATATTGGGATTTTCGTTGGCGTAGGTAACTTTTACGCCGTTTCCCTGATTTACCGTGGAATAAGTATATTTAAAATCATTGAATGATGAATTTGAACTACTCTTATCGCCTTCATTTGTCTTTTGTTTAGTTTTTGATTTACTGACAGCTATTTGACATACCTTGGCAGTATTAGAACCTTTGGTCGAGCAATCGTTTGTAACGGATACTGCGGGAGAAATAGTGTTGAATATGATAAGAAAAGACAATATTGCAATATTGGTATTTGATTTAAATTTCATTGCTAGTTATCTACCTGTTCAAAATCGATAATCTTCCAGCCCTCAGAGGTGTACTTGAACGAGAACTTCCAGGTGTCGTCATCCTTTCTGTCGTTCTCGTAAGACTTCCAATCACCGTTGGGTTCAACGTACATAACGTAGCCCCACTCCCGGTATGCCTTCCAGAAGTAAGTCTCTCCCTCGCTCCAGGGGTTCCCGTCAGCAATGTAGTGATCAAGACCCGCGATAATCCAGCCGCCTCGCTTGTAGAGGGCTTCAAGACCTTCGTAGGAATCTAGTAGTTCCGTGAAGCTGCTATCAACGAATTTGCGTGCTTGACTGTAGTCTCCGGTCTGGGCACCGTAGTTGTTCCATTCAATCCATGCGTTGAGTGTTTTGCGTAGACCTTCATTGGATTTTTCTCGGTATCCGTCCTCAGGCGATGCAGGTTTCGGGACGTTCTGCGCCGGGCCGTTAGGGTCAGCTTCGCGGTACTCGCCGTCGGGCGCCTTCGAACCACCCGAATAGCCACGAACAGTAGACGGGGTTGCACTTGCCGAAGGCGACTCAGATGCCGCCGCAGAAGCCGAAGCCGACTCGCTCGGCGTAGCAGAGGCGGTGGCTGCCGCCTCATTATTTGCCTGCTGGCCACACGCCGCAAGCAGGGCACCAATGCCCACAAGTGCGCCGCTGCCCAGCAGGGTACGGCGGTTGAAGATGGTCGAATCCATAGAAGATGCGCTCCTATCGTCGGTGATGGTGTGTTGTTTAGTTACTAGTCGGGCCGCTTTTCACAGGTCAAACTGACTGCCGGAAGGAAAACAGCCCCGTAGTGCGCCAAACAAGCGCATCAGTGCGCTATTGAGTACTACAGTTACCACCCTACCGTATGTTTGCCGTCGTTTGCATTCTTTTGAGGGTGGTGGCGGTGGTTGGCCATTATTCGGGCTTCTCAATGCTTTATGCATCAAATATCTCTGTGCGCGCGAAGGTGTCGCCTCTGCAGAATTTGTGCCATGGTTTAGCGTCTTCTGCCATGGCTTTTAACTACGACCAAAGACGCTAACCTATGGCACAAATCCGTAACCCATGACCGAATCTCCGGCTGTGCCAGGCAGGTGAGAGTCGGTTATGGGTTATGGCTTAGCCTTTTCGTCGATAGGTTAGTGTCTTCACTGCGGGTTAAAGACCCACGGTGAAGGCACTAACCTATCGAAAACCTCGGTCTAAAAAGCGGGCGGCCCCGAACGCTTATAAACATCCGGGGCCGCCTGCTACGGTTATTCACTCCCTACGAAGCAATCTTCGCGATCTGGAACATGGACGCCGGCATCGGCCGGTCCAACGACCAGCGAATATGCATCGGCTTGGAACCCTCGTGAGAAATGTATTTCACGGTGCCCAGGCACATGTAGGGGCTGGTGCCTATAGCATCTTTCTTGTTGCGGCGAACGAAAAGAACGATGCGGCGCCCCAACTCTTCATGATGCTGGAAGAGCTGACCCAGCTGACTTTCGGGAGTCGTTGCGTTCTGTGAATCCCACGCGAACTCCGAGGCGCTGATGGCGTAGTCCTTGTACATGGTGGTCGGTGAGAAGTGCTTTTCAGACTTCTCCAAATTCACTAGTAGTGCGGTGGTATTCGTCGGGTTGAAGGGTACGACACCGTTAACTGAGACGCCGGGGACCTTGAAGTTTTCCTCTTGGCCGCCCAGGCCTGCGAATAGTTCCTCACGGGAGTAGAGCGCGTGAGTGCGCAGGGGAATATCTTCGCCCTCAAAGAGCGGCAGGGTGGAGGTGGTGTCCGTAGCGGCGTTGAAGTTCCAGACGCTTTCTAACTCTTGCAGAATACCGCGGTTCTTGCGCAGGGTTGCCAGACCTTCGTCGAGGCTGAACTTCTTGCTGGAACCGTCCCACTTGGCGTAAGGCCAGATGGAGAACAGGAGCATCCATGCGTGGCGGCGCTGTTCATCGGTCATGTCCTGTTCCAGGATGTCCGTGTTCAGCAGCTCCAGGTAGGCGTTAATGCGGAACGTATCGTGCACGTGCGTGAGTGCCTTGACGCGCTTATTCGTCTCGACAGATACGTTGTTGTGGAAGGGAACCACCAGGTCGGGGTACAGTCCACTCGCGGCTTGGAGGCTGGTCCAGGTCGTTGCAACGGGCTTGGTGACACCGGGCAGGGGCACCTTGCTGCTACGGCCGTAAATATGGGGTAGACCCATGCCGTAGCGGTTGATGAAGTCAATGACGGTGGGGCGAATGTCGGCGCCCGCGGAGTTTCGCCGCATATCTTCCAGGTAGCTTTTGGCTGTGTCGATAAGGGCATGCTGGTTCATGCGCAGAGACTCACGAATCTTCTGGATGACCTGCTTCTGGGTCAGCTCATCCAGGTGGAAGTGGCAACCGGCCGGCAGTTCGGGGCTCTCAATATCATCCACAGTCAGGGCACCTTGTCGCGCAAAAGCGCGGTACTTGCTGTGAATCATAAAGTTCTTGTTCTGGTGTCCCACAAAGTCGAGGACCGTCAGAACAGACTTCAACGGTGCACGGCGCAGACCGCGGCCCAGCTGCTGCAGGAAGAGCGTGAGCGACTGGGTGGGGCGTAGCATCAGGAGCGTGTCGACGCTCGGAATATCGACACCCTCATTGAACAGGTCCACGGTGAAGATCGTGGTCAGCTCGTGCGCTTCGTCTGCAAGGTTCTTCATGACCTCGGCGCGGCGCTCGACGGAATCTGTACCGACCAAGAAGTCGGCGGGAATACCCACCTCGTTGAACTTCTGCGCCATGTATTCGGCGTGCTTCACGCTCACGCAGAAGCCGAGCGCCTTCATGCGCAGGGGGTTGTCGACCTTCTCGCGTAGCTCCTCCACGATGATGCGCAGGCGGCGTTCAGCCTCGCCCTTGGTGTACAGGTTTTCCAGGGCGTTTTCGTCGTATTTGCCGCTTCGAACGTCGATGCGGCGCAGGTCGGTGCCGTCGGCAATACCGAAGTACTGGAAGGGCACGAGGAGGTGGTCTTCGAGTGCATCCCACAGACGAATTGAGGTCGCCACGTAGCCGCCGAAGTACTTGTCGGCGATGTTCACCCCGTCTTCTCGTTCGGGGGTTGCGGTCAGGCCAATAAATTCGCGGGGCTCAAAATAGTTGAAAACTTTGTCCCAGCTGGCGGCCTTAATGTGGTGACATTCGTCCATGATGATGACGTCGAAATAGTCCGGTGCATAATTCTCAAGGGCAGCACCCGACAAAGTTTGAATAGTCGCAAAAACGGCCTCATTATATTCGGGCTTTTTGCCGCCGGTCAGGAGCTCACCGAAATTACCTTTAAGCATGACGTCGCCGAAAGTGCGGCGCGCCTGGTCAAGGATTTCTTTTCGGTGCGCAATGAAAAGCAGCTTCAGCTTTTTGCCGGACTGCTCGCAGAGGCGCCTGTAATCCAGGGCAGAGAATACGGTCTTGCCGGTGCCAGTTGCGGCCACGGCGAGGTTGCGGTGACGTCCCTTAGAACGAGCGTTCTGCATTTCTTCGAGCATACGCGCCTGATGCGGGAACGGGTGCACATCCAGCAGGGAGGAGTCGATATCGTACTCCAGACCCTTGCTTTTACGGCCGGTAATATCGGCCTTGGCCAGGGCGGTGTCGAGCTCCTGTTTCTCCTGGTCAGTAGCGGTATAGAGGGTAAAATCACCGCTCTTCCAGTAGCTTTCAAACAGGCCTTCAAACTGGCGGATCAAGCCGGGCGTAATCGGGCTGGAGATACGCACATTCCACTCCAGACCGTCAGTGAGCGCGGCACTGGACAGGTTCGAGCTACCCACATAGCCGGTGGACATGCCGGTATTGCGGTGGAACAGCCAAGCCTTCGCGTGCAGGCGAGTGCTGTCGCCCTGGTAGCTGATTTTCACCTCCGCGCCGTACTCTTCAACGAGGCGGTCAATAGCTTTGCGGTCGGTCGCGCCCATATAGGTGGTGGTAATAATGCGGAAAGGAATACCGCGATTTTTAATAGCTTTAAGCTGCTCACTCAAACTATTAACGCCAGACATTTTAAGAAAAGAGCAGAGCAAATCTACACGGTCTGCACTTTCTAATTCTTTCTGAATTTCAGTATTGAGATTCAGGTCTTTAGAAGTATTCGTCATCAGAGCAACGTCGCTCAGAGGAATATCGGGGCGCGTAGTTTTTGCGTCAGTGAGGGCTAGTTCGCGCATCTGAATTACGTTGCTGTCATCATCGGTCAGCAACGAATCGTTCTGCTCCTCGGCCTCCTGCGGTAGGAGCTCCATCATGCGGTTGACGAGTTCCACCTGGTCGGCGGGGGTTTTGAGGCTTTCGAGGGCGGGGGCCAGTTGGGTGGCGAAGAACTGGGTGAGCAGTTCGGGGATGTTGTAGTCGTCCTTTTTGAGGATTTCTTCCTGCCATTGCGCGCCTTCGGGGATGGCGCGGCCCATGAGCGATGCGCTCTTGAGGTGTTCGTAGAGCCCTAAGGGGAGAGTTTCGTCAGTCGTGGTCATAGAAGCAGCCTAGCAGCCCGGGCGGTTTGGCGCTGCCCGGACGGTCACTGGCTCGGGGTGAGGGGTGGTGGAATCCTGTAATTACAAAAATCCCGGCGCCTCCTCCATAAACCCCTCCTCGAAAAGCCACATGTGTTTCGAGAAGCCACATAATATGTTGCTTTTCGAAACACATGTGGCTTCTTGGCGCAAAAATTCGGCGCACAAAAATTCGGCACCCGCACGCATAATATTTACCAGTCAAAATGCTATTGATTCGCATCACACGCCAGTATTTTTAGGTATCCTTGGGGTAACACTCAGACAGAAGCCCGCCCTCCACTTTGAAAGGGGCCGCATGAAAACCTTCTGGACCAACCTCCCCCTCACCATCCGCGCGGCAGTCATCTTCTGCTACGCCTACGCCGCGGTGCGCATCCTCAACCTCTTCTCTGAGGCAGGCACCGCACCGTTGACCCCGCGCACGCTCCTCGACGGTGCCCTCACCGCCGCGGTCGTCGTCGGTGCTCTCGCCCTGTATCTGGGTAACGCCCTGGGTGCCGCTCTGCGCGCCCGACGAGAAGGCTACGAGCCCCGCCCGGTCGGCATCATCGTCGCCTACGCGCTCTTCGTGGCGGTGTGTACCTACCTTGTCTGCCGCCTCATCGCTTACACCGTGGAGGCGGGGCTCACCTGGCTCTTCCCGCCCGCCCTCGATCCGGTGCTGGTCGCGGTGGGTATGGCTGTTCTTGGCGTGATCAACTATGTGCGCCTCGACCGAGCAAATCCCGACCACCGCACCCGCAAGGACTAACCGGGGAGTTGCACCAAAACCCCTCCTTGAAAAGCCACATGTGTTTCGAGAAGCCACGTAACATGTTGCTTTTCGAAACACATGTGGCTTCTCGGCGCATTAAAAGTAAAAATCAACACAAAAAACCGCCCCGTCCACCGCACCCACACGGGGTGACGGCGGCCGGGGCGGCCTCATTCAACGGTCAATAACCGGCTTACAGGCTCTGTGCCTGAATTGCGGTAATCGCAACGGTGTTGATGATGTCCTCAACGGTGGTACCGCGCGACAGGTCGTTCACGGGCTTACGCAGACCCTGCAGAACCGGGCCCACAGCGGCAGCACCCGAAGACTGCTGAACAGCCTTGTAGGTGTTGTTACCGGTGTTCAGGTCGGGGAAGACGAACACGGTAGCCTGACCAGCAACCTCGCTGCCGGGCAGCTTGGTCGACGCAATGGACATGTTCGAAGCAGCGTCGTACTGGATCGGGCCCTCAACCGCGAAGTCGGGGTTCGATGCGCGCACGAGCTCGGTTGCCTCACGCACAACGTCCACGTCCGCACCGGCGCCGGAGGTGCCGGTCGAGTAGGACAGCATAGCAACCTTGGGGGTCACGCCGAACTGGCGTGCAGTCTCCGCGGATGCCTTCGCGATGTCGGCGAGCTGCTCTGCGTTGGGGTTCGGGTTCACTGCGCAGTCGCCGTAGACCAGGACGCGGTCTTCCATCAGCATCAGGAAGACGGAGGACACAATCTTGGTGCCGGGGCGGGTCTTGATGAACTCGAGCGAGGGGCGGATGGTGTTCGCGGTGGTGTTCACTGCACCGGAAACCATGCCGTCGGCGATGCCCTTGTAGACGAGCATGGTACCGAAGTACGAGGGGTCGGTCATGCGCTCGCGAGCGGCCTCAATGGTGACGCCCTTGTGTGCACGCAGCTCGGCGTAGGTTGCTGCGAAGTCTTCGGTGTACTCGTTGTTCTCGATGTCGATGATGCGGATCGAGCTGGGCAGCTCAATACCCTCAGCCTGGCAGATTTCGGCAATCTTTGCGGGGTTGCCGAGCAGGATCAGGTCGCAGAAGTCGCGGCGTGCAATGATTTCGGATGCACGCAGGATTCGCACGTCGTAACCCTCGGGCAGGACCACGGAGCGGCGGTTTGCGCGTGCGGTCTCGATGAGGTTGTGCAGGAAGCGTAGCGGGGTCATGGATGCGGGGCGCTCAATTTCGAGGCGTGCGAGCAGTTCGTCCTTGTTGACGTACTCGTCCCAGCCGCCCATTGCTGCTGCGAGCTTGCGCTGGTGACCGCTTTCGAGGGTGCCGCGCACGCGGGAGACTGCGCGTGCAGACTTGAAGGTGTCCTTGGTGGTGGACAGCACGGGGAACGGTGCGTTGTCGATGAGGGAGCCGACTGCGGTGTTCTTGCCGGGCAGTGCGTCCAGGCCGCCGGTGAGCAGCACGCCGGAGGGCGCGGGGAAGGTCGGTGCCAGTGCGGATGCGAGGGTTGCTGCAACGATGTCTGCACGGTCGCCGGGGACGATGACGAAGTCGCCGTCAACGAACTGGTTGAGGAAGTTGGAGACGTTCATTGCTGCGACCTTGATGCCGTGGATGTCACGGCCGAGGTCTTCTGCCTTGATGCCTTCGGTGTCGAGCTTGAGGGCTTCGGCAACTTCACCGACGGTGGGTGCGTTCAGCTCGGGGATTTCGGGCAGTACGTAGACGGGCAGGTTTGCGTCGCCGCGCTTGACGGACTTCTCGATTTCTTCGCGCAGTTCGGGCTCGGCGCGGCCGACGATGATGGCGAGCAGGTCTGCCTTGGAGGCGAGCAGCTCGGTGCGCGCCACGTCGACTGCGGTGACTGCTTCTTCGACGGTTGCTTCCTGTGCGCCGACGATAGCGACGACGGGCAGGCCCAGATCGCGTGCAATCTGGACGTTCAGGTCGAACTCGACGGAGAGTGCGTTGGCGGGCAGGTAGACGCCGTCGACGATTACGACGTCGCTGTTTGCTGCGACCTTCTCGTAGGCGGAGACTGCGCGTGCGGAGATCTCTTCGGTGTCGCCCTCAGCGATGAGTGCGAGTGCGTCGGTCATGGAGACGGCGCCGCCGACCTGCTCCTCAGCGAGGCCGAAGTGCTCGCGGATGAGGCGTGCGACGGGGTCGTCAGAGATGGTTGCGCCGTCGAAGACGGGGCGGAAGAAGCCGACGCGGTCTGCGCGCTTGATGAGGGAGTCTGCTAGGCCCAGGGCGACGAGGGACTTGCCCGAGTTCTGGGACATAGCGGAGAGGTAAAGACCGGTGGTCATAGTTTTACTTTCCTTCTATGCGGATGTTCGGCGCTGGGTCCCGCGGCTGCGCAGGGGTGTATGTGCTCCTGTGCGCGGGTGCGTCGAGCTTATAGGTCATCTTCTATCTTAAGGCGTTGTGGGGGTGGCGCCTAACAGGGGGTGCGGTGCGCTGCGTCATGTGGACGGATGCGCGGCTGTTGTTGGGGCAGGTTGCACGAATGTTTGTGCCGCCTCCCTGGTGTGGCTTGCCCGTCTAGGGGGTTGTTTACGGGTTGAGGATGCGCGTGTATCGTACGCTGCGGCCGGGTGCCCAGGAGCCGCGTGCTTGGAAGTACACGCCTTCGTTGCGGTAGCCGAGCCTCTCGTAGAAGGAGAGCGCTCGTTCGTTTTCAGCCATGACCCACAGGTAGGAGTTTTCGTCCGGGTAGATGACGGATTCGTAGAGTGCCTGACCGAGCCCGGTGCCGTGCGTGTGGTTGAGGGTGTACAGGTGCGTGAGTTTGCGGGTGCCTGCGGGCAGTTCGGTAAGGTCGTCGGCACGTTCGAGCTCCCACTCGGAGGGCTCACACAGGGAGAGCGCCAGGCCGACCGGCTTATCCCAGTCGATGCGTGCGCCGATGGAGCAGGAGAGCCCGCCGTCGGGGGTCCAGCCGGGTACCTCATAGGCGAAGAAGCCGCGCACGGTGGGGGAGGAGAGGTGGCGGTGGAAGTCTTCGAGGTATTCGTTGCGTTCGGCGCGGTGGCGGGCGGTGAAGCTTTCCCCGAGCGTGTCGAAGTAGATCGGGTCGTAGGTTTGCTCCATGCAGTCCAGCTGCAGGTTGACGTATTTTTCGGCGTCGGTCGGTTCAATTGGTGCGAGCGCGTAGCGGCCCTGACATACAAATCCCATGGGTTCTAGTCTACTCAGCTGGCCCCTGTGGAGGCGGGCTCCCGCGGGTGCGTACGCTAGGGGCGTGCGGACTGTCGGCTAGTCTAGTCGGCTAGGCTAGAGGGTATGGCGAAAAAGAGCAGGGCACCGAAGAAAACCCAAAAGGGACAGAAAACCCAGAAGGCGCAGAAGAACCAGAAGAACCGGGCTGACGAGGCCGAGAACACCCCTGTGCAGGGTGCCGCCGCTGGCGTGTACCTGATTTCTACGGGTGAGGCGGAGCTGGTCCCCGACGGCTACCACGCCGACGGCTGGTTGCTGCTCATTAATGGTGTGCAGTCTTCCCACGTGATTGTGGGTGAGCCCCGCCAGCTGGATTTTGAGTACATGCGCTGGATTGCGGCGGTCGTCTCCTCCCACGTGGAGGAACACCTGGACGCCGCGAAGCTGCGCATCACCCACCTGGGCGGCGGTGCGTGCTCCATGGCGCGCTATTTCGCTGACCTGTACCCGACCAGCCGCAACACGGTTGTTGAGCTGGACGCCAAGCTTGCCGAGTATGTGCGCGCCTGGTTCGACATCCCCAAGGCGCCGCGCGTGAAGATTCGTGTGGGCGAGGCGGGGGCCGTCACCTCCACGTTTGCCCCGGCTTCCCGCGACGTGCTGATTCGTGACGTATTCGCCGGGGACACCACCCCCGAGGCGCTCACCACCGTCGAGTTCACCCGCACCGTCGCCGAGTCGCTCGCACCCGGTGGCCTGTACATCCTGAACTGCGGCGACGGGCCGGCGCTGACCGGTGCCCGCGCTGAGGCGTCCGCGCTGCTTGAGGTGTTTGAGTACGTGTGCATCGTTGCGGATTCGGCAATGTTGAAGGGCCGCCGCCGCGGCAACGTCATTATTGCCGGCTCCCACGTGCCCCTGCCGGAGGCTGGTTCCGTGCAGGCTGCCGCTATCGCCCGTGAGCTCATGGGTGGAGGCGTGCCCGCCCAGTACTGGGACACCGCGCGGGTTCGCCAGTTCGTAAGGTAGCGGTTTTTGGCGGTAGCTTACGTTCATTCAGTAATGACTTAAATTTTTCGACCATAGGTTAGCGACTTTGGTGGGGGCTTTTAACTACCGCCAAAGTCACTAACCTATCGCCAAATTCGGCGGCCCCTCCACGGCAGACGCTACTATAGTGGCATGCGATACACCTACCTTGGCCCCTCCGGCACCTTCACCGAATCCGCCCTGCTGAGCGTCCCCGGCGCATCCGACGCCGAACGGATCCCCGCCACCAGCGTGCCCGACGCGCTCGCACGCCTGAACGCGGGCGAGGCGGACGCCGCCATGGTGCCCATCGAAAACTCCGTGGAGGGCGGTGTGAGCGCCACCCTGGACGCTATCGCAGCCAGCGAGGGTGTACGCATTATCCGCGAGGTGCTCGTGCCGATCCGCTTCGTGCTGGTCGCTGCAAAGCCCATCAGCATTGAAGACATCAAGACCATCTCCACCCACTCGCACGCCTGGGCGCAGGTGCGCGGCTGGGCGCAGGAGAACGTACCTGCCGCCGCCTACCTGCCCGGCTCCTCCACCGCGGCGGCGGCTGTCGGCCTGCTCGAAGAGGGGTGCACCTACGATGCGGCAATCTGCTCCCCGGCGCTGCTGAACTACCACCCGGAACTGCACGTACTGCAGGACAATATCGGCGACAACAAGAACGCCGTAACCCGCTTCGTGCTGCTCTCCCGCACCGCCGACATCCCCGAACCGACCGGCTCCGACAAGACCACCCTGACCGTGCCGCTGCCCACCAACCGCGCCGGCGCCCTGCTCGAACTGCTCGAACAGTTCTCCGTGCGCGGCGTGAACCTCTCCCGCATCGAATCGCGCCCCACCGGCGAAGGCATGGGCTCCTACTCGTTCAGCATCGACGCCGACGGCCACATCTACGAGGCACGCATGCGTGACGCCCTGCGTGGCCTGCACCGCGTCTCCCCGACGCTGAAATTCCTCGGCTCCTACCCGCGCGCCGACCACGAAAACACCGAAGTCGACAGCATCCACTCCGACGGCTCCTTCGACGCCGCACACGAATGGGTCGAGTCGCTCTTCCCGAACGGCCGCCCCGCACAGCTGCAGCGCCGCTAGATACCCCCGCCCCTACCCGCGCTCCACCAGCGCAAACCCCGCCCACAACCCACCGCAAGATTAGGTAGGATAAAACAGTGATTGATATTAACCTCCTCCGCGAAAACCCCGACGTCTTCCGCGCCTCCCAGCGAGCACGCGGCAAGGACGAAACCCACGTCGACCGCATCCTCGAAGCCGACACCGCACGCCGCGCACTCATCGGCGAATACGAGACCCTGCGCGCCGAACAGAACGCCTTCGGCAAGACCGTCGCAAAGGCACCCAAGGAAGAAAAGCCCGCACTCGTTGCACAGGCCAAGGAACTGGCCGCCCGCGTCAACGAAGCAAAGGCAGCCTCCGAAGCGAAAACCGCCGAATACGAGGAACTGATCAGCAGCATCGAAAACCTCATCATCGACGGCGTACCCGTCGGCGGCGAAGACGACTACGTAGTCGTCAAGGAAGTCGGCACCCCCCGCGACTTCACCACCGAAGGCTTCGAACCGCGCGACCACCTCGAAATCGGCGAACTCGTCGACGGCATCGACATGGCACGCGGCGCAAAGGTCTCCGGCGCACGCTTCTACTTCCTCAAGGGCCAGGTAGCACGCCTGGAGCAGGCACTCATGTGGATGGCGCTCGACCTCGCAACCGAGCACGGCTTCACCATGATGACCACCCCCACCCTGGTCCGCCCCGAAATCATGAACGGCACCGGCTTCAACGTCAAGCACGACGACGAAATCTACCGCCTCGAACGCGACGACCTGTACCTGGTCGGCACCTCCGAGGTGGCGCTCGCCGGCTACCACACCGACGAGATTCTCGACTTCGAGAAGGGCGCGAAGAAGTACCTGGGCTGGTCCTCCTGCTACCGCCGTGAGGCAGGCTCCGCAGGTAAGGACACCCGCGGCATCATTCGCGTGCACCAGTTCAACAAGGCTGAAATGTTCGTTTACTGCCCCGTCGAGCAGGCAGAAGAGATGCACGAGAAGCTGCTGTCCCTCGAAGAGGAAATGCTGCAGCGCTGCGGCCTCGCATACCGCGTGATTGACACTGCCGCAGGTGATCTCGGTACCTCCGCAGCCCGCAAGTTCGACTGCGAGGCGTGGGTCCCCACCCAGGGCACCTACCGCGAGCTGACCTCCACCTCGAACTGCACCACCTACCAGGCGCGCCGCCTGAACATTCGCGAGCGCACCCCGGACACCGTGGACGAGGCAGGCAACGTGCGTAAGGGCCGCACCCGCTCCGTGGCGACCCTGAACGGTACCCTGGCGACGACTCGCTGGGTGGTTGCCCTCCTGGAGACTCACCAGCAGGCAGACGGATCCGTGCGTATCCCGGAGGCGCTGCGCCCGTACATGGGTGGCGCCGAGGTTATCCCGGCTATCGCTGAATAAGGGATGCCTGCTGGAGTGAGTCTCCACTCCGGCGGGGGATTTGGTGCCTCGCGCGCTCGGAATCCCCCACCTCCGTCCCACCAGCAAGCAGACGGCTCCGTGCGTATTCCGGAGGCTCTTCGCCCCTACATGGGTGGTGCCGAGGTCATCCCCGCAGTAGCTGCTGAGTAATCTCACAACCAGCTAAAAAACCCGCTCACCGCGTAAACGGTGGGCGGGTTTTTGCGTATCCCGGTAGTCTAAGAACTATGCCTCTTTACCGTAAACTCCTTGGTGTTTCTGCGGCGGCGGCTCTGACCGCCTCCGTCACTCGCGCCCGCCGTGAAGCGCGCCGACGCGCTATCGAACTGGGCGCACCCTTCGGCGTTCTGCCGACCCTGCCTACGGGTGAGGCGCAGCGTGTGGGCGTGGTGTACAACCCGAGCAAGCCCGGTGCTGCGGCGGCTATCGAGATTCTGGAACGCACCCTCGCGGCGAACGGCCACCCGCAGGCGCTGGTGCGCACCACCCGCGTGGACGAGCCCGGTTCTGAGGCTGCCCGCGAGCTGATCGCTGAGGGTGTTGACCTGCTGATTGCTGCCGGTGGTGACGGTACGGTGCGTGCTGTGGCGGCGGCGCTGGCGCATCATGAGGGGCGTAAGCCGCGTCTGGGTATTCTGCCGATGGGTACCGGTAACCTGCTGGCGCGTAACCTGTATATTCCGGTGAGTGACGTGGCGGCGTGCGTGAATATTGCGCTCAACGGTGCAGGTCAGAGCGTTGATGCGATTGAGATGACGACGACGAGCACCACCGGCGAAGAAACCGAACACACGTTCTTTGTGATGAGTGGTGCCGGCTTTGACGCGCTCGTCATGAATGATACGAACGAGGATATTAAGGCGAAGTTCGGCTGGGTTGCGTACGTGCAGTCCGGCATGAAGCATATGCTGGGCAGGTCGCACCCGGTGCGTATTAGCGTGGACGGTGGGGAGCCTCGTACTCTGCCGATGCGGTCGGTGCTGATCGCGAATTGTGGTCGCCTGCAGGGTGGTATTCGCCTGGCGGATATGACGGATGTGCACGACGGTAATCTTGAGGTGATTGTGGCGTCGCCGCGTGACCTGGTGGAGTGGGGGCTGTTGATGGCAAAGGTTACTCGTCGCACGATTTTGGGTTCGCCGCGCGTTGAGCTGCCGGTGATTCGCCACCTGGTGGGGTCTGAGGTGGTGCTGGAGTTCCCGGATGGTGCGCAGCCTGTTGAGGTGGATGGTGACCCGGCACCGTCGGCGTACCGTATTAGTGCACGCGTGCTGCCTGCCGCCGTGGAGGTGGCGGTCCACCCCGAGGTGCTCTAACAGGTGTGGTTTGCTTGCGCCCGTTTTGAGGAATCGCCCAGGTGGGTGACGTATTCTCGGGAGTGTTGATGTATACACCGAGTACGTCAGGAGACAACCACCTATGAGCAACCAGCCCGCCCTTCAGCAAGCCGCACCGTATCTTTCGCACCCCGCAGATTATCTGCAGGAGAAGCCGCGCCGTGGCTTCTGGAAGACTGTTCTGCGCATCATCGCCTGGGGCATGTATGTTGTGAGCGTGCCCGTGTGTTTAATCGTGACGGGGGTTGTTATTGTCGGCCTGGTGTTGCTTGGCGGCTCGATTGATAACGTGATTCTTCACTTTGTGGTCATGCTGGTGATGCCTTTTGTGGCTCTGGTCCTTGGCTGTGTTGGGCTGTATTTCTTTGGTGTGAAGATTATTGGTGGTCTTTTCACGTATTCGCGGGCTGATAGCGAGGTGGAGGACCGCAGCGAGCGTTTTGTGATAGGTACGTACGAGCTCTTCGCTGAGATGTTTTCGGGCCTCCCCGACATTGACTTCTTCTGACGGAGGCGGCGTCTAGGGTCTGAGCGAAAGTTAGCTCTGGACCCTAACCGCCTATATGTGACCTGGATTATGAAAAAAATCGCCAATTTTTTCACTATTTTCTGAAAATCACAGGGATAGTGAAAAAATTGGCGATTTTTTACACTATTTTTCTTACAGCCCACCTTGGTGCAGTCCTCACCTCTAAAGGCTACGACTCGGCAAAAATCCCGATAGCTAGTGGACCAACCCGCAAACGTAGGGGAGGGGCCGCACCAGAATGCGTCTTCTCCCCTGAGCTGTAGTTAAACAGAAAAGGCACCCATCGAGGGTGCCTTATGCGCAAGGTCCGAGCTTCGACCAGAATCCACCAGTACACCCCGCTACGGCTCACCCGTTATACCTCTTCGCCTTGCGGCGATTGTCTCAGGGTTCTTGTGTTACCTTGCTAGTTCCAACTATACCTAAGCTCTGAAAACACGACCAGTAACTAGGTTATTCCTAAAACCCGGCGGCCCGTGAGCCAGTCACGGGTACCGAAAAGAAAAACCCCCCCCGCCCCCCCCCCCC
>NZ_JABZXW010000060.1 GCF_015265375.1 Rothia sp. (in: high G+C Gram-positive bacteria)
AGCCCGCCCTAATCCTGTCCCAGAACCGCCCCAGTACCGCTTCTGTACTGCCGACCCCGTAGTCAGCGCGCACATATCAAAAAATTTGCATGCTTTAGACGTATATGACGATAAAATAGTTCCGTGGCTCAAAATAAGATTATTCTGTATTACCAGTTCGCCCCCATCGCCGACCCGCAGGCGGTCATGCTCTGGCAGCGTGCCCTCTGCGAGAAGCTCGGCCTGCGCGGGCGCATCCTCATTTCCAAGCACGGTATTAACGGCACCCTCGGCGGCGAAATCAACGCGGTCAAGGCGTACACCAAGGAAACCCGCAAGTACCCCGGCTTCAAGAACATGGAGTTCAAGTGGTCCGAGGGTGGCGCGGAGGACTTCCCCCGCCTGTCCGTGAAGGCACGCGACGAGATTGTGGCTTTCGGTGCTCCCGACGAGCTGCAGGTGGACGAGAACGGCGTCGTTGGTGGCGGCGTGCACCTGAAGCCTGAAGAGGTCAACAAGCTTGTTGAAGAGCGCGGCGACGAAGTGGTCTTCTTTGACGGCCGTAACGCGTTTGAGGCGAAGATTGGCAAGTTCAAGAACGCTATCGTTCCCGACGTGCGCACCACCCACGACTTCATCCGCGAGATTGAGTCCGGCAAGTACGATCACATTAAGGACAAGCCGGTCGTCACCTACTGCACCGGCGGTATTCGCTGTGAGATTCTCTCCGCGCTCATGAAGAACCGCGGCTTCAAGGAAATCTACCAGATCGACGGCGGCATCGTGCGTTACGGCGAGAAGTACGGCGATAAGGAACTGTGGGAAGGCTCGCTCTACGTCTTCGACAAGCGCATGCACATGGAATTCACCCCGGACACCGTCACCATCGGCAAGTGCGAACAGTGCGGCGCCCCCTCGAATAAGTTCGAGAACTGCTCCAACGATTCCTGCCGCGAGCTGGTTCTGCTCTGCCCCGAGTGCGCAGCTGATGACGCGAAGCGCCACTGCGTGCCCGAGTGCTCGGTGGACCGCGAAGCAGCTGAGGCGAACGCCTAATGGCAGCCGCTAAGGGCGGCGCGGTTCAGATTTCTGAACCTCGCATTGAGGAACACCCGGCGATGGTCGTTGCCGGCGTTTCGCAGGTGTTCCCCCTGGACGGCGACTTCTCCTCGCTGTGGGATGAGCTGAATCAGAAGGCGTCCCCGGCGATGCTGGATGTTCTGAACGTGACCCAGTACCTGGGCGTGTGCACTCAGCCGAACCCGAAGGGCCAGGTCCGCTACACGGCGGGTTTCCTGGTGTCGGAGCCGGCGAGCGCGGCGAAGCTTGGTCTGGGCGTGCTGGAGTTGCCTGCGAGCACCTATGCGGTGGTTGAGGTGACCGGCCCGATTTCGGAGTCCATTCCGGCTGGCTTTGCGAGCTTCGAGGAGGCGTTCTTCGCGAAGAATCCGCAGTACCGCCCGGTGGGTGGCCTTGAGGTGTACGGTCGCGGCGATATGCAGGCGGCTGATTACCGTATGGAGCTGTGGGTTCCGCTGGTGAAGCGTTCCTAGGGCAGTTTGTTTCTGCCGTTGTAGTTGCAGTTTTAGCTGTTGAATAGAAGGGCCCGGTGGTGCGATGCGTTCGTTCCGCCGGGCTTTTTTGTGCCCTTTTCGGCTGTATTTTGCGCCAGCATTTTGTGGCGGTATGTGTGCCTCGTGCGGGTGAGGCGTGCGGGCGGGTGAGGCGTGCAGGTGGTGTGTGCAGCGAAAGTTGGGGAGGGATGCTCTGTGCGTAATACCCTGAAACAAAATACTTGACATGTAAAGTAATTGGGTTTAGATTTAAAACACTAGCCCGGCACTACAAGAGCCCGAGCGCAACCCGCAAAGGAAAAACCATGAGCACCAACCTGAACAGCACCCCGCAGCTTGACGAGTCTATCCGCATCAGCCACCTCGAGCCCATGCGCGGCGACGAGAAGAAGCTCGGCTTCCTCTCCTTCGGCCACTGGGCTGAGGTCCCCGGCTCCCGCGTGCCCTCCGCTGCAGAATCTCTACATCAGGCAATCGACCTTGCCGTAGGTGCCGAAGACATCGGGCTGGACGGCGCGTTCTTCCGCGTACACCACTTTGACCAGCAGCAGGCGACCCCCTACCCGCTGCTCTCCGCCATCGCGGCGAAGACCGAGCGCATTGAGCTTGGCACCGGTGTGATCGATATGCGCTACGAAAACCCTCTCTACATGGCAGAACTTGCCGCCATGGCTGACCTCATTGCGGCGGGTCGACTGCAGCTCGGCGTCTCCCGCGGCTCGCCCGAATCCGTGATTCGCGGCTTCGAAAGCTTCGGCTACTACCCGGCAGAGGGCGAAGACGAGGGTGACATGGCGCGCCGCCACCTCGACATTTTCCTCAAGGCAATTGAGGGTGAGGGCATGGCGCCCAGCGCTCGCGTTCCCGGCAAGTACGCACCCGTCCAGCCGCAGTCGCCGGGCCTGCGCGACCGCATCTGGTGGGGCGCGGGTACCGATAGCACCGCCGTGTGGACCGCGCAGAAGGGCCTGAACCTCATGTCTTCGACCCTGATGCTTGAAGATAAGGGTATTCCCTTCGACCAGCAGCAGGCGCAGCAGATTCGCCTCTTCCGTTCCGAGTGGGTGAAGGCGGGTCACTCCGGTGTTCCGCGCGTTTCGGTCTCCCGCTCGGTGCTGCCCATTATCGACGAAACCTCGGCACGCTACTTCGGTCGCCGTGCCGCGGAGGATTCGCAGGACTACACCGGCATTATCGACAACGCCTTCTCGCGTTTCGGCCGTAGCTACATTGGCGACCCGGCGGATATTGCTGAAGAGCTTGCCCGTGACGAGGCGGTTCAGGCGGCAGACACCGTGCTGCTGACGATCCCGAACCAGCTGGGTGTGGACTTCAATCTGAAGATGCTCGACGCAATCGTGAAGGAGATCAAGCCCGCGCTGACCACTAAGTAAAGCCCCTGAGGTGAAGATTCCGCAGAACCTTCTGCGCTAGCAGAGTTTCGCGCCAGCGTGCCGCCGTCGCTTCCGTGATGGGCGGTGGTCGCTGATGAGCGCGAACTCTGCCGCCTCCCGAGGGCAAGGGCGCGGAGCACGTGCGGCAGTCCGCGCAAGTGGACAATTGGTCAGTTATCACTGTATAGTCATCGTATGCTGACTATTGCTTCACACCTCGACGTTATGAACCGGCTCGGCCGCGCCATGGCCGACCCGACACGTTCCCGGATTCTGATGACCCTCCTCAGCGGCCCGAGCTATCCAGCCGTGCTCTCGCGCGAGCTGGAACTGACCCGCTCGAACGTGTCCAACCACCTGACCTGCCTGCGCGATTGCGGAATCGTCGTCGCCGAGCCCGAGGGCCGCCAGACGCGCTACGAGATCGCCGACCCGCACCTCGCCGCGGCACTGACGTCCCTGATTGACGTCACGCTCGCGGTGGACGAGGCCGCGCCGTGCATCGACTCGGAATGCTCGGTGTCGGGCTGCTGTGGAACGGCGGCGGGAGCATGAGCGAGACCCTGACCACCGCGCGCCGCGCGATGCTGCACCGGCGCGTCCGCTTCATCGTTGGCTTCACGATCACGTACAACGTAATCGAGGCAATCGTCGCAGTCTGGGCAGGCGTCCTCGCCTCGTCCGCGGCGCTCATTGGCTTCGGGCTCGACTCGGTTGTCGAGGTACTCTCGGCCGCGGCCATCACCTGGCAGTTCACCCGCAAGGACCCTGAGCGGTGGGAAACGGTCACCGTCAAGGCCATCGGCATCGCGTTCTTCGCGCTGGCGGCCTACGTCTCGATCGACGCGGTGCTGGCCCTGGTCGGCCAGGAGGGCCCCGACCGCAGCCCGCTGGGTCTCGGCATCACCGCGCTGAGCCTGGTCGTCATGCCTCTGCTGGCGTGGATTGAGGTCCGCACCGGGCGGGAGCTGGGCTCCAAGAGCGTGATGGCCGACGCCAAGCAGCTCATCCTGTGTATCTACCTCTCCGGTGCAGTGTTCATCGGCCTCGTCCTCGACAGCCTGTTCGGCTGGTGGTGGGCTGACTCGGTCGCGGCGCTGGTCGTGGCGGTGCTCGCGGTGCGCGAAGGCCTGGAGGCCTGGCGCGGCGACGTCGAGTCGCCGTTCGAAGTGCTAGAGGACCTCGAAGACGACTGACCCGTCACCCGACGTTGAAGAGCCAGTGCTGCAACCCAGACATGCGCTACGAAAACCCGCTCTACATGGCTGAACTTGCCGCCATGGCCGATCTCATTGCGGTGGGTCGACTGCAGCTGGGCGTGGACTTCAACCTGAAGATGCTTGAGACAATCGTGAAGGAGATTAAGCCCGCGCTGACCACCAAGTAAAGGTCCTGAGGTGAAGATCCTGGGGTAAAGGTCCTGGGGTAAAGACCCCGTGCCAAGCTGTTTCCTGCGCTCTGTAATGCGCTGAGATGCTTGTTTCCATACAGCTTGAGCCACGCATACAGCGATGCCCCGGCAGGCACCCGCAAGGGTTCCGCCGGGGCATTACTATGCTCACATTCTTAGAAATCCTTCTATCTAGAAGTCCCTCTGTCTAAAAATCTTTCGTCTTTTCCCAAGGCTCAATAGCGCCCGGAACCACCTCAAACAGCGGATGCGCACACGCCGCCAGCTCGCCGCGTGCCGCCAGCCGCTCGTTCAACCGGTGCTCCCACTCGGGGTCGCGCCCCGCCACCTTGTGCTGTAGAAAGGCGAGCTCGTACTCCAGCTGACCCAAAGGAACGGGAATACGCGCAACCGAAGCGTACGGGTTTTCTGCCTTGCCAGTGCAGTTTTTATCGGTGCCGTTTTTGCCTGAACTATTTTTGCCCGTGCTATTTTCGCCCGCGCCAATCAGTGCACGGTTGAACGAGTAGCCGCGGGCATCCGCCTCATCCGCCAGCCCGGACAGGTAGGCGGCAACCGCCTCCAGAGGCAGCGGATGCGCGCGAAAACGAATCAGCTGCGGATGGTTCGTGTACCCGCGAGTCAGACCCCGCAGAACCTTCTGCGCCAGCAGGGTTTCACGCCAGCAGGCGACCAGGGCGCGCCGATCGAGCAGACAGGGGTGAAGGGACCAAATGCGCACGCCTAGCCCTGCGCTTCTGCAGAGCTCTCGCCAGCCGATGCTGCGCCCGCGTGCTCGTCGCTAAAGTGCAGGAAGCTCTTGAGCACCAGTTCGCGCACCGCGTGCAGCAGGGTATCGCGCGGATGCTGCTCCTGCGTACCGCGCGCGGCGGCTGCCGCCTCGTCGTATTCGGGCCAGGACAGCAGCATGGCAAGAGCCGCCACAATCTGACCCACAGCAAGCTCACCATCGCTCGCCGACGCAAAGCCCGCGGTTTCGGTGGAAAGCAACTGGGTACGGCACAATCCTGAACCGGCACGCAGCAGAATGACGCTGGGGTGCTCGGCGCCGGGGCGGCCGTGACGTTCCTCGGTGACGTCTTCGGCGACCTCCAGGTGCGCGGCGAGGAGCGCCTCATCATCCATGGCGGCGAGGCGGTCGTAGCGGCGCACGGACTCGATGAGGGCGCGGGCGATGGGCTGCTGAATCGGGTAGGTAATCTCCTCGAAACGCTGCAGGGGCTCGGTCACGCCTGCCACGGTGGATTCGCTCGGGCGGCGCAGCCAAATCATGCCGAAACCAATAGAATGAACGTTCCGGGAAGCGAAGTCGTTCAGGTACGCCACGTAGGTCTGCTCGTAGTGGCTGCGGTCGCGGTTCTCGCTCGCATCCTTCAGCCAGGTCTCCGCGTAGGAGGCGGGGGTCAGCGCCTCACGCTGAATGAACCACGCCTCCGCGCCGCCGTCGGCAACCCAAGCGCGCGGACGCTCATCCCACGGGCGCGGTGCTTCCGGGTCCGCCGAATCGCGAATAATTTCCCAGTTGCCCAGCATCTGCGCGCGGCCACCGGGCACCAGCACCGAAGGCAGCTGACGCACCATCGTGCTCACAATTTCGTCACCGGGCAGGCCGCCGTCACGGTAGGTGAACTGCTCCTCGGCGCTCTCACCGGCAACGCGCGGGGTAATCACGAACGGCGGGTTCGACACCACCAGGTCGAAAAGCTCACCGGCGACCGGCTCCAGCAGGGAACCCATGCGCAGGTTCACGCGCGCCTGCGGGTTCTGCGGGTCAATATTGAGTGCCTGCGCGTTCAGCAGCAGGTTAAAACGGGTGAACGCCAGGGCACGCTCTGAAATATCGGTAGCGGTCACGTGCTCGGCGTGGGCGAGCAGGTGGAAGGTCTGAATACCGCAACCGGTGCCCACATCCAGGGCGCGCTTGACGGGGGTGCGCTCGGTAATCTGCGCCAGAGTCAGGGATGCGTGACCGATGCCGAGCACGTGATCCTTGCGGAGTACGCCGGGGCGCTGATGCGCACCCAGGTCGGCGGCAACAAAGATTTCGGTGCCGTCGTCGGCGGCGTGCGGGCGCAGGTCAACGCTCGCGGTCCAGCGGGTGGAATCCGCCGCGTCGCGTTCAATCAGTGCGGCGTCCTCAAAATCAACCAGGGTATCTGCGAAAACCTCGGCTGCCTCAGCCTCGGTGATCGGGCGAGCTAACAGGAAAAACGCCAGCAGACGCGCCAGGTTCTTCTCACCCGCGCTGTAATCACCGCGCAGAATGTGCTCCACACGCCACAGGCCCGGAACCACCTGGTCGCGAGCCATCGCCTCAGCCGCCTCAACACCGAGCAGCTCCTGCACAGCGTCATAGCTGTAGTTCAACGCCAACAGGCGTTCACGGATGCGGGTCAGGCGGGCGTAATCATCGCTGCGGGGAGCATCCGCAACGGCGGCGTACTCGGGGGCGAAAGTGGCGGCAGAAATAGTCATGCACACCATTCTACGCACCCGCCGCACCCTGCCGCCCTGCCTGGTCTTCCTACTAGCCGCCTTACCTAACCGCCCGAGCGCGCCGCACCGCTGCATGTGCTTTCCAGCTCCGACCCACCCACTGACCAAAACCGTCATCTACCGCAAGAGTGCCCACCCCATCGCATACACTGAAACCATGAGTAACCTGTACCCCGATGAAAGTATCAGCGTCGACAAGTGCTGGGAGCGCCTGCACGCGAACACTCTCGGCCGCCTCATCCTCACTGACGGACAGCACGTCGATGTGCTGCCCGTGCTCTACGCCGTCGCCCACCAGGGTGCCACCCAGGAAATCTACATCCGCACCACTCGCGGCAATAAGTTCTCCTCCGTGGTGGTCAGCCGCCGCGTCGCCTTCGAAATCGATGAGACCCTCGAAGACGGCATCCGCTCCGTCATCGTGGTCGGTATTGCGCACTGGCTGCCGCCGGAAATGACCCCGCAAATCGTGCGCACCTTCGACCTGCCCGACTCCGAAACTCACGAAATGCAGTGGGTGCGCATCGTGCCGCAGACCGTGTACGGCCGCGAATACCCGCTGCTACCCGCCTACCTGGACGGCACCCATCCCGACTCGGACACCCTCACCAGCTAAAAGCGCCGGTTCGCGGGTGCGGTGCGCCCCAGCAACCGCCCCCATGTATCCCGTGCACACACCACCGCTCCGGTACCGTATGATGTACCGAGTACCCTGCGCACTCGTGCAAGCTCAACACGCCCGGTCCTCATCAACTAGAACCGTGCCAGCTCGCCCAGTGCCGGGTCACCGCGCGCTCGCCGCATGAAACGCACCGAGCGCACCACATCAACCCAACATAAACTACACCCCCACCGACCGTCGCACCCGCGTACACCACAACCAGTCGGCGCCCACAAGCGCCAGCGTAGGTTATGGTTGAATACGTAGCTTTTCAACACACAGATAGAGGAGTGCCGTGCCCGCTCAGGCAAAGACCGGAAAAGCCCTGCTGATTGTGGAGTCTCCCTCCAAGGTCAAAACCATTAGCAGCTACCTCGGCGAGGACTACCTCGTCGACTCGTCCATGGGCCATATCCGCGACCTTCCGCAGCCCTCCGAACTGCCCGAAAACCTCAAAAAGAGCCCCGTCGGCAAGTTCGCTGTCAACGTTGAAGAGAACTTCGAACCCTACTACGTGGTCAACCCCGACAAAAAGAAAAAGGTCGCCGAACTCAAGCGCAAGCTCAAAGAAGTAGACGCGCTCTACCTGGCAACCGATGGTGACCGCGAAGGTGAAGCCATCGCATGGCACCTGAAGGAAGTCCTCAAGCCCAAGGTACCCGTCTACCGCATGACCTTCCCCGAAATCACCCGGGAAGCCATTCAGCGCGCCTTCGGCGAACTGCGCGACATCGACCTGCACCTGGTCGACGCGCAGGAAACCCGCCGTATCCTCGACCGCATCTACGGTTACGAAATTTCCCCCGTACTCTGGCGCAAGGTCGGCCGCGGCCTCTCCGCAGGTCGCGTGCAGTCCGTCGCAACCCGCCTCGTCGTTGAACGCGAACGCGAACGCATGGCATTCGTCGCCGCCAACTACTGGGACCTGACCGGACGCTTCCTGACCGCAGCCTCCGAAGGCTTCGACGCCAAGCTGGTCGCCGTAGACGGTAACCGCATCGCCACCGGCAAGGACTTCGCCGACAACGGCACCCTCAACACCTCCAAGGTCACCCACCTGAATGAGGAAGCCGCCCGCGCGCTCGCCGCAGCCCTGCAGTCCGCCGCGTTCTCCGTACGCTCCGTTGAGACCAAGCCGTACAAGCGCCGCCCGGCAGCGCCGTTCACCACCTCCACCCTGCAGCAGGAAGCCGCACGTAAGCTGCGTTTCTCCTCCCGCGTGACCATGCAGGTGGCGCAGCGCCTCTACGAAAACGGTTACATCACCTACATGCGTACCGACTCGGTGGCACTGAGCGAGCAGGCGATCTCCGCCGCACGCCGCCAGGCATCCGAGCTGTACGGCGCCGAGTTTGTGCCCTCAGCACCGCGCGTGTACACCTCCAAGAGCAAGAACGCGCAGGAAGCCCACGAAGCAATCCGCCCCGCGGGTGACACCTTCCGCACCCCGGACGCTGTGCGCGGCTCCCTGTCCAACGACGAGTTCCGCCTCTACGAGCTGATCTGGAAGCGTACCGTCGCCTCCCAGATGGCTGACGCGACCGGTTCCACCGCCTCCGTACGCCTGGGTGCCGTGGCGTCTAACGGACAGGACGCTGAGTTCGCTGCATCGGGCACCGTCATCACCTTCCGCGGCTTCCTCGCCGCCTACGAGGAGGGCGTTGACGCATCCCGCGTGGCTGAGCGTGAGGCGAAGGACGCTGAGAAGCGCCTGCCGAACCTGACCACGGGCGAGGCACTGACCGCCGAGGCTATTGAGCCCGCCGGCCATGAGACCCTGCCGCCCCCGCGCTACACCGAGGCGTCCCTCGTGAAGACCCTGGACGAGCTGGGCATTGGCCGCCCGTCCACTTACGCGGCGGTTATTTCGACCATCATGGACCGCGGATACGTGAACGTTCGTTCTGGTTCGCTGATTCCGTCCTGGACCGCGTTCTCGGTGGTGCGCCTGCTCGAATCCAGCTTCGGCCCCTACGTGAACTACGAGTTCACCGCGCAGATGGAAGAAGACCTCGACCGTATCGCACGCGGTGAGGAGTCCCGCGTCGAGTGGCTGGGCGAGTTCTACTTCGGCGGTGGCTCCAAGCGCGGCCTGAAGCCCATCGTCGACAACCTCGGCGAGATTGATGCCCGCAGCATCAACTCCATCCCGATTGCTGACGGCATCGTGCTGCGCGTGGGCAAGTTCGGCCCCTACCTGGAAGCCGAAGGCACCCTCGACACCGAGACCGGCGAGCTGACCGAGCCGGTCCGCGCGAACGTACCCGCCGACCTGGCACCGGACGAACTGACCGAGGCGAAGGCACGCGAACTGCTCGAACAGGGCAAGTCCGACGGCCGCGTGCTCGGCGTGGACCCCGCCACCGGCCGCCAGATTGTGGCTCGCGACGGACGCTTCGGCCCCTACGTCACCGAGGTTATCGAGGAGATGACCGAGGAGCAGATTCAGGCGTACCTGGACGCGCAGCCGACCGAGTACTACAAGAACGGCAAGCCCAAGCCGAAGAAGAAGCCGAAGCCCGAGAAGCCGCGCACCGCGTCCCTGTTCAAGTCCATGGACTTGGCGACCGTGACCCTGGAGCAGGCGCTACAGCTGATGAGCCTGCCGCGCGTGCTCGGTACCGACGCTGAGGGCGTGGAGATTACCGTGCAGAACGGCCGCTTTGGCCCGTACCTGAAGAAGGGCACGGACTCCCGCTCGATTGGCAGCGAGGACGAGATCTTCACGATTACGCTGGAGCAGGCGCTGGAGATTTATTCCCAGCCGAAGCAGCGCGGTCGTGCGGCGGCTAAGCCTCCGCTGGCTGAGCTGGGCGTGGACCCGGTTAGCGAGAAGAAGATTGTGGTGAAGGACGGCCGCTTTGGTCCGTACATTACCGACGGTATTACGAATATTACGGTTCCGCGTGCGGAATCGGTCGAGTCGCTGACCCACGAGCGTGCGGTGCAGCTGCTTGCCGACAAGCGTGCGAAGGGCCCGGTCAAGCGTAAGACCGCAGCGAAGAAGACCACGACCGCTAAGAAAACTAGCACTGCTAAGAAGACTACGGCTAAGAAGACGACCACTCGTAAGACCGCGGCAAAGAAGACCGCCGAGTAGCGTTTCTGCTTGAAGGCGCAGGATGCGTCCCGCAACCCCCGCGTGGGGGAGGGGCGCCTCCTGCGCCTTTTGTGCGTTAGGAGAATGAGTGCCCGGCGCGCTTTTATACTTGCGCTGTGCTGATGCTGGGCATCCGCCCGGATTGTTTGCGGAGTGACCCGCGCCTCTGACAGACTGGAAGAGGCGCCGCACCTGCGGTACCGCACACAGATAGTATCCCGCCGCGGGGCGGGGGAGGGGAGTGCATCGTGCGCCTGGGAGTTCTGGATGTCGGGTCGAATACGGTCCACCTGCTGCTGATTGACGGTAGCCCTGGAGCGCGCCCCGAACCGTACGCGTCCCACAAGATTCCGCTGCAGCTCGTGCAGTACCTCGACGCTGAGGGCAATATCTCGCAGGAGGGCGCGGACGCGCTGACCCGCTTCGTGACGAGCGCCCGTGATTTCGCTATTGAGAATGAGGCGGAGGACCTGCTGGCGTTCTCCACGAGCGCTATCCGTGAGGCGGGTAACGGCTCGGCGGTGCTGCAGCAGGTGCGTGAGCAGACCGGCGTGAGCCTGAACGGTATTTCGGGTGACCAGGAGGCGGCGATTACGTACTTTGCGGTGCGCCGCTGGCAGGGTTGGGGCGCGGGCCGCATCCTTGATTTTGATATTGGTGGCGGCTCGTTTGAGTTTTCGACGGGTACGAATGCATTGCCGGATGCGGCGATGAGCGTGCCGCTGGGTGCGGGCCGTTTGACGCGTGAGTTTTTTGATGAGCAGCCGCCGAAGCCGAAGCAGGTGAAGCGTCTGCGTAAGTATGTGCGTGAGCAGATCGCCCCGGTCGCGGAGAACCTGCTGAAGTATGGCACGCCGGATATGACGGTGGGTACGTCGAAGACGTTCCGTTCGCTGGCGCGTATTTGCGGTGCGGCGCCGTATTCGGCGGGCCCGCACGTGAAGCGTGAGATGCATCTGCAGGATTTGCGCCTGTGGACTCGTCGCATGGAGGCGATGACCGTCTCTGAGCGTGCTGACTTGCCGGGCGTTTCGAAGGCACGTGCGGAGCAGATGCTGGCGGGCGCTATCGCGGCGGAGGCGGCGATGGAGGCGTTTGGGATTGAGACGATGCGCGTGTGCCCGTGGGCGCTACGTGAGGGCCTGGTCCTGAAGCGTATTGAGCATTTGGCGGAGGGTACGGGTACTCCGGTCAACCCGAAGACCCTCCTGGGTGCGTAACCGGTGCGTGACGTGGCCGAATAGCCGCAGCTGAACCCCGCAGGC
>NZ_JABZXW010000061.1 GCF_015265375.1 Rothia sp. (in: high G+C Gram-positive bacteria)
TTGGTGTGGGTGTTTGGTGCGGCGGGGGTTTTGGGGTGAGGGTATTGGCGCAGGGCTCCGGCTAGGGCGGCGCACCGGGGGTATTAGAAGAGCGAGCCCACTTAGAACAGCGAGCCCTGCACCCTCACCCGCGTGAACTCCTGCGCCGGCTCCACCAGCACATTCCGCCACGCGGCAGTATTCACCAGGAACGCCGCATCAGCATCGCCGGTGTGGGCGCTCAAAAACTGACCCGCCGCACCCGTGCAGAAGAAACCAGCCGACCCGCTCCCGGTGCCGGAATCGCCCAGGCCAGAATCACAGGGTGCCAGCGGTTCGGGTGATTGCGCACGCAACGCCGCGTAGGGGCGGTTCATCGCAAGCGACGGAATCCACGGCTCATCCAGGACGGTAAGCGGCACCTCCGGGTCGGTACGCGCCAGCTCGGCGAGCGCTTCGCGGGCGCGGGCGACCGCCTCCTGATGGGCTGTGCGAAGCTGCGCACCGGGCAGCGGGTTCGTCCAGGCGCGGTACTTGCTCGCCACCTGCTTGACCTGCGGAATCTTCGCGAGAGCGGTCACGGCGTCCTCGGCGCGGCGAATAGCAAGCCCGTCGGGTGCGAGCGCAATGTAGGTGGCGGTGGCGACCGCCTGCTCGTCCAGGCGGCGCGGGGTCGAATGCAGGGAGCTCGTGCCGACCTTGTGCGTGCCGTCGGGGAAGGTCGCGATGTAGAGGCGATGCTCCAGCATGGCGTAGGCGCGCATGGATTCGGTGAGCGTTCCGGGGTACAGGTGCGCGCTGTGCAGGGCGGTGAATTCGTCGCGGGCGGTGCAGCGTGGGCACTGCTGGCCACGCCGGATGCGGGCGCCTTCGGGGCAGGGTACGCGGCGTATTCCCACGGAGGCTCCCCCAGAGATTCCCGCGGATTCGGGGGCGGCGTCATTGCTCGTGCCGGTGGTGTAGCCGGCGCAGTAACGGTAGAGTTCCCCCTCGCTATCGCGCGGAATGCGCAACCCCAGATAGGCGCCGGGAGTCAACGGAATCTGGATGCGAACCCCGCTCGGAACGCCACGCTGCGCGGGGCTGTTTTCCTGCTTAGGGTCGCTCTCCCCCGCCGCTTGAGATGCCCGGTTATGAGCTCCTTCAGCGACCCCGCGGGGCACGACCGGTTCCACCTCAATGAGCGGGCGGCGGTTGGACCAGCGGATCTGCCTCCAGATGAGTAGCTGCGGTGCGCCTGCAGAATCACCGGCGGCGGCATCATGACCGGCACCAGCATTATTACCGGCGGCGGGCGCAGCAGCAAACTCGTCGAAAGCAGTCTCAAGCAGGTTGGGGTAGTCCATAGCATTCCACTCTAGCGGGTCTGGCGGGTTCTTTCTCGAGGGGTGCGGCGCATCCTGGCGCAACGTCCCCGAGGGGCAAAAGCAGCGCCCTCGAAATGCAAAAGAGGCCAGCGTCCTTCACGCTGATCCGCACCCCCGCAGTGTTGCCGTGCGTTCACGCACGACGGGGTGGGTTCTCAGCTGAGGCGCTGACCTCTGTGGTTGAGGCAGGGCGCTTACCCTGCCAAGCCCGAAAGCGATCGGTGACCGCTATTTTTCGGTGAGCTATGCGGTGTCTCTGGAAGCCGGAAGCTTCCCAACAGCGTCGCTGCATTTAAAACTTTGCCATATCCAATGTACATAACATCATTCAAATACGCATCGACTGCCTAATCTGCGCATTTATGACGCAGAATTTCTATGCACTAGCTGGCAAATTGAAGCAATTAGTGCAAAATTTCAAAATCACCAAGCCGCTCAGCCGGACTATCTGACGGATGAACCACGCCATCTAGCTGAGGCGGGCAAACCCCTCCGCAATAGCCACACGCATATCGTCCAGCGTGCGGGACATAGTCTTGGTGTGAGCGATAATCGGCAGGAAATTCGTATCCCCACTCCAGCGCGGCAGAATGTGCTGATGCAGGTGATCAGCAATGCCCGCTCCGCCCACCTTGCCCTGATTAATGCCAATGTTGAAGCCGTCATTATGCGACACCTCACGCAGAACCTTCATGGCAAGCTGAGTCAGCTGCGCAATCTCCATGGTTTCCGCCTCGGTCGCATCGTCGTAGAACGGGATGTGGCGGTACGGGCAGACCAGTAGGTGCCCGGGGTTGTACGGGTAGAGGTTGAGAACCACGAAGGCGTGCTCGCCGCGGTGCACAATCAGTGACTCCTCGTCACTGCGGCTGGGCGCGGTGCAGAAGGGGCAGGTCTTCTCGGTGTAATCCTTCTGGCCGCCGCTCACGTAGGCGGTGCGGTGAGGGGTCCACAGGCGCTGGAACTGGTCCGGTGCGCCGGGCAGCTCGAAGGAATCCTGCACCGAGGCTGCGGTGCCGTGCTCGGGGGTCGTGTTCTCGCTCATAGTCCCATTCTATAGCCCGCACGCGCTGACGGGAATGCCCCTCCGACATGCGTGCCAGATATGAGATGACTCCCCCGGCAACAGCCTTAGCCGTGCTGCTTTTCCAGGTGAATGATGCGGGTGGCACCCTCAAAGGTCATGGGGAAGCTCAGCACGCCGTCCTCCATGACGAATTCCTTGGTTTCCTTATCGGAGGCGTACGGTGCGTGGCTCAGCTTCGCGTGGTCCACGTGCGAAATGTAGCTGAAGTTGCCGGTCTTCGCCTCGAAAGTGCCAGCCCAGAAGGGGGTTGCCAGCTCTTCGTGGTTCAGGTGGTAGGTGACCTCGATAATGCCGTCGTGAATGACTGCGTCCATGTAGTTCTCAAGGTTGGTAGAGTCCTGCTGAACCCAGGTGCCGTCCATGATTTTCTGCGAGCGCGCAACGGCTGCCGAGGAAGGCATGGGCGCCGCGGTGTATGCGGTCTGTTCCTGAGCATCCGGCGTATAGCTACCGGCACCCGCCGGCGCGGGGGTTTCAGTGGGCTGGGTCGCGGTAGGGTGAATCGACGGGTCCTGCGAGGTATTGACCGCCGCCTTAATTCCGGTGCTGTCGTCGCCGGGGGCGGGAACGGCGCTGGGCTCGACGGTTTCAAAAGCTGCGGGGTCAACAACCGCACTTGCGGAGGCGTTATTCGGTGCGGGTGCACACGCGGTGAGAGAGAGCGCGCCGAGTAGAGCGAGCGCGCCCAGAGTGGACTTAGGTACCACGAACGTGTCCTAACAGTGTATGTGTTTGAGTGAGTTTGTGAGTTGAGTGGTGCCTCCCCGTGAGTGAGGTGGGGATACGACGAAACCCCGTAGCGCGTTGGGCTACAGGGCGTTCGATAACCGGCACGGTAGATAGTTTATAGGCTCTGGCTAGGAGTTTCACCAGTGGCGGCCATTTTTAAAAGATAGTTTGGTCACATTAGATCTTAAGTTGAGGGGTTTTTCGCGCACACGAGCCCCAATTTGCACTCTCCACGGGCTAATTTTGCCTCGACAAGGCGAAATATCCCGCACGGTGGCGTGGGCGGCAATTTTCTTGCCTTCGTCTTGCCTTCGCGTGGGCTCGGCACCCAAACCCACCGCTTCAATAAGTATGCGGTGTGGGTTTGAGCGCCAAGCCTCAACTGAACTGTTATATCTGCGCTGCTATCTGCGCTACCGCAACCGAGCCGCTACAGCCCGGTTACTGTCCGCAGGGTATTTGCGAGCGGACTACTGCTTGCGGGAACGTAGCGAGGACTTCTCACGAATAATCGTGAACGTCTGGCGGGTCTCCTCCAGCAGGGCGACCGGCTCCTGCTCGCGCACCGCAACCTCATGAGATGCCGAGGAGTCGGCAGGTTCACCAGCCCGCGCGGCGCCGGGCGCGGTGTTCGGGGTAGCCTCCGCAGAAGCTGCCGCAGCAGCACCCGGAGCGCCAGGAGTACCAGGGGCAGTAAAGCCCGCGGCGGCGCTGAAACCGGCGCGGCGTGCCGCCTCCGCCTCCGAAGGAACCGGGTGCACGCCGTCCTCATCCACAACCTCACGCAACGTGTAGTCGTGGGCTTCACGGCGCGCATACTCACGAGCCAGCAGGGCACGCAACTCAGAAATCTCCTGGCGAAGATCGTCCACGTCAGCCTTGGTTGCGGGGTACTCCTGCTCCTCCCTGCCACCAAACTTTTCGATAATCCAGCTCGCGAGCGCACCGGTAGCAACCGCGACCAAGCCCCCGCCGTACAGCATGACGATCACGGCGATGACCCTGCCGATACCGGTGACCGGGTAAACGTCTCCGTAGCCGACCGTGGTGAGGGTCGTGAACATCCACCAGTAGGCGGTGGGCAGGTCACGAATCATCGCGCCCGGCTCGGAGGACTCCACCGAATAGATCGACAGGGCAAACATGATGATGAAGATCGCGGTGTAGCCGAAGAGCTTCATCCCCAGTTCGGAGAGCCTCTTATATTGGCGGTTGGTGGTCAGGTGCATCATGGCGAGGAAGCTGACAATACGCCACGGGGGCAGCAGCACGATGGCCAGGTTCATCAGGTTGTGCGTGATGAAGTAGAGTCGCCGCGGCGCCAGGTACAGGCGCACGCAGTAGTCGGCGGCGAAGAGGCCCCACAGAATCATCTGAATGATGTTGAGGTACCCGTCGTACGGCTCCTGAATGCGTGTGCTCATGATGGGCGCGGCGAACGCGAGCAGGTACAGCACGGACGCCACGAACATGGGCGTGGAGGAGCGGTCTTCCCACGCGGCCAGGTTCTTCTCGCCGCGGTACTTGCTGAGCGTGCGGAAGAGGCGGGTTCGCGGAGTGCGACGCGGCGGGTCCGTGACGGTGCGGGTGACCGTGCGGATGGTCGTGGTGTGCGTTTCAGGTTCGCCCGCGTCAATAATCTCGGCGGCACTATCAGGGTTACCCTGGGTGCCTGCCTTCTGGGTGCCAGCTTTCTGGTCGCCCTTGCCGTGCGGGTGATGCGTGGTGCGGGTGATGCGACGCTCCTCGCGGTGCGTACCGTCCGGCGCGTCGGTGGTGGCGTACTCTTCGACGACCTCTTCGTAGTCGTCGTCGGGGTCCAGGTCGGTGGAGTAGACGGAGTGGGTGCTGTCCAGGCGGGCGCTATCAATCTGCACGGCATCAACCTGTACTGCCTCCATGCCGGGGGCGGTAGCCTCTGCGGGGCTACTTGCTGCAGCACTAGTTTTGGCGGCACTGGATTCTGCCGGTGCCGACTGGGTATAACCAGCCTTCGTGGTATTCTCAGCGGCGGCTTCAGATGCGGTAGTTTCAGATGCAACAGTTTCAGGGCGCGCAGACGCACCCACCGGGCTGTTCCCCGGAATATTGCCCGAGGTATTCCCCGAGGTATTGGGTGCTGTGCCGTTCTTTACCGTGTTGTCTGTCTGGTTCTGTTCTGCCTTATCCATAGTGTGAATGATACTCCACGCCGTTGCGTTTGCGTTTCTATTTCGTTGCACTGTGACCTTGTGCTGTGACCTTTGGGCGGCGGTCTTTACACCGCGGTTTTGTGCACGATACTGTGTCGAAATCGGGCGGCAGTTCGGTTGCGGTGGAGAACCGTTCGGGTGCGAAGATGACGGTGTATTGTGCGGGTGTGGATCGTAAGGAACGTAGTGTGCCTGCGGGTGGCCGCGTGTTTGTGGAGGATTTGGGGGTGCGTGCTTCGGCGGGTTCTCCCCTGTTCTGTGGTGTGGTGACTTCTGATAGTACTGCTAGCTGGAATGTTACGGCCCTCGGCGGGCGTGCCTAAGGGCAGCTGCGGCGCTAATAAAGCCTGCACAAGGGAAAACAGGCACCTCTGGTAACGATTATCTTTTGTATTAGAGGTATATTAAGAACGGACTACCCGCCGTTATTAACCAGCCGTTATCAATCAATGGAGATACACCGATGACCGCTCAGTCGCCTGATACCACTGAGGTTGAACTTCCCAAGTTCTACGAATTCATTCCCAGCATTCTTGCTTACCTATCTGACGGCAACTCCCGCACCAATAAAGAGATTTATAGCGCTGTAGCAGAGCGCTACCCGCTTTCTGACGAGCAGCTACTACCCTACCTGCCGAACGGCAAGCGTCCCGTCTATGTGGACCGCATTAGTTGGGGCTTGACCTATCTCAAGATGTTCGGTGCGGTTGATTCCCCTCGCCGCGGTCAGCAGGTTATTTCTGACGAAGGCTTGAAGCTGATTGAGGCTCATCCTGGGGGCATCCCCGATGATGTCGTCGCGCATATCGTTCGTTCCGCCCGCAGCACGCGTGAGCGTTCCCAGTCTGATAGTTCCGAGCAGGACCCGCAGGAAACCCCGAAGACCGCTACCAAGACTGTTGCCGTCACGACTGCACCCTCTGAGGTGTCTGATAGCACCCCGCAGGAACTCATTGATGAAAGCATCACTCAGATTGAGTCCGCGCTGACGCACGATATTTTGGAACGCGTCCGCGCAATGTCTCCGACTGCTTTTGAGCATCTGGTGGTGGATGTTCTGTTGGCGATGGGCTACGGCGGCCCGGCAGGACGCGGCACCGTTACTCCGGCTTCCAATGACGGCGGCGTGGACGGAATCATTGACCAGGATGCGTTGGGTCTTTCAAAGATTTATGTCCAGGCTAAGCGTTACGCCAAGGACAATGTGGTGGGACGCCCTGCCCTTCAGAGCTTTGTGGGCGCACTGCATGGCAAGGCAACGCAGGGAGTGTTCATCACGTCGAGCTCCTATACGTCTGACGCACGCGGCTATGCGGAGGAACTTGGTGGCGGAGTTTCCCTCGTTCTGATTGATGGTGAGCACCTGGCGCGCCTCATGATTAAGTACGGTGTTGGCGTACAGGTGGCACGCACGTACACCATCATGAAGCTTGATGAGGACTTCTTCGACGAAGCCTAAACGTTACACAAGCGTGGGGTGGAAAGCATGTAGCTTTCTGCCCCACGCTTTCTTTTGGGTTAGCCGCCTTTTGGGTTAGCCGCTGGAATGTTACAACCCTCGGCAGCCGCGCCTAAGAGCAACCGCGGCGTTCAGAGTGTGGTGGGTGCGCCTCCGCAGGCCCGGGCGTATTCCCCCGGAAAGCCAGCAAATACGCGGCAAACCACCGCATCAGCACGGTGTATAACCCACCCCCTTTATGGTGACAAGTAGTCGCCAAGCTTAGCCATAGCTAAGCGGAAAAGACGGTGTTCAAGAGCACATACTGAAAGGTAAGACAGTCTCACTAAGGAGATTCATCATGACCACCGTTGTGTCAAACACTTCCAAAGCACTCAAGTCCCCCTACGAGGACACCCTCAAGCGTCTACTCTCCGATGCGCGCGCAGAAGCCGTCGAATCCAGCGTCTCCGAACTCGAGCGCCTGGCAATCTCCCACGACGCATCCCACTACCTGCTCGTGCCCGCCGGCCTGGTCCGCCCCGACTCCGCCGAAGACGTCGCCAACATCTTCCGCGCAGCCGGCGACCTCGGTCTGCCGCTGACCTTCCGCTCCGGCGGCACCTCCCTCTCCGGCCAGTCCAGCGGCGACGGCCTCATGGTCGACACCCGCCGCCACTTCAAGAAGATTGAAGTCCTTGAAGACGGCAAGAAGGTGCGCGTGCAGCCCGGCGCGACCATCATGATGGTCAACAACTACCTGGCACCCTACGGCTACAAGCTCGGCCCCGACCCGGCATCCTGGTCCGCCTGCACCATCGGCGGTGTGGTTGCGAACAACTCCTCCGGCATGTCGTCGGGCACCAAGTACAACACCTACAACACCCTGGACTCCATGGTGTTCGTGCTCCCCAGCGGCACCATCATCGACACCGCTGAGCCTGACGCTGACCAGAAGCTGCGTTCCCTCGAACCCGAAATCCACGAGGGTCTGCTGCGCCTGCGCAAGCGCGTGCTCGAGAACCCCGAGTCCATGGCGAAGATTCGCCAGCAGTACTCCATGAAGAACACCATGGGTTACGGCCTGAACTCCCTGGTCGACTTCGAGACCCCCGTCGACATTCTGCAGCACCTGCTGATTGGTTCGGAGGGTACCCTCGGCTTCGTCGCTTCGGCAACCTACCGCACCCTGCCAATTCTGAAGAATATTTCCACCGGCCTGCTCGTGTTCGACAACCTGATTGACGCGGCACGCTCCGTGCCCGAACTGGTCGCTAACAAGCTGGCAACCGTCGAGCTGATGGACGCCACCAGTATTCGTGTGGCTCAGCGTACCGGCCAGGCTGCGGAGGCGCTCGCCGCCATCGACGTGAAGGATCACGCCGCCCTGCTGGTTGAGTTCCAGGGCAACTCCGAGCAGGAGCTGAGCGACCTTGCCGCCGCCGCAGCACCCATGTTCAAGAGCCTGCCCGTGGCATCGCCGGTGTCGATGACCAGCAAGCTGTCCGAGCGTAACGCCCTGTGGGCAGCACGCCGCGGCCTGTACACCACCGTTGCGGGCAACCGCCGCTCCGGCACCAACGCGCTGCTCGAAGACGTGGTCGTGCCCGTCGAAGTTCTGGGTAACACCTGTAGCGACCTGACCAAGCTGTTCGACGCACACGGCTACAAGGACTCCGTGATTTTCGGTCACGCGAAGGACGGCAACATCCACTTCATGCTGAACGAGCAGTTCCGCGACCCGAAGCAGCTCGACCGCTACCGCGAGTTCACCGAAGAAATGGTTCAGCTGATTCTTGCCGCTGACGGCTCGCTGAAGGCTGAGCACGGTACCGGCCGCATCATGGCGCCGTTCGTGAGCCGCCAGTTCGGTGAGGAACTCTTCGACGTGATGCGCCAGATTAAGCGCCTCATCGACCCGAAGGGCTTCATGAACCCCGGCGTGCTGATTGCCGAGCCGGACACCGACTACGTGACCGACCTGAAGGTCGCCGAAACCGTCGAGGAAGAAGTCGACCGCTGTGTGGAGTGCGGCTACTGCGAGCCGGTCTGCCCCTCCCGCAACCTGACCCTCACCCCGCGCCAGCGCATTGTGATGCGCCGTGAGATTGCCGCCGCCGAAGTGAACGGCGACCACGAGCTCGCCGAGCGTCTGCGCAAGGAGTACGAGTACAACGGCATCGACACCTGTGCTGTGGACGGCATGTGCCAGACCCGCTGCCCCGTGAACATTAACACCGGTGACCTGATTCGCCGCCTGCGTTCTGAGAACCAGGACAAGCTGGCTGCCGCCGGCTGGAAGGTCGCCGCACAGCAGTGGGGCATCATGGACAAGGTCGCCGGTAAGGCTCTGACCGTGGCTAAGAAGCTGCCGTTCCCCGTGGTGCACGGCACCACCAACATTGCCCGCAAGGTCATGGGCGACGACACGGTCCCCTCCTACAAGAAGGACCTGCCCGTCGGCGGCCCGGCACGTAAGCCGCACAAGGACGCAACCGCTGAGATTGTGTTCTTCCCCGCCTGCGTGAACTCCATGTTCGGCGGCGTGGACGGCGACGGCAAGCACGACCCGGTCAACGCAACCCAGGCGTTCATCCGCCTGTGCGAGCGTGCCGGCGTGAAGTACCGCATCCCGGACAACATTGGCGAGATGTGCTGCTCCACCCCGTGGAAGTCGAAGGGCTTCACCGACGGCTACTCGATCATGAGCGACCGCGTGCTGAAGTCCCTGTGGGAGGCTACCGACGGTGGCCGCCTGCCGGTCGTGTGTGACGCTTCGTCCTGTACTGAGGGCCTTGAGGTGATGCGCGAGAAGGTTATTAAGGCGCTTGAGCACAAGATCGTGAACGGCCTGCAGCCGGGCGAGCCGGACTTCTCGCGTCTGCGCATGTACGATGCGGTGCAGTTCGCCGCCGACAACATGCTGGACAAGCTGACCGTGTCTGCTCCCCTGCCGTCGATTGCGCTGCACCCGACCTGCTCGATGACTCACCTGGGCACTCAGCCTGCGTTTGAGAAGATTGCGAACGCGATGAGTGACGACGTGTACGTGCCGAAGCACTGGGGTTGCTGTGGCTACGCGGGTGACCGCGGTATGCTGCACCCCGAGCTGACTGCGAGCGCTACGGAGGCGGAGGCTGCGGAGCTGAGCGAGCAGAAGCAGTTCGCCGCATACATTTCGGCTAACCGTACCTGTGAGCAGGGTATGACCGAGGCGACCGGCCACACCTACCAGAACGTGCTGCAGCTGCTGGAACGCACCACCCGCTAAGGGCTGAGCGCATAGCAGCGGCATAAAAGTAGGGATCCGGCGGGCTATCTTATGTGATAGCCTGCCGGGTCCTTTCTTCGTTTCAAAAAGCATTCAAGTATTAAAAGAGACAACTATAGTAGAATATTAAAGTATGTGACATATAAAAAATAAAAATAAATCCACCCACTAACCTACCACCCGAAAGGAATGTTTTCATGGAGCTCATCCAAATAGATGGACTTATCGCCATAACGACACAAGAACCAGATACCTTTAAATTAGAATGGTTAAGTAATTTATTCCAGAATAGAGATTTCTGGATAGCCATTTCAATAATTACACTCGTAGCGCTTTTAAAATATTATTCCTCCACTAGAAAAAGTCTACTATTTTTACAACCTGGAGACAGAGACTATATCAAGAAAAACAATCATCAAACATTGACAATATCAGCCATCAGTGTACTAATTTCATTCTCTGTTCCATTGTGGCTCAACCTATCTATCAGCAAAGAGAGCACAGGGGCACAAATCCTTCAAAGTTTACTTACTGTTAGTGGTGGATTAGTCCTTCTTCTAACGTTTATGGAAAATCGCAGGAAGAATGATATAGATGAGTTAAAAAATCTTGATGAGAGCATTCAAAAGTTACACACAAATCGGCATGAAAGGAATACAAAATCAATTGAACTTATGTTTTCCAGCAATACACCTGCTGCCGTTTCTGCCGTGTACAGCTTATGCAATATAGCTGACGAATGGGCCAACGAAGCCACCAATAGTGAGAATGAAAATGAACACAATAGCCACAAAGAAGCACAGTCTATTATAAACGTATTATGTACATATATTCGAGAATATGGAAAAGAGCAGGAAAATCCACCCCAACAAGAAATTTACAACAAGTTAGTATGTAAAACCATTCTAGAAGAACTAAGCAATAGGCTAAATATAATAGATAAAGGATATTCCAAGTGGAATGACTATAAAATAAATCTCAAGGGTACAACTTTTACATTCCCTATAGAACTAGAAAAAATTGGAAACACAAATAATATAGATATTTCTGAATGTACATTCAAAGATAACTTAAGAATAACCATCGCCGCAGATAAAAATAGTGATACAGATTCTAACGAAACCGGATCAAGAGTCCTATCTCTTGAAGGATGCGTATTTAATTCTTCTGTCAGTATAGGTGGACATGTATGCGCAGAGATTTCTGAGATTAATCTCCAGAATACACATTTCAAGGAAAAATCACGTCTTAAAGTGTGTGACCTCTCTTTCAAAAATTCACCCTCTCCTTCTACTAGTGAGCCCTCTACTCATTCTATATACATCCATGGAACCCAACCTCATGAAATGGTTTTTTCAGACCTCTCAGATGCAGCCATTGTTGTCGGCCAAAAATATGATTCTAGGGATCCCAACAATTCAGGAGCGATCCAATATACAACAATCCAAGGGAACATACTTATTGAACAATGCGACGATACATCCTTTGAAATACCCGACAGGCATACATTTAATGGAGAAATCAATATATTCTGCAGTCGAAAAAATATTAATGAAATAAAAATGAATGACTGCATTCTAAAGAAAAAGGTGATAATCAAAGCGGCAAACATTAAGGAGATGGGTTTCATCGATACGAGATTTAATCGTGGTTTAGATATAGACTGTTCAGAAAAAATTGAAACCCTGACTGCATGTAATGCCACCTTCTATATAAACGGTTCCATTAGCCATCAGGGAGTCGATTTGATTAACAGCAAGTCAAAGGTAACAATCAAAGCAAAATATATTACACTACTA
>NZ_JABZXW010000062.1 GCF_015265375.1 Rothia sp. (in: high G+C Gram-positive bacteria)
GCCGACCCTGCTTCTGCTGCTGGGCGTATTGCTTGGTATCGCCTCGGCGGGTGTGGGCAGGCTACTCACCGCGATGGGCTCACGCTACTACGCACGCAAACTGCGGGGCCGCCTGCAGACCGGCGTGGAGAAGGCAGTGCAGTCCTGCGTGGTCGCCCCGGTACAGCAGGAGGCAAAACGCCTGAACGCATACCGCAAGGCGCTGGACATCTAGTGAACCGCCCGGCAGCTCTCAAAGAGCGCACAAAAGAATCCCTCCCCACCTCAATCGAGGCGGGGAGGGATTCTTCCATTAAATCTATACGCTACTGAAGCTTAGTCTTCGTCAGAAGCCTCAGCGCAGGGAGCCTGCTGGGACGCCGCAAGCTCACGTAGACCGTCCGTAATCGCCTGAGCAGCCTTGACGACCAGCTCGGGGTAGTTGCGGTTCGGCTGGCGGGTCATGCGGTCAATCGGGCCCGAAATGGACACAGCCGCAATGACCTTGCCGCCGGGGGCACGCACCGGAGCAGAAACCGAGGCGGTACCGCGCTCGCGCTCACCCACAGACTGCGCCCAGCCGATGCGGCGCACAGCCGCGAGCATGGCGGCGCTGAAGTGCGCATCGCGCAGACCTTCAACAATGCGGTTCTGGTCTTCCCACGCGAGCAGCACCTGAGCGGCGGAACCAGCCTGCATGGACAGCTGGGTACCGACCGGAATGGACTCGTGCATGCCGGAGGGGCGCGCAGCGGTCGCCGCGCACACACGCCAGTCGCCCTGGCGGCGGTACAGCTGGGTGGACTCGTCAGCTTCGAGGCTGAGCTTCTGTAGAATCGGGTCAGCCACGGTGATGAGCTCATCAGAAATAGTGGCGGATGCCAGTTCGGTCAGGCGGGGTCCGAGCATGAAGCGTCCCTGCACGTCGCGGGCTACGAGGCGGTGGTGTGCCAGCGCCACGGCGAGGCGGTGCGCGGTCGGTCGCGCCAGACCGGTTGCCTTGACGAGGTCGCCCAGGGATACGGGGCCTGCCTCGAGGCAGTCAAGGATGAGGGTTGCTTTGTCGAGCACGCCAACGCCGGAGGAGCCGTGGGAGTGTACCTCTACCATCTGCTCGTCGGCGGCCATGTGTTCGGGCGGCTTGACGGGGTCAACAATCGGTGCGTTGTGTTGTGTGGATGCGTTGGGGTGACGCATTCCGTGTGCGTTAAAACGTGATGCGGAAGGAGTCATTCTTATATTCTATCTCAGAATATGAAAGATACCCCGGACTTCATGGACTCTTTGGAGTGCAGAGTTGAAGATGGAATCACCCCCTACGGGATAAATTATGAGTTTTTCATAATAAGTGTTTATGTGGGTTTATGGGTGAAAATATGCGAAAAACCGCGTAAAAATGCGAGTAATCCCGCAAAATCACCCTGGAGTCATAGAATAAACCCACACAAAAACACTTGCTGGTTCGGGGTGCTTCTAGGCCGTCTCACAGGCTAAGAATCCGCGAAAAAATATGCGACACGCCGCAGGAAAATACCGATTTGAGGGTCCCATCGGGTACATAATCCGCCCCTCAACCCCGCAAACCTGCGGCACGCACCACACCGAACGCATCCACCGTAGGAACGCATCAAGCAGGAGAAAGCATGACTAGCGAACAGAACGCAACCACCGCGGGCACCCGTCCGCGCACCCTGGCAGAAAAAGTCTGGGACGCACACGTCGTCGTCCCCGGTGAAAACGGCAAGCCCGACCTGCTCTACATCGACCTGCAGCTACTGCACGAAGTGACCTCCCCCCAGGCATTCGAAGGCCTGCGCATCGAGAACCGCCCCCTGCGCCGCCTCGACCTGACCATCGCCACCGAGGACCACAACACCCCCACCGACAACATCTTCGGCACCATCGCCGACCTGACCAGCCGCACCCAGATCGAGACCCTGCGCCGCAACGCCAAGGAATTCGGCGTGCGCATCCACTCCCTCGGCGACGAAGAGCAGGGTATCGTGCACGTGGTCGGCCCGCAGCTCGGCCTGACCATGCCCGGCATGACCATCGTCTGCGGTGACTCCCACACCTCCACCCACGGTGCGTTCGGCGCTCTCGCGTTCGGTATCGGCACCTCCGAGGTGGAGCACGTCATGGCAACCCAGACCCTGCCGCTGGCACGCTTCAAGACCATGGCAATTAACGTTGAAGGCACCCTCAAGCCTGGTGTGACCGCTAAGGACATCATCCTCGCCGTCATCGCGCAGATTGGCACCGGCGGCGGTCAGGGCTACGTGCTCGAGTACCGCGGCTCCGCAATTCGCTCCCTCTCCATGGAGGGCCGCATGACCATGTGCAACATGTCCATTGAGGCGGGCGCACGCGCCGGCATGGTCGCCCCCGACGAGACCACCTTCGAGTACATCAAGGGTCGCCAGCACGCACCCAAGGGCGAAGAGTGGGACAAGGCAGTCGAGTACTGGAAGAGCCTGCCCACCGACGAAGGCGCCGTCTTCGACAAGGAAATCTTCATCAACGCTGACGAGCTCGAACCCTTCGTCACCTGGGGCACCAACCCGGGTCAGGGTATTCCGCTGAGCCACGCCGTTCCCTCCCCGGACGACTTCGAGGACGAGAATGACAAGGTTGCAGCAGAGCGCGCCCTCGAATACATGGGCCTGGAGGCGGGCACCCCCATGAAGGACATCCCCGTGGATGTCGTCTTCTTGGGCTCCTGCACCAACTCCCGCATCGAGGACCTGCGCGCTGCAGCCGACATCGTGCGTGGCCGCACCATCGCCGAGAACGTGCGCATGATGGTCGTGCCCGGCTCCCAGAAGGTCCGTGCGCAGGCAGAAGCCGAAGGCCTGGACAAGGTCTTCAAGGACTTCGGTGCCGACTGGCGCTTTGCCGGCTGCTCCATGTGCCTGGGTATGAACCCCGACCAGCTGGCACCCGGTGAGCGTTGCGCCTCCACCTCGAACCGTAACTTTGAGGGCCGCCAGGGTAAGGGTGGCCGCACCCACCTGGTCTCCCCGGTGGTTGCTGCCGCAACCGCTGTGCGCGGTACCCTGTCCGCCCCGTCCGACGTCGTGGCCTAGCACGCCGCTATAGCTAAGGAGCCATTATGGAACCCATTATCAAGCACACCGGCATTGGCGTGCCGCTGCGTTCTTCGAATGTTGACACCGACCAGATCATTCCCGCCGTCTACCTCAAGCGAGTGACCAAGACCGGCTTCGACGATGCCCTCTTCGCTAACTGGCGTAAGGACCCTGAGTTCATCCTGAACCAGGAGCCCTACAAGCACGGTAGCGTGCTGGTGGCGGGCCCGGACTTCGGTACCGGTTCTTCCCGTGAGCACGCCGTGTGGGCGTTGCGCGACTACGGTTTCAAGGTCGTTATCTCCGCTCGTTTTGCCGATATTTTCCGCGGCAACTCGGGTAAGCAGGGCCTGGTCACCGCGCAGGTTGCACAGGACGATATTGAGCTGATTTGGAAGGCGCTGGAGCACGAGCCCGGCACCGAAATCACCGTTGACCTGGAGTCCAAGACCGTGACCGTGGGCGCGCTGGTTGTTCCCTTCGAGATTGACGACTACGTGCGCTGGCGCCTCATGGAGGGTCTGGATGATATCGGTCTGACCCTGCAGAACCTCGAAGCTATCGAGGCGTACGAGGCGAAGCGCCCCTCGTGGATGCCCCGCACTCAGGAGCTCTAAATAGGGGGAGCTCTAAGCCGAGCGCTCTAAGCCCTAGACATCTCTAGATAAAGCTCGAAGGCGGCGACTGAATAGGTCGCCTCCTTCGAGCTTTTCTGTGTCCTGAGCTTTTCTATGCTCTCAGGTTTTCCGCTAGAACCTTGGCATAGATACAAATGCGCCTCCCCGGAGTATTCTTCCGGGGAGGCGCATTCATTGACTATCTTAGAGTGCACCCTCAGTGATGGGGGTGTTCAGGGTTGCGTTCTCGGTGCAGCTGTACAGTGCAGCCGAACCGGGGGAGCGCACGCCCGCGGTCGGGTTTGCGTTCTGCGCGGTGGCAAGAGCAAAGTCAGAAACCACCTCGTGGTTAATGTAGCTGCCGCCCGCGCCGCCGCCGCTGCTCAGGGCGCTGAGCGAGTAGATGTTGCCTTCGTTCTCAAACTGCACCTGGCGGCCGAAAACGCCCTCGTAGTATAAGCCAACGGTCCAGATGTTCAGTCCTGCGCCACCGCCGCCGTAGCCGGCGCCACCACCGGATGCTACGGAGGTGAGGGAGAGCTTGCCCTGGGTTCGGGAAAGCAGTGCGCCCGAGCCGCCCTTACCGCGGTAAGAGCCGGTTGCGTTCGCACCGCCGGTGCCCTTTTCTCCCTCATGCACGGAGTCGCCCCCGTAGAGGTAGTAGCGCGGGAAATCGTACGACTCAAACCAGGGGGTAGACATGGGCATGAGCTTCAGCTCGTTGTTCTCGTCGAGGATGCCGATCATTGCCTCGCCGAGGGTGCCCGCCACGCCGGAGCGGCCAGCGGTACCGCCGGTGACCATGAAGCGCATGTCGAGGGTCTTGTCGTCCTCGTCGAGGGGCTTGAACTCCTGGTAGGGGCTTGCCACGAGCATGCCGCCCTGGCCGGGGTTGTCGGTGCCCAGGTCGCCGCCTGCGCTACCGCCCGCGGTGCTGTTGGCATCGCTGTGTTCCATGGCGATACGCAGTGCCGGGTTCAGCTGATCCTTGGGCTGGGTGTCGAAGATGTGCTGGTGGGTGGTGAGGGTGCCCAGCTGTGCACCGCCGCCGCCAGCACCTGCAACAGCCACGACGGTGACTGAGCCGTCACGAACGAGCTCGACCGCGGAGGAGCCGCCGCCGGATGCGCCGTACACGTAGCCGCTGTCGGTGCCCACTACCTGCGCACTGCCGGTTGCATTGCTGGAGCCGGTGGAGTCGCCGCCTGCCGCGTAGCCTTCGCCGCCGAGTGCGGGGTTCGCGCCGGATGCAGAGCCGACACCGCCGTTACCCGCCCAGACACGCAGGATGTCGCCGGACTTGACCGCCAGAACGCCGTTGAGCTGTGCACCGGCACCGCCGCCAGCCAGGGAGGCGTTCGTGACGTCAGTTAGGTAGCGGGGGGTGAAGGAGGTTGCCGCACCGCCGGCACCGCCTACAAGGTCGAAGCGGACTCGTCCAACGCCTTCGGGGACGAGCCATTCGGTGTATGCGCCTGCCTTGTCGTCGTAGCCGGTGGCGGTCGGCTTAAGGGTCAGGGCGGGGGAGCAGGTGGGCTCGCCGCTTGCCGCCCATGCGGGGATGGTTGCGCTGGCGAGGATGACGGGGGCACTCCATGCAGCGCCCTGTACGAGGCGACGGCGCGAAATGCGTGATGCAGTGTTGTGATGTGTCATTTTTGGGGTCCTCCGGTAGTTCGCGGATGCAGCCGCGAAGTAACCTGTGGTTGGTTGCGATGCGCCGTGGTTTTCGGTTGACTTTCGAATATTTACGGTGATGTTGAAGTGAATTTTTGAAGTTGAAGTGAACCAGGAAGCCGAACCGTTTTAGTTGGGCATCATCGCAAGGTTGTATGCAGTGTTTGCACGCCCGTTCCCTGCCGTGTGGCCCCGTACTGCGTGGAGCAACGGCAATGCCGGCGCCGATGCCGCAGTTGAGAGCTGGTTGGCTTCTCCTTGAGAGTGGAGGTGCCGCTCAGCGGGCACGCGTGTGCACGTTATTGTAGGGGTGAGGTTGCTCTCAAGTTCAAATTCGTGCGTCAAAAAGACGAAACTAACGTCAAATTTCGGTGAAGAACCTAAAAATGTTTGCATTAGTGTGAATATTTGTGTATCTTTTTGTTTTTTCTGGCTCTGAATCTGAGGGTTCAGACCGGTTTTTCACATACGCATCAGAGCAAAATCCTAGTCGCGAGTTCCAAAGGCTCTTCAGTGTTTGGAGCACCTTTACGCAGGGCTTAGAATAATGATGAATATATGCGCCCGTTTCGCCCTGCTACCGGCAGGGGCGCGGCACGACAGAACGCGGCGTATCGGCACACTGTTAAAGTTCGGCGTAAACCAGCCGACTCCACAAAGGATTTTTAATGACTGAGAACATCAGCAAGCTTCGCATTGAAGGTGGCACTCCGCTCGTTGGTGAAGTTCACGTTCGAGGCGCCAAGAACCTGGTGCCCAAGGCTATGGTCGCAGCACTGCACGGTTCGACTCCCTCGACCCTGCGTAACGTTCCCGACCTGAGCGATGTTGAAATCGTTACCACCCTCGTGGAGCTGCACGGTGCGAAGGTTGACTACGACCGTGAAGCCGGTGTTCTGACCCTTAACCCCGCGCAGGATGCAACCACCGCTGCAAAGAACGCAGAGGAGATTCAGCTCTTCGGTGGTAACTCTCGCATCCCGATTCTGATGGTGGGCCCGCTACTGCACACTCTCGGTACCGCACGCATCCCCAACCTGGGTGGCTGCAAGATCGGTGACCGACCCATCGACTACCACATGTCTGCACTGCGCAAGTTCGGCGCAGTCGTTGAGAAGGACGACGAAACCGGCACCACCCTGATTGTTCCCGAAGAGGGCCTGAAGGGTGCAGAGATTGTGCTGAACTACCCCTCCGTGGGTGCTACCGAGCAGGTTCTGCTCACCGGTGTGCGCGCTAAGGGTAAGACCATCCTGCGCAACGCAGCGATTGAGCCCGAAATTATTGACCTGATTGCTGTTCTGCAGAAGATGGGCGCAATCATCTTCATCAACGAGGACCGCACCATCGTCATTGAGGGCGTGGATGAGCTGACCGGCTACGATCACGCGTCCCTGCCCGACCGCAACGAGTCTGCTTCCTGGGCTTCTGCGGCTCTGGCTACCGGTGGCGACATTTTCGTTCGCGGTGCAGCTCAGAAGGACATGACTGCGTTCCTGAACCAGTTCCGCAAGATGGGCGGCCTGTACGAGGTGACCGCCGAGGGTATTCGCTTCACCCACCCGGCTCAGCGCACCCCCGGTGCTCAGCTGAAGCCCATCGTCTTTGAGACCAACGTTCACCCCGGCTTCATGACCGACTGGCAGCAGCCCCTCGTGGTGGCGCTGACCCAGGCTAAGGGTGCGTCCATCGTGCACGAGACCGTGTACGAGGAGCGTTTCGGCTTCACCAACGCCCTGAAGCAGATGGGCGCGGATATTGTCGTTATGCGTGACTGCGTGGGCGGCGCACCCTGCCGTTTCGAGGGCAAGGGCTACGGCCACTCCGCTATTATTTCTGGCCCCACCCCGCTGACCGGTGCCGACATTGAGGTTCCGGACCTGCGCGGCGGCTTCTCCCACATCATTGCGGCTCTGGCTGCTAAGGGCACCTCTCACGTGAGCGGTGTTGAGCTGATTGCACGCGGCTACGAGAACTTCGAGCAGAAGCTCAAGGGCCTGGGTGCCAACTTTGAGGTGCTGGCACGCAAGGCATCGAAGGCCCCCAAGCCCGATGCGGCAATCGTCGTTGTTGAGCCCGAGGAAGTTGAGGTTCAGGACTAGTGAGCGGACAGCAGGGAAAGCAGGCTCTGCCTGAGATTGAGCCCACCGCCTCCGGTGATGCTCTGTACAAGGTGCTCGGTAACGCTGCGCGCGGGCTGTACAAGCTCATCGCGCGCGTTGAGATTACCGATCGTGAGAACCTGCCTAAGAGCGGCGGGTACATTATCGTGGCTAACCACACTACTGAGCTTGACCCGGTGACCGTGGCTTTCCCTGCTTTCGTTGAGGGCGCCCTGCCGCGCTTCTTGGCGAAGGATTCGCTGTTCCGTGCTCCCGTGCTCGGCTACATTATGCGCAAGCTCGCGCATATTCCTGTGGTTCGCGGTTCGGTGGATGCGCGTAAGTCCCTGATTACTGCCCGCAAGATTGTTGAGGCTGGCGGTGCCGTCGTGATTTTCCCGGAGGGCACTACCACCCACGATCCGCAGCTGTGGCCCATGCAGGCGCGTACCGGTGCGGCTCGTCTGGCTCTTGCGACTGGTGCACCTGTCTACCCGGTGGCGCACTGGGGTGACGAGCAGATTCTCGGTTATGTGGATGAGGCTGGCGAGGACGGCCGCGTGAAGGAGAAGCGTAAGATTTCGCTGTTCCCGCGCAAGACCGTTCGCGTGAAGGTTGGTAAGGCACTGGATATCGCTTCCCTCGTTGAGGACGCCAGCCCCGAGGCTAAGCACACCCGCACCGAACTGAGCGTGGTCACCGACGCCATGCTGGATGCTATTACCGCCGAGCTGGAGAAGATCCGCGGCGAGAAGGCTCCTGAGGGTCGTTGGAACCCCCGCACGAAGCGTCGTGAAGCCCCCGGCACCCCTTCGGGGCCGGTCGGTGGCGCGCTCGGCGAACCGGACGAAAAGTAGCATCCCAGCTGGGAAAATCGTAGAGGCCCTGACAGATGCCGCGGCTATTTGCTGAGGCGCCTGTCAGGGACTCGCACAATAACCTCGCAAGGAAGAGAAGCAGGTGTTTTCGTGACCTTCTTTGGACGCACCCCCGCATCAAGCCCTGAATTTACCCCTCCGGCAACCGTACAGTCTATTGCGGTGCTCGGCGCCGGTAGCTGGGGCACCGCTTTCGCTAAGATTGCGGCGGACGCTGCCCGCGAGCGCGGCGATGACACCCGCGTGACCCTCATCGGTCGTGATGAGCAGGCGATGGCTGAGTGCGAACGCACCCGCGAGAACGCCCGCTATTTTCCGGGAATGAAGCTGCCGGATAACATGCACTTCACGGCGGATGCCCCCGCGGCGCTTGCCGGTGCGGATATGGTGGTTCTTGCCTTGCCCGCGCAGGTTCTGCGTTCGCAGCTGCAGAGCTTCGCCCGCTATATTGAGCCGAACGCCATGCTGGTTTCTTTGGCGAAGGGCCTGGAGACCGGTACGGGTCTGCGCATGTCGCAGGTCATTACCGAGGAGCTGGAAGAATCTATGGCTCTGCGCGGTGCCGATCTGCGCGCGATTGGCCATATTCCGCACCGCGTGTGCGTGCTTTCGGGCCCGAACCTGGCGAAGGAAATCATGGGGGAGGAGCCTACCGCTTCCGTGGTTGCGGCTCGCACTCTGCCGGTGGCTGAGGCTGTGGCTCACGCGATTGCGTGCGGTTACTTCCGCCCGTACACCAACACGGATGTGGTTGGTACCGAAATTGGCGGCCTGGTCAAGAACGTGATTGCGCTCTGCGTGGGTATCTGCGAGGGCCGTAATTACGGCGATAACTCGAAGGCATCCATTATGACGCGCGGCCTGGCGGAGATTACCCGCCTGGCGGTGGCGTTGGGTGGCGAGGCTGCGACCATGAGCGGTCTTGCTGGCATGGGCGACTTGATTGCGACCTGCTCTTCGCCGTTGTCCCGTAACCACACGGCGGGTCGTCTGCTGGCTCAGGGTATTTCCCCTGACCGCCTGCACGAGCACATGAGCCAGACTGCCGAGTCGATTAAGTCGGCTCCCGTGGTGGCTGAGTTGGCTCGCCGTCACGGCGTGGAGATGCCCATCGTGGAGGCTGTGGTGGCGGTGCTTTCGGGTCGCATTGGCATTGAGGACTTGGCGCCTCAGCTGCTGGGGCGTTCCCTTAAACATGAAGGGCATTAAGAGCACGCAATGAACCTGAGCTCGGTAACCACCGCTGTGTTGGGCTCCGCAGGGTATGGGGCGCTGTGTGCTGCAGCTACAGGGTCGGTAGCTCAAAAAACCGAGTGCGATCGCCCGGTATACCTGTGGGAACCCGCCGATATGGGAGAAACCGCGCACCAGCTTCCGGTGACTTACACCACCGATATATACGAGGCTCTTGAGAGCGCCGATATTGTGGTGGTTCCCTGGGGCGAACAGGCTGATTCGTGCCCCGAGGAGATGACGGGGGTCATGGCATTCCGCCGATGGGCATACCTGCTGCCTCAAACCGCTATAGTGCTCGCAGCCGCAGGTTCTGCCGAGGACACCATGAACGTGTCTGAATATCTGCGGCAGATACTGCACACTGAGTTTCCAACGCGGCGTGAACGTGTGGCGGTGCTAACTATTACCGCTCATCATCTGGCGGGTACAGGTGTGATGGAACCGGTAAAAACTCACCCCAGGCGCCCCCGCACCGCCACTCTCACCACCGACGATGCGCACATGCATCAGCTGATTACCGCCTTATTTGATGGGCCTGTGCTGCGTATTCACCGTGCGCCATGACCCCGGTATCTGCGGTTACCGCAGCTTGGGTACTAGTGTCAGAAAGGCCCGTAAGAGACGATACAATGGGCTGTAAGTGGGGCGGGTACGCCCCGAAACGAACAGGGAGAAATATATGACCGAGAAGAAGACCGTCGCCCTGCTGTGCGGTGGCCGCTCCTCCGAGCACCCGATTTCGCTCATTACCGCTGCCGGCGTTCTGGGCGCTATTGACCGCACCGCCTACGACGTCATCACTATCGGTATTACCCGTGACGGCCGCTGGTACCTGACCGATGAGCAGCAGCTCGCCGAGCTGACCGCGGGCACTCGCGGTACCGCAGAGTTCCCCGCGGGCACCCAGCAGGTGTTCCTGCCGATGGGTGCCGGCGATTCCCGCCTGACCCTGATTGACGAGGACGGCACTGTGACCCGCACCGCGCCGGTGGACGTTGTCTTCCCGCTGCTGCACGGCCCCTTCGGTGAGGACGGCACCGTGCAGGGTCTGCTGGAAATGGCTGACCTGCACTACGTGGGTTGCGGCGTGACCGCATCCGCTGTGGGCATGGATAAGCACTTCATGAAGGTTGCCTTCGAGTCCGCTGGCCTGGAGGTCGGCCCCTACGAGGTCATCACCAACCGCCAGTGGGAGCACGAGGACCGCGAGCAGATTCTGGAGCGCGTGCTGAAGTTGGGCTTCCCCATGTTTGTGAAGCCGAGCCGCGCCGGTTCCTCCTTCGGCATTACCAAGGTGGATTCGGTGGAGGAGCTCGTGCCCGCGATTGAAGAGGCACGCCGCCACGACCCGAAGATCATCATCGAGGCGGGCATCGTGGGCCGCGAAATCGAGTGCGCCGTGCTGGACGGCCACCACGGCGAGATGCCCCGCGCATCCTACCCCGGCGAGATCGAGGTTGTGGATGAGGACCACGGCTTCTACGACTTCGAGGCGAAGTACGTTTCTGAGTCTTCCGCTGTGACCGTGTGCCCGGCGAACCTGCCGCAGGACGTGCAGGAGCACCTGCGCGAACTGGCGGTCAAGGCATTCCTGGCGCTGGACGGCGAGGGCCTGTCCCGTGCAGACTTCTTCTACACCGAGGACGGCCGCCTGGTCATCAACGAGGTGAACACCATGCCCGGCTTCACCCCGATTTCGATGTACAAGACCATGTGGGAGAACACCGGCATTTCCTACACCGACCTGATTAGCGAGCTGCTGACCCTGGCGATGGAACGCCCCCTGGGTCTGCGCTAAGCTCAGTCATTGAATACGTAGTGGTAGGGGAGTGGTAGCCCCTGCTGCGAGGCGCCTCGGCGCGGATTCTTGAGGGGTTCGCGTCGGGGCGTTTTTTTGCGCAACGAGCAAGTTTATGTCTGCATGCGGGGGATCAATTGGTACGTATTGACCCTCAGATGTATATGAGAATCGCTCGTTTTTCACCCATGAGAAAAATCACTCTTGCTTGCTTCGGGGCTGCTTGGATGATGGAGTGCAAGTTTTAAAGTGGTATTGATAAGGCAAAACGTAAT
>NZ_JABZXW010000063.1 GCF_015265375.1 Rothia sp. (in: high G+C Gram-positive bacteria)
GCGCAACCGCCTCAACAGCTATTTTGCGTCGCCGCAGACGCTGAGCCCGAAGACCTATGCGATGGTGCATACGGCGGCGAGCGTGGAGTGGACCGTGGTGGCGAGTGAGATGGAGTCGCTGCAGCTCGAGTACACCTGGATTAAGGAGTTTTCGCCGCGCTTCAACATTGCGTTCCGCGACGATAAGTCGTACCCGTACCTGGCGATTACGGTCAATGACGTGTACCCGCGCGCGATGGTGACTCGCGGTGAGCGCCGTAAGGGCGTGCGCTATTTTGGGCCCTATTCGCAGGCGTGGGCGATTCGTGAAACCCTGGATGCGCTGCTGCGCGTGTTCCCGGTGCGTACCTGCACGAACGGCGTGTTTAACCGGGCGAAGAATAGCGGCCGCCCGTGCCTGCTCGGCTATATCGATAAGTGCGCGGCGCCGTGCGTGGGCAAGATTAGCCCCGAGGAGCACCGCGAGTTGGCGCGCGGGCTGACCCGGTTTATGGGTGGTGGCGCTGAGAAGCATATCGCCCAGTTGACCGCGGAAATGAAGGCCGCCGCAGCCGATATGGACTTTGAGCGCGCCGCGATTCTTCGTGACGATATTGCCGCGCTGACTAAGGCGTTTGAGCGCAACGCCGTGGTGCTCGGCGCGACCGTGGATGCCGACCTGTTCGCCTACGCTGAGGACGACCTGGAGGCATCCGTTCAGGTGTTCTTCGTGCGCGGCGGCAGGATTCGCGGCCAGCGCGGCTGGATCGTGGAGAAGGTCAACGACAGCACCGACGCGCAGCTCATTGAGCAGCTCATCGCGCAGGTGTACAGCGATATTGCGGCGAGCCTCGCCTCCCAGAAGGACGCCGAGAAGAGCCTGAACAGCTACGATATTCCGCGTTCCGTGCTGGTGCCGGTGGAGCCCGAGAATAAGGAGCAGCTGGCGTCCTGGCTGGCAGAGGTGCGCGGCGGCCCCGTGGAGATTAGCGTCCCGCAGCGCGGCGACAAGGCAGAACTCATGAAGACGGTTGCCGAGAATGCGCGCCAGTCGCTGACCCTGCACAAGAGCCGCCGTGCCGGTGATTTGACCACACGCAGCGCCTCCCTCGTGGAGCTGCAGGAAGCGCTGGAACTACCGGACCCGCTGCTGCGCATCGAGTGCTACGACATTTCGCATGTGCAGGGCACGAACGTGGTCGCCTCCATGGTTGTCTTTGAGGACGGCATGCCCGCAAAGAACGCCTACCGCACCTACAGCATTACCGGCGACGCCGCGCGTGACGATACCGCCAGTATGTACGACGTCATCACGCGCCGCTTCAAGAGGCACCTGGCGCAGCAGGCGGAACGTGAAGCTGCGCCCGTGCACTCCGGTGAGATTGACGCCTCCACGCCCGAGCCTGCGAAGTTCGCCTATCCTCCGAACCTGGTGCTCGTGGACGGCGGCCCGCCGCAGGTGGCTGCCGCCTCCGCCGCGCTGAGCGACCTGGGCATCACGGATGTGTACGTTGCCGGCATCGCTAAGCGCCTGGAGGAACTGTGGCTGCCGGACGACGACTACCCGGTCGTGTTGCCGCGCACCTCGCAGGCGCTGTACCTGGTGCAGCGCATCCGCGATGAGGCGCACCGTTTCGCTATCACCTTCCACCGTTCTAAGCGCGGTAAGGCGATGGTCGCCTCCGCCTTGGATGAGGTGCCCGGTCTGGGCGAGGTGAAGCGTTCCGCGCTGATTAAGCATTTCGGGTCGGTGGCTCAGATTAAGCAGGCGAGCGCTGAGGAACTGACGGCGGTGCCGGGTATTGGCCCGGCGTTGGCTCAGAAGATTCTGGCGGCGCTGACCTAATCCTCTGGCTGGCACTGGCCTAAGTGCCTGCTGGCGCTGAGTGAAGGCCCGCCCGGGGTGTGAATGCAACACCCCCGCCTCGTAATAGCGCTTAACAAACGTGTCATAATTGAAGGAAACCGTCATCATTACGAGCGCGCTATCTTCGCGCGCCCTCAACCAGTAGAGTGGAAACCGTGAGTAATAACCATCTGCGCCTGTTCACCAGCGAGTCGGTGACTGAAGGCCATCCCGATAAGATTTGTGACCAGATTTCTGACGCCATCCTTGACGGCATCATCGCCCAGGATCCCGCAGCGAACGTTGCTGTGGAGACCATGGTAACCACCGGGCAGGTGCACGTTGCGGGTGAGGTGACCACCTCCAGCTACGTCGAAATCCCCTCCATCGTGCGCGAGACCATTCTGGGTATCGGCTACGATTCCTCTACCCGCGGCTTTGACGGTGAGTTCTGCGGCGTGTCTGTCTCCATTGGCGAGCAGTCCCCGGACATTAACGCCGGCGTGTACGAGTCCCTCGAGGTTCGTCAGGGCATCGCTGCTGACGAGTACGACCGCCAGGGCGCGGGCGACCAGGGCATCATGTTCGGTTACGCTTCGAACGAGACCAACGTGCTGATGCCCGCCCCGATTTGGCTGGCGCACCGCCTCTCTGAGCGTCTGACCAAGGTCCGTAAGGACGGTCTGCTGACCGAGCTGCGCCCCGACGGCAAGACCCAGGTCACCCTCGGCTACGATTCGAACAACGTGCCCGTCTCCGTGGACACCGTGGTTGTTTCGAGCCAGCACACCGCAAGCTACGACCTGGCTGACCTGCGTGCAGACATTGAGAAGCACGTTATCGCCCCGGTCCTGGGCAGCGTTGAGCTGGATTCCTCCAACGCTAAGTTCATTGTGAACCCCGCCGGCCGCTTCGTTCAGGGTGGCCCCGTGGGTGACGCCGGTCTGACCGGCCGCAAGATTATTGTGGACACCTACGGCGGTTCGGCTCGTCACGGTGGTGGCGCGTTCTCCGGTAAGGACCCGTCGAAGGTGGACCGTTCCGCAGCGTACGCAATGCGTTGGGTTGCGAAGAACATTGTGGGTGCCGGTCTTGCTGACCGCGCCGAGGTTCAGGTTGCGTACGCTATCGGCCAGGCAGCGCCGGTCGGTCTGTACGTTGAAACCTTCGGCACCGAGAAGGTCGACCCGATTAAGATTGAGAAGGCTGTGCGTGAGGTCTTTGACCTGCGCCCGCTGGCAATCATTAACGAACTGGATCTGCGCCGCCCGATTTACAAGAAGACCGCAGCTCACGGCCACTTCGGCCGCACCGAGCCGGAATTCACCTGGGAGCGCCTGAACCGCGTGGATGCACTGCGTTCGGCAGTGTCCTCCTCCTAATATCTGTCAGGGTAGAGGAGCACGCTGATTCGGGTGACTCAGAGCAGTTCTGAATCGAACTCTTCAGCACCGTTGGGTGCTCAGCAGGAATCCCTGCAACAGCTTGACCTGTTGCAGGGATTTCCTGCTCTTCGTGATGCCCTGATTCCTGCCGCCCCAGAGCCGGTAAATGTTGCCGCTGAGCTGGAGGCGAGCGGCGTGCCGAACCCGGTGGCGCGTGTGCGCGTGGACAGCACCCTGCCGCAGGTGGACCGCACGTTTGATTACCGCGTGCCCGCCGAGTTGAGTGAGGATGCGGTGCCCGGCGCCCGCGTGCGCGTGCTGTTCAACGGTCACGAGATGACCGGCTACATTGAGGAGCGCGCCGCCACGACCGATTGGACGCGCACCTCGCTGCTGCCGCTCAAGTCGGTGCTGTCGCGTATGCCCGCTGTTGCGCCCGAAATTTTTGCGCTTGCTGAGGCGCTTGCCGACCGTTACGCCTCCACGGTGGCAAACGTGCTGCGCCTGGCGGTGCCGCCGCGCATTGCCGCGCTGGATAAGAAGTATGCGCCTCTTCTACCGGGTTATGAGTCGGCGTATCTGGGGGAATCTGTTCCCAATAGCATCCCGGAAAATGCGGGGGAGAAGCCGCAGGAAAACGCTCCCGAGCATGAAGCCCCTGAGCCTGCGGAATCTGGGCCTTCTGCCGCCTCCGCTATCTCCAGCACTGCCGACCCGTACGCGTGGCTTGCCACTCCCGGCGCGCCTGCGCCCTTCGTGCTGGACCCGCCGGCGCTGAACCCCGATGCGCCGGATGCCGCCTCCGTCTTCTCCGATTATGAGAACGGTGCGGAGTTCATCGAGGATGTCGCTGCCGGTGCCGCAACCCGCGCCGTGATGACGGTTCTGCCCGGCCACCTGGAGCACACGTGGGCGGATGTTTTGGCGACCGCTCTCGCGACCGCTGCCGCGAGTGGTCGCGGTGCTATTGCGGTGGTTCCGACCGCTAAGAACCTGGATCTTCTGGAGGCGGCGCTCGCCGAGCGTCTGCCCGCTGATTCGTTTGTGCGTTTGAGTTCTGATTCGACTCCGCATACTCGCTATCACGGTTTTGTGAAGGCGCGTTTGGGTCGGGTTCCGGTGGTGATTGGTACCCGTGCCGCCGCGTATGCGCCGGTGGCTAATCTGGGTTTGGTGGTGTGCTGGGATGACGGCGATTCTTCGCTGTTGGAGCAGCGCGCCCCGTATTGTCATGCCCGCGATGTGTTGCTTCTGCGTGCTTCTGCTGAGAATACTGCGGCGCTGTTTGCCGGGTTCAGTATGAGTAGTGAGGCGGCGCGTCTGGTACGTACCCGCTGGGCGTCTCATGGGCGTGCGCCGCGTGCGCTGGTGCGCGATTTTTCGCCGCGTATTTTTTCGACGGGTTCGGAGTTTGAGTTGGCGCGTGACCCGTTGGCGGCGATGGCGCGTATTCCGCACCTGGCGTTTGAGCATGCTCGTCGTGCGTTGGCGCGTGGCCCTGTGTTGGTGCAGGTGGCGCGTAGTGGCTATATTCCGTCGTTTTCGTGTGAGCGTTGCCGCATGCCGGCGCGTTGTGGCGAGTGTAGCGGGCCCCTGTCGGTGGCTTCGGGCTCGTCGGTTCCGTCGTGTTCGTGGTGCGGTCACCTGGCGCAGCAGTGGCGTTGTTCTGAGTGTGGTTTTACGCATTGGCGTTATTCGGCGGCGGGTGTGACTCGTACGGCTGAGGAGCTGGGTCGTGCGTTCCCGAATGTGCCGGTGATTTCTTCGGCGGGTGACCATGTGCGGGCATCGGTTGGTCCTGAGCCTGCGTTGGTGGTGGCGACTCCGGGTGCTGAGCCGGTGGCTTTTGGCGGCTATGCGGCGGCGCTTTTGTTGGATGCCGATAAGATGCTTCGTTTTGATTCGTTGCGTGCCCCGGAGGCGGCGTTGCGTCGCTGGTTGAATGCGGCGGCGTTGGTTCGCCCGGCGGCTCTTGAGGGTACGGTGGTGACGACTGCCTCGCCGTCGCCGGTGGAGCAGGCGCTGGTGCGTTGGGATCCGGCGTGGTTTGCTCGTCAGGAGCTGGAGGAGCGTGCTCAGACGGGTCTGCCTCCGGCGGTTCGTACGGCTGCGGTGACCGGTGCAGAGGCGGATGTTCGCGCCTTTATGGAGGAGTTCTTGGGCTCTTCTGCGCTACCAGAGCGTGTGCGTGAGCAGTTGCGTATTGTGGGTCCGGTTCCTCTGGATCAGGGCTATTTTGCCTGGTCGGAGTCTCTTGTCGAGGATTCTGAGGAGGCTCCGGTTCAGGGCGATTGGCGTACCCTGATGTTCTTCTCGTATGGCATTGCCCGGCAGGTGACCCGCGAGTTGCGTGCGACGCGTGCAACGATTGCGGCGTTGAAGAAGAACGTGGGGGAGCGGCCGGTTCAGATTCGTTGTGACGGCCTGGACGTGCTGTAATTTTCTAGTCGTGCTGTAGTGTTCTGGTGAGGGGTGTTGTTCGCCCCCGAAAGAGATACACAGGGCAGCGTCGATAATGCGTGCTGTGAGCGGGTTTGCGGGCGTGTTGTGCGCAGAGGCGAGGAGGTGAGAGGCATGCCGAAGGTGCCTCATCTGCTGAAGGGTAGTGCGCTGCCTGATGGTGAGCAGCGGCGGCTGGCGGAGTATGCTTCTGCGCATCCGAAGAGCGCCCTGCACCGTAAGGGTAAGCACCATGATGCGGCGGTGCTGCTGATTCACGGTATCGGCTACCAGAATCACGGCGAGACGCTCGCGTATTTTGGCAAGCCGGTGGCGCATAGCGTGCAGACCCTGTTGGCGCTGAACACGGGCGCGGATTCTGCTGCCCTTTCCTCTGCCGCCCCCTCGGAAGAGAACCCCGATGCGGAGGCTTCTGCGCGGGTTCGTGTTGAGCTGATTCCTGACGGCGATACCCTCCCGCCTGCCGCTGAGGTGAACCCGCTGAGCCACCACAGCGAGCTGACGTATTCGTTGACGATTGAGCGCACGGAGTACCCAGCCGACCCGGTTGAGGAGCCACCCGCGCCGGAAGGTGCCGGTTTTAATCGCTCTAGTTTTGAGTTGCCCAAGGTAGAACTGCCCAAGGTGGAGCTACCCAAGGTGGAGTTGCCCAAGGTTGAACTGCCCAAGGTGGAACTCCCTAAGATTGATCTGCCAAAATTGAGCTTCCCAAGGTAGAGCTCCCGAACATCGAACTACCGAACATCGAGCTACCCAATATTGAGCTACCCAATCTTGAATTTCCGCGCCTGCCTCAGCCGAAGCCGCGCCCGGTTCGCACGGTCACTCGCCGTAGCCTCCTCTTTCAGGAGGGCTTCTGGCGACCCAGGCATTACCGCCCGTTGAAGGAACATTTGCCCTGGTTGGCGTCGGTTTTGCCGCTGTTTTTGATGTTCTGCTTCTACTATGAGCGTCCCGGCGTAACCTGGCGTGAGCGTGCCGGGCACCTATTGCGTTCTACTGCTCGATTCATGAATGTGGCGCTGTGGCTGGTGCTGGCGGCGATGACTGTGATGACCTTCCGTGATGCTTTTGTGGCGTCCCTGGGCACTGCGCAGGGTGCGTTTACGGGTCTTGCGGCGGTGCTCGGCCTGGGTATTGTGGGCTGGGTTTTGGCTCGTCGTGCCCGTGAGCTGTGGGCGTTGGTGAAGGCTATTCCGACGCAGCTGATTCAGACGGCGACCAGCCCGGAGTCGCGCGATTTGGAGCGTATTTATGCGCGTCTGGACCGTCAGCTGGACGATTTGAGTTCCCGTAGCGATGCGGTGGGCATTATTGCCCATTCGCAGGGTGGGTATTTGAGCTATGAGTTGCTGCGTCGTCGTGCGGCGGCGGGTAAGAAGCCGATTCGTTTCTTCTACGGTCTGGGTAGTGGCGTGGTCCCGATTAGCATTATCGCTAGTGACCGCAACGACATTCCGGGGCACCTGGATGCTGCGGGCGGCTACCGTAACCGCGCCATGCTGCTGTGGGTGAGCGCGGTCGCGGCGTTCTCCTGGCTGGTGGAGGCGTCCCTGCTGTTTGGTCCGTACCGTTCGCTGCTGCACTATACGATGCTGATGCCCCTGGCGTTGAGCGTGGTGCCGCTGGTTGCGAGCGTGCCGGGTGCCTTCAAGGGCAGGGCGCGTATTGGCCGCAAGAGTGCACGGGAAAGCGCCTCCGCAACTACCTCCGCAAACACCCCGGCGGATGTGCGCCTGGTGAACCCGTACGGCACGCGCGCCTACGTGAAGTGGCTGATTCCGCTGCTCTTCGTGCACGGCGTTTTCATGCTGTACGCGGTGTTCATGCTACTGCTGGCTCAGTCGCGTGTTGAAGGTGCTGTCCCTGAGCTAACGCCCGCCTCCGTGGCGTTTTGGGGAGCGCTGATCCTGGTACTCATGATGTCGGTGCGTAGCGCCTGCCACCTGTATGTGCGCGCCTACGCGCCGATGTTGCAGGATCTTGATGTGGCTGACCGGTGCGAGATTTCCGCTCGTGGTGACAGCATTGGCAGGTCGAATATTACTCAGCCCGCTGATGTGGACGTCAGCTTTGTGACTCTGCCGGGCCCGTCGGTGAATAGTCACATGCAGTATTTTGATGCGTGCTCGCCGGTGCCGTTGATGCTTGCGCACCGCCTGGTGCCGCACATGATGCCGGAGGGTGAGCAGACGCAGAAGGCGGCGGCTTTCACCGATATTGGTGCGGAACTGAACTGCGGTTTTGCGCGCGTGAAGAAGCTGATGCGCACCATGCATTACGGGCTGTATGCGGTGCTTCTGCTGATGCTGTCGGTGCTGCTGAATGTGGCGTCGCCGGTGAGCCTGTCCGCGTTGACGGGGCTTGATACCTCGCGCCTGCATTCGGAGGGATTTGACCGTCTGGTGGCGGATGCTCAGCAGCTGCGCGAGCAGGCGGGTTCTTCGGATCTGCTGCTGTGGATTCTGGTCAGCATTTTTGTGGTGGAGGCGCTGCTGATGATGGTGCTTTCGCCGTGGACTCAGCGGCGTTTGCAGCGTGCGTTCATGATGCGCAAGGTGGACCGTACGGGTCAGCTGAGCGAGTTCAATCCTTTGCCGATGGTGACTGCTCTTCTGGGTCTTGACGGTGAGGATGAAGACGCTGAGGATGCAGAGGAACATAACCCCGCAGGGGAGAAAAAGCAGGAGAATAAAGCAGGGCAGAGCGCTGTAGTTTAGGGTGCTTAGGTGGTGCCGCTGGAAGGGCACCCCAGAATTTTTATGCATTCGTGTGCACCTAAGATTTGCTGGGGTTTGGGTGATTCTAATTGGCGTAGTCTCCGTATCCACGGTAATATATTCAGCACTGCGGATACTATTTCGGCGCTTGTCGAGGTGGTATTGGCGGTATCTATCACTCAACTCCGCGTGCGCTTCACAACCGCACGCACCTAAGAAAGATAAATACTGATGACTCAGACTCTCATCACCCCCGCCTACGAAAAAGCAGGCGGAGGTTCTGTTGTTGCACGCGCTAACCGCATTAGCCACCCCAATGTTGAACTACTCGCGGACATGACCGTGGCTCAGCGTAATGCAGTGTTCCGTTACCTGGCGCGTTTCCCCGACCTGGATGACGCAAAGATTTTCTACGCGTACGGTCACGCCTACGAGCTGGCTCGTAAGGACGCTGAACGCGGTCTCTACGCAACTATGGCGTAGCCTGCATAATTAGCTTTGGAAATGCTGCTGCACTCTTCGTGAGTGCGGCAGCATTTCTGCTTTTCGGGCTGGCTTTCACACTGGCTTTCACATTGGCTTTCGGGTGGGCTTTAGTTCGGTTGGGAACTCGGCGGTCGCATGCCGCTATGATGCCCCTGATTTCTTCCTGACAACCGGGTCTTCCTGACAATCGGGGCCGCGTCCACTATGGGGGCGTTCCCTGATGGTTCTTGAACATTGATTAGCTCTTGGGTAGTTTAGAGGTATCACAACCACTACTGCGAAGAGACTTCTGGTGATCTCCGTAGGTTCTTTTCGCGGTGTTGCCTCCGGTAGCGTCTGCATTGTTGCGGCGCTGCCCTAAGAAACGCCCTAAGGAAAGGTACTCACCGATGAGTTTCACCAATATCACCTCTGATTACGAGCCCGAGTTCGGTAGTTCGGCACCGAGCCGCGACAACGGCATTACTCACCCGGACCCTGTTCTGCTGTCCTCGATGACGAAGGCTCAGCGTGGCGCGGTGTGCCGCTACCTGGCTCGATTTGCTGAGCTGGATGACGCGAAGATTTTCTACGCGTACGGTCATGCGGATGAGCTGGCCGCGAAGGAAGCGGCTCGTACCGGTAGCTTTGCTACGGTCTAAGGATTTCTGCTCCGGTGTGATGCGGTGATGCTACGCCTTCCGGATGCGCCCTCAGGGTGCCCGAGCTCTGCGAGGGCGGGTTCCCTGCGTCGGCGCGGAGGAAGTGTGTAGCGAACCGCCGCTTGTAGACCTTTGCCGCAAGCCACCCTTGCACTCTCTTACCGCAAGCCGCATACGCCTACCGGCAACCACAAACTAAATACGAGAATGCCGCCGCACCCTCCCGAGAACCGGGGGAGTGCGGCGGCATTTCTGTTTTCGCTATGAGATGGAGCGTGTCGCTATTGGTCTTTGGTTGTGGGTTGACAAGGCTTTATGGCAGTTTTTGCTTCACATTTTTATATAATGAGTGAGGCTGACCGCAGGAGGTCAGCGACATGGTATGACGACACACATACATCTAGTTTCAAGGAGGAAGACTATGGCAGAAGAGCTGCCACAGAATTCATCAGGCTCTCAGGTTGCATCGAAAGATTCCGGTGTTATTGCTGGGGTTCAATCGTCTAACTCGACTGGGAAAAGTGCTACAGTGCAGAGTAATCAAAACTCTCAAGCACCAACCACCCAAAACAATCAGAATAATAAAAAATATGATTTAGGCGTCCTTTTCGTGCATGGAATTGGAAATCAGAAATCAGGGGATACTTTTAGCGCAATATATCCTTCAATTAGAGATGAATTTAATTCTGATAGCTATCTTAAATACAGGGAAGTCTCAAGACCTTCGAATGGGTCAACTGAAGCCGTTGGTGAAATATATTATGGAAATATAGTTAAGAATGTAATTTTCCGAGAATCAAACTGGAATAAAAAGTGTCCAAGTCCTGTAAATATAGTGAGTAAAAGAACAAACTTAGTTCTCCTAAAAGAGTGGATTGCGAACAAGGTCGGCCGCACTCGCATAGGTGCTTTGCTGATTGGGTTGATTCGCCTAGCCTTAAATGTTGCAAATTGTTTTTTATTGCTTCTGTATTTTTTGGGAATGAGGATTGTTTCGTCTAGAGTCTATAACTTTATATTTTCTTTGAGTGCCTTTTTTCTGTTCTTATTTTTAGGAGATAAATTAATTTCCATTTTTTCAAATTTTCAAAAAATTACCCCAGAAGATAGGGTTTCCCTTTATTTTAGTGTTATATTATTGTTTTCACCAATATTTCTGTTCTTTATTATATGGTCAAGATGGGATAGGTGGTTGGAGCATAAAATATGGGTCTCAATTTTCATGATTGTATTCATTATTTTGTTATTTATGGTGCGAAATATGGAAATTTTATGGATGATAGCTGCAGGGGTGTCAATCGTAATTCTGGGTATATTTGTTTCACTCACTATTCTTTTTCCTTTCCTTGAGTGGGAAAGAATTGAGCCATTGTGGGAACAGATTAACGATTCAGCTGATTATGTTAGGACAGGGTCTGAATTTGAATATTTACAGGTTGTAGAGTCAGACATTAAAAACTTGATGAATGAGAGTGATAAAGTCATTGTTGTTGCTCATTCTATGGGTGAATATCTTACGTATAAATCTCTTAAGAGGAATATCGCGAATATAGACTGCGAAGAAGTTCAGCTTATTGGGGTTGGCGGAGGTCTTGGGCTCGTTTCCCTGATGGGTTCTCTTAGAGCAAGTAATGGGAAAGGTGAGTACTCGATTGCAAAGTCAGCGCTTCTTTCCTTGGGCGCAGCACTTCAGGTATTTATCATTTTGGGTGGATTTACTATCGCTGCCCTAGGTTTAGTATCTGACATTTATAGGTCTCTACCCTTGCTTGCCGGAAATATAACACTGGATTTTTATTTTGGATCAGATATTCCAGATCCTTATATTCCACTTGAAACATCAAGCCGGGTTTTTAATATAATCTATCACGGTGTATTTTTTGTTATATTTCTTGCTATCGGATTTTTTACGGAGAAAATTATTAGCATTGATGTTATTGGTGATAATAGGCTGAAATTCTTTAAATACTCTCACTTTTTGGATCCGGTGGGAAACTCTGCTGTATTTTACTACGGAAAGATAGTAGATAAGGCAATTACTCCGAATAGCTCGTTTGCTAATTCGATTCGGAGCT
>NZ_JABZXW010000007.1 GCF_015265375.1 Rothia sp. (in: high G+C Gram-positive bacteria)
GGCCGAGGACCCCGAAGATTCCTAGGTAGAGGCTGATGAGTATCAGGGCGCTTCCGAGGGCGCTGGGGATGTCGCTGCTGTTGATGGCTAGGTCGATGGCGAGGGGTATGGTTTGGGTTTTGCCTTGCACGTTGCCGGCGAAGGTGACGGTTGCGCCGTATTCGCCGAGGGCGCGGGCGAAGGAGAGCAGGAAGGCGGTGGCGAGGCCGGGCGCAGCGAGGGGCAGGAGCACTTTGAAGGTGATTTCTGCGGGTTTAGCGCCTTCGACGAGGGCGATTTCTTCGTATTCGCGGGGAATAGCCTGCAGGGTGGTGACTGCGGTGGCAACGAAGAAGGGTAGGGCGACGAAGACCTGGGCGATAATCACCGCATTGGGGGTGAAGGGGATGGAGATTCCTGCCTGGTAGAGGTAGGTACCGATCATGCCTTTGCGTCCCCAGAAGAAGAGCAGGCCGAGGCCGGAGACCACCGGTGAGAGAATCACCGGGGTGTAGATGATGGCGTAGAGGACCGACCCGAAACGGTGCAGCCGCGAGCGGTTGAGCACTTTAGAAAGCACGAGTGCCAGGGGTGCGCCGAGAAGACCACAGATGAGGGTGGATGCGGCGGCGGTGCCTAGCGAGAGGTTCGCCGCCCCGAGTACCTGCGGGGTGAAGATGCTGCCGAGCTGGCTCCAGGGGATGTTGAGGAAGAGCCCGAGGAGCGGCCCTGCAATGAGGAAAATACCCAGCGACGCCGGAACCAGGAAGAGCACGGGCACGGAGGCGAAGAGGCCGCTCCCGGGCGTGCGTGAGGCGCCGGCGCGGCTGCGGGTGGTTGCGGTGCTGTCTGTCATGGGTATTTCTCGGCGTATTTCTTCGGGGTTTTGAGAGCGCGGCAGGAAACGCGTTCAGGATGCGGCGGCTTGCTCGTTGAGCGTGCCGCCGCATCCTGCGGGTGTCCGTTCTGTGCTCTGGGTTTCAGCGGTGCGGAACGGCGCTAGCGTTACTTGGCGGTGCTGAAGCCGTAGTCGGTGAGGATCTTCTTCGCCTCGTCGGAGGTCTTCAGCCATTCGTTGAACTTCTTCGCGGCTTCGGAGGAGGAGCCGGTCTTGCTCAGCGCTGCGGGGTATTCGTTGCGTTCCACGTCAGTCAGCTCAACGGAGCCGAGGTTGGCGCCCTTCTTCTTGGCTGCGGCGAGGTCGGTGGTGTAGATGAAGCCCGCGTCGGCGTTACCGGTGGTGACCTTGGTTGCTACGTCGGTGACCTTGCTTTCGGTGGTTGCGTTCTTGAGGGTGATGTCGTGCTTCTTCAGTTCCTGGTGGGCGATGGTGCCGCAGGGAACGTCTTCTTTGCAGACGGCTACGACGCCTTCGGTGGTCTTGAGGTCGTCGAGGCTGTTGATCTTACCGGGGTTACCTTCGGCGGTGACGAGCACGAGCTTGTTGGTGACCAGAACGTTGGTTTCGGAAGCCGAGAACTGGTCAAGCTTCTTTGCCTTGTCCATGTTCTTGGTGTCTGCGGTGATGAGCAGGTCGGGGGTTGCGCCCTGCTCGATCTGGTTGACGAGCTTTGCGGAGCCCTCGTAGACGAAGGTGACGTCTACGCCGGGGTTGGCGGCTTCGTATGCCTTTTCGAGGTCTGCACCGGCGTTGTTCAGGGAGGCTGCGGCGAAGACTTCGACCTTGCCGGAGGCTGCCTGGCTGCTTGCGGCAGATGCGGTGGACGAAGATGAGCTCTGGGTGGCGCCGCATCCGGTGAGGGCGAGGGTTGCTGCCGCGAGCGCGCTGAGGGCTGCGAGGGGGCTCTTCATGAGGTATTTCCTTGGTTGGTTCGTACTGCTATTGAAGGTGAGGTGCGTCCATGTGCGGGCTTTATGTGACGTCCCGTGTACGTCCCTAGCTTGTACACGTGTTGTTGCGTTGTCACGGTAGTCTGCGGTGGCGCAGTTGTAACTTACCCTTCACACACTATGTAAGGGGCGCCGGAACATGGAATAATCATATTGTCACCTGAAATATGCAAATTTTCCACATAGGTTTTACATGGCGTACACGGCGAATTCGGCCTCTTCTGAACTCATTGCGGGCCCAACGTTAAGCACCTTATCTTCTGCGGAGGGTAACGGGGCTGCTTTTGTTACGCCCGAAAAATCTGAGAGCGGCGTCAAGCCTGCGCGTAAGCTCCCTAATATTACGAACAGCGGTCCGCTCTTGGACCGTTGGGGTCGCGTGGCGACGGATCTGCGTATCTCTCTGACCGATAAATGTAATCTTCGTTGCATTTATTGCATGCCGGCGGATGGTTTGCAGTGGCTTCCGAAGGATAATCTGCTCTCCGCCGAGGAGATTGCGCGCCTTGCCGATATTGCGATCACTGAGCTGGGCGTGGAGGAGATCCGCTTTACCGGTGGTGAGCCGCTGGTCCGCGCTGATTTGGTGGACATTATTTCTCGCATCCATGAGGCGCATCCGAGCATTCCGTTGGCGATTACGACGAACGGTATTGGTTTGGAGAAGCGTGCCGCCGCCCTGGCGGAGGCTGGTCTGACCCGCATCAATGTTTCTCTGGATACGATTTGCCGTGAGACCTTTGCCGAGCTGACCCGCCGCGATAAGCTCGACGCCGTGCTCAAGGGTATTGACGGTGCGGCGGAGACTGGTCTGTGGCCCATCAAGATTAATGCTGTGCTGATGCCGGGCCTGAATGATGATCAGGCTCCGGAGCTTCTGCGCTGGGCGTTGGCGGGCGGCTATCAGTTGCGTTTCATTGAGCAGATGCCACTGGATGCAGATAACCGTTGGACCCGTGAGGGCACGATTACCGCCGCTGAGATTCGCGAGAAACTGTCGGCTGAGTATGTTCTGGGTTCGGTGGCGGAGGCGCGCGGCGACTCCCCCGCTCAGCTGTGGGAGGTGTACCCGCTCGGTACTGCCCTGGATGAGGCGGGCTTCCCTGCTGACGGTACCGAGTCGCTGGGCCGTGTGGGTATTATCGCCTCGGTCACGGAGTCGTTCTGCAATGCATGCACCCGCACCCGCCTGACGGCGGACGGTAAGATTCGTTCCTGCTTGTTCTCCGACACCGAGACTGATTTGATGCAGCTTCTGCGTTCCGGTGCCGACGATCAGCAGCTGGCTCTGCGCTGGCGTGAGGGCATGTGGTTTAAGCCGCGAGCTCACGGCAAAGAAGACGCTGACTTCGATATTGAGGAGTTCGCCAAGGCGAGCCGCTCGATGAGCGCTATTGGTGGCTAGGAAAGCCGCTGATTCATCAGCCGAAGGTGCGCGGATAAGGCTTTTTATTGGCATCTTGCGCCCGTGATTTTCGGCTGTCCCCTGACTTAGGATTGAGGAGCATTATGCAGGTTCATTTTTTCGCTGCCGCACGTTCTGCGGCGGGTACCACGCAGCTGTCGGTACCTTTGGCTGAGTTACCGTCGGCAACTCTTGGCGCGCTCGTTGAGCATCTGGGTCAGAGCTTGGAGGGTACGACCCCGTCGGGTCTGACTCTTGCGCAGGTGATGGAGCAGTGCTCGTTCCTGGTCAATGGTGCCCGCTCGGATGCGCAGGCACCTCTGCAGGATGCCGACCGTGTGGACGTTCTGCCTCCCTTTGCGGGTGGATAATGCGGGCGGATAAAATGCCCGGTTCTGTACTTCCCGCTGGGGGCGATTTTTCGTGCGCCGCGGTCGTTGTTGCCGGAGGTGCTTCTCGCCGCCTGAACCACGTGCCGAAGGCGTCCCTGTCTGATGGTACGAATACTCTGCTGGATTGTGCTCTGGAGGCGGTGGCCGCCGCATCCCCGCGCGTGGTGGTGGGTCCTGAGAGCCTACCCTTGCCGTCGGGGGTGTTGCGTACTCGTGAGGATCCGCCGTTTTCGGGTCCTGCCGCGGCGATTCATGCCGGTTTGGAGTGCATTGCGGCCGATTGCGAGCGCTCGCAGATTCCTGTGCCCGACTGGTGCCTGATTTTGGGTGTGGATACTCCGCGTATTGCCCCGGCGGTTCAACAGCTGATTACTGCGGCGCAAAGTGCTGAGCGCACGGCGGGCTTCTCCCCTACTGATTCGGAATCATTTGAGGGTGCTGAATCATCTGCAGGTTTCTGGGGTGTTTCTGAGGGTATCTATCAGCCGCTGGTTGGTATCTACCGTTTTGAGGCAATTCGTTCGGTCTTTTCGGCCGGCACCACCAACGCTTCTGTTCGTTCTTTTTTGCGCCGTTTGAACCCGGTGGCGGTTCAGATGTCTGCCGCTGATACCGCCGATGTTGATACGTGGGAGCAGGCGCAGGCGCTGGGTTATACGACGTCGCTTTGGTCAAGCTATTAGTAGCTGAGCTACCGCAGTGTGATATTAGGGCCTGACTACGAGTACCCTAGGTGATAAGTCTTGGCTTTAGATGCCGTGTACATGTAGCGTTTTTGAGCTCGCGCGCTGTTGCGCGTCCCGCACACACTTTTACGAGGTACGATGTCTCACCATATTCCTTCTGTTTCGTGGCAGCAGGCCCGCCAGATTTTGCATGAGCAGGGCCTGGAGATTGCACACCATGTGAAGACGGAGTCTTTGCCGCTGCTGGCGACAATTGACCACTATTTGGCGGATGATGTTTATTCGATGATGCCGGTGCCCCACTATAGCTCCTCGGCGATGGACGGTTACGCTGTGGCGGGTGCACCTCCGTGGCGTCTGGTGACTCCGGCGTATCCGGAGGATTCTCGCGCTAATATTCACCGTCTGACGGTGCCGATTGCTCCGGGTGAGGCGACCCCGATTTTGACGGGTGGTTTGCTCCCTGAGGGCGCTGAGGCGATTGTGCGCGAGGAGCATTCGCGCCTGTATGAGGGTGCGGAGGCTTCGTCTCGCCCTGGTGTAGCTGCTCATTTGGAGACTCAGTCCAGTATTCATTACCTGGATATGGCGGAGGGTTTTGAGCCTCCGGCGCCGGGTGCTGATATTCGCCATGCTGGTGTTGAGCTGGAGCGTGGCGAGTTGTTGGCGCGCCACGGTGACCGTATTTCTGCGCGTATGGCGGCGTTTTTGGGCATGAATGGTTTTGATGAGTTGCCGGTGTACGCCCCGATTCCGGTGCGTTGCGCGTTTACGGGTAATGAGGTCATTACGTTTGGTGTGCCTGCGCCTGGTCAGGTGCGTGATGCGTTTGGCGGCTTTATGGAACATGCGATTATTTCTGCTGGCTGCGAGGCGCGCCCGTCAATTCGCCTGGCGGATGTTGAGTCTGAGTTCCGCACGTTCTTGTCTACATCTACGGCTCGTGTGCTGGTGTTTACGGGCGGGTCGAGCACTTCGGGTGTTGATTTGGTGCGTAAGGTGCTCAACGACATGGGCGCAACCTATTTGTTTGAGTCGGTGGATGTGCGTCCGGGGCATCCGGCATTGGCTGCGCGTTTACCGGTTCCGGAGACGGGCCCGAATTCTGGTCGTGAGCGTTTTGTGTTGGGTCTGCCGGGTAATCCTTTGGCAGCGTACACGGCTTTGTATTCGTATTTGCCGCCGCTTTTGGCAGGTATGAGGGATATGCCGCTGCCTGAGCTGGATTCGGCGGTTCTGGGTGAGCCGGTTGATACTTTGCGTAAGCCGGCGGGGGTTCGTCTGTTGCCGGTGTCGGTCCGTGATGGTGTAGCGTATCCTCTACCGAAGTCGGCGTCGCATATGTTGTCGTCATTGGCAGCGGCTACTCACTGCGCGGTGTTGGATGATTCTTCGGTTCGGGGTTCCGCTCATGAGGTGGGGGCTCGGGTTCCGATTATTCCGGTGCTGTAGACCGGCACGGCAAATCGGCACGGCAAATCGGTGCGGTAGAAGGCACATCGGAAAAGCGCTTTTTCTGGTTTTTGAGGCTCAGGTAGCCTGCTGAGAGGGTATAGTAGAGAGATATGTCAATCGTTTAGCATATCGAAGGGAGCCCCCGTGGCTAAGCCTAAACTCAGCGATGTTGCAGCCCGCGCAGGGGTCTCTCCCACTACCGTATCCCGCGTGCTCAATAACCGCGGCTACCTGAGCGAAAGCACCCGCACCAAGGTCCACGAGGCAATGCGGGAACTCGGCTACCGCCCCAACGCCATCGCCCGCAGCCTGCAGGGCCAGCGCTCGCAGATGGTGGGCCTCATCTTCCCCACGGTCGCAAACCCCTTCTACGGGGAGATGGTGTACCGCCTCGAAAGTTACCTTGCCGAAGCAGGCTACCGGGTCATTCTCTGCAATAGCGATGACCACCCCGAACAAGAGAAGCGCTACCTGGAGATGCTTTTCTCCAACCAGGTGGACGGCATTATCAGCGGCGCGCACTCTGACGCGCTGGTGAATATTCCGCACGCCCAGGCTCCCCTGGTGACCGTGGACCGCCTCGAAAGCGGCTTTTACCCGAATGTCCGCTCCGATAATTACGGAGGCGCTCGCGCCGCCACGGAGCACCTCATCGCCACGGGTGCGCAGAATATTGTGCACGTGACGTCAACCCTGGGTGAGCACAATGAGCGTCAGCGCGGATACCGTGAGGCAATGCTCGAAGCCGGACTCATGCCGGAGTTCCTGGAGCTGGGCTTCCGTCCTTCACTGGGTATTAAACGTGAGGTGCTCTACCGCTACCTTGATGAACGCGCCGATAGTCCGGAGCCGGTGGATGCGGTCTTTGCCTCCAACGATAATTACGCCGCGTTGGCGCTGGGCTGGGCGCGCGCACGCGCTATTCGTGTTCCGGAGGATTTCCAGGTGATTGGTTACGATGGCACGCAGAGCGTTCAGCTGCTCATGCCGGAGTTGGCGACCGTGGTTCAGCCGATTGAGGGCATGGCAGAGCGTACCGCGCAGCGTCTGCTGGAGCTCATTGAGCTACAGCAGGAGGATTCCTCAGAGAAGACCACTCCCCCAATTACCCAGCCCGAGGATGTACTCCCGGTTGAGCTCCATCTGGGGGCTACGGTGCGTTCTATCCCGAATCTGGATCAGATTCAGCCTGACACCTCCGCCCCGGACGAGCTCCAATAGACGAGCTCCAATAAGAAGCTCCTCTTCTGACGATAAAAATCCGCCCCACCGTGCGAGTGCTCACGGTGGGGCGGATTTTGCATATACATTTATCGGTTTTGTGCGCGTCCGGAAGTTTAGGAGGCGCGCTGCACAATCTCGGTCGGGCCGGTTCCGGGGTAGACCATACCGACGGCGTGCGCCTTGGAGAAGATACCGTGGAGCGGTCCGAGGGAGAAGAATCCGCGGCGCTCGTAGAGGCGTGCACTGTCGTAGGTCGATGCTTCGAGGTAAGCGGGGTAGTCACCGATGCGTTCGGTACCGTAATCGAGTAGCCGGGAGCCGATACCGCGACCTCGATACTCTTCAAGAACACCAATGTTGAAGAGGTACCAGTGCTTGTACGCGGGGCGGTACTTGAGCAGGTGCAACTCCATCAGGATTGCCTTCAGCAGAGTCTTGCAACCGAGAGCCTTGTAGTAGGCACCAAACTGCTTGAGCTCGTTAGCAAAGGAACCTTCGTGAGATTCGGGGGTGTTCCAGAGGCAGACACCCACAATCTTGCCGGTGGAGTTATCAATAGCGATGTCGATACGTCCGCGGCCCTGGAAGTTGCCGTAGACCTGCAGGGTCATGATTGCGCGGAGCTTGGCAAGTTCCTGTCGGCGGCTACCGCCTGCGATGACTGCCATCATGGCGGGATCTCCGTCGAATGCGGCAATCAGCACCTCGAGCGCATCTGCATATTCATGAGACTCGGCGGTGCGCACGGTATAGGAAGCTGAGGTCATATTCACCCTTTACAAAAGCTTGAAACTATACATAAATATTAGCTGGATTATTCACTCCTGGCTAATAAATTCTGCCTTATCAAGACATTTTTCACGGTCATGCATTAATGTGTGCCAGCTTATATTGCACCATTATGCATAATTTTAGTGCATATTTATTCATATCTTTTTTGCATGTTTTTGCAGGAAAAATTGAACACCCCGCACCAGTTCTAGGAAGAGCGGTACGGGGTGTACATCACGTTGAGGTTATCTACTCACTAAGAGTGCAGACTATGCGTTAGCCTTTGCCTTCAGTGCAACCTTCAGGAGCGAATCTGCATTGGTGACAGATGCGCCCGAAGCCTGGACATCTTCAACCGAAGCAGCTGCCTTCTTGGCGTTGGTGATCACCATGGGGGTTGCCAGCGGGTAGCCAGCCGCCTTGATGGCGGGGATATCAAACTCAGCGATGACGTCGCCGCGCTTGACGGTGTCGCCCTTAGCAACCTTGGGCTCGAAGTGCTTGCCGTCAAGCTCAACGGTGTCCATGCCGATGTGCATCAGCAGATCCAGGCCATCTTCGGTACGCAGACCGTATGCGTGGCCGGTGGGGAATGCAACGGTGATCTTGCCGTCAGCCGGTGCGTAGAGCTTACCTTCGGTGGGCTCTACTGCGGTGCCTGCACCCAGTGCGCCGGAGGAGAAGGTGGGGTCCTTGACGTCTGCCAGCAGAACCACGGAACCGACCATGTGGGAGCCAATCTCGACGCTCTCGCCAGCCTCAGCTGCTACAGCAGGAGCGGCAGCGGCGGGAGCTGCGGCGGCAACAGGAGCAGCAGCAGGTGCCTCAGCTTCCTCAGTGTTGCCAGCCTCGACCTTCTTGCCCCAGATGAAGGAGGCAACGAAAGCGATGACGGTGGTCAGGATGAGGCAGCCGAAGAAGCCAGGAATACCAGCGCCAACAGTCGGTTCAATCGAGGGGAAGCCAAGGTAACCAGCGGCGCCAAGCTTACCCGCCTTAATTCCAAGAATAGAAGTAAACATCGAACCAATACCCGCGGAGACGATTGCAATGTAGAAGGGCCAGCGCAGAGCCAGGTTCACACCAAACATTGCGGGCTCGGTAATGCCGAGGAATGCGGAGGGTGCAGATGCCGAAGCAATACCCTTGATCTTCTTGTTCTTGGTGGTCAGTGCGACACCGGCTGCGGCAGCACCCTGCGCCACGTTAGACATGGAGGCAACGACGAAGATGAAGGAACCGCCGGTTGCCCACAGGCTCATCTCGATGGGCGGGAATGCCTGGTGCATACCGGTCATCACGATGAATGCGTAGAAAGTACCGAAGATCAGACCGCCGAGCGGGCCAGCAACGGTGTAGAGCCAGTTAATACCTTCACCCAGCCAGGTACCCAGCTGGAACATCGGCGGGCCGACCAAGATGAAGGTCAGGAAGCCGGTGATAAGGATGGTGAGGGTCGGGGTGAAGATGAAGTCGATGGTGCCCTTGAGGACCTTGTGGAAGAACTTCTCAATGTGGGACAGGATGAAGGCAACCAGCATGATGGGCAGCACGGTACCCTGGTAGCCCGCCTGCTGGACCTGCAGGCCGAAGAGGTTCCAGTACTTCATCGGTTCGCTACCCTCGGCACCTGCCAGAGAGGCAGCGACATTGTAGCCGTTCATCAGTGCCGGGGAGACCATTGCGGCACCCATGGTCATGCCCAGGTAAGGATTACCGCCGAAGACCTTGGTTGCGGAGAAGCCAACCAGCACGGGCAGGAAAGCGAAGGGAGCTGCGGAGAGCAGGTTGACGATGTCCGCGAAGTCAGCCCATTCCGGGTAAAGTTCAATAACTGCCTGGGGACCAAAGATACCCTTGGAAGTCAGGAGGCTATTGAGCGCCATCAGCATACCGCCACCGACCAGCACCGGGATGAGCGGCACGAAGATGTCAGCAATGGTCTTGATGAAGCGGGAGACAATGTTGCCCTGCTTGGAGGCAATTTCCTTGAGCTCGTCCTTGGATGCCTCGGGTGCGCCAGCAGCGATGAGGTGCTTATGCACCTCGTTGACGTCGCCGGGGCCGACGATGATCTGGAACTGGCCAGCGTTAAGGAAGCTACCCTTGAGGTCTTCGTCGTTGTCGATTGCCGCCTGGTCGACCTTGTCCTGGTTCTTCAGGACGAGGCGAAGGCGGGTTGCGCAGTGTGCGGCTGCAACGATGTTGCCGGCGCCACCGACGTCCTTCAGCACGCGCTGTGCCACTGACTTGTGGTCCACGCTCGCTCTCCTTTGTTTGGAGCACCACCGTATGATGCTTTGTAAATGGGGTGGGGTGACATGTCTGTGTGTGCATGTCATGCATATGTCATACGTTTGACATATCAGATGTAAAACATGGTATCACGGGAAAGTTCTTAAAAGCGAGGGCCCACTCTCCACACGGAGAGTGAGCTCTCAAACATATTCAGAAATTACCGTAAAACCACCCGTGCGGGCGGCTCCTAACGCCTAGAAAACGACTTAGAGACGACCGTACTCCAGGGACAGCACCTCGCCACCGGTCAGGCGGACGCGGCGCTTATCACCCTTGAAGAAGGTGCGAGCGGTCATAACCTCAGCGCCCATGGACGCAACCAACTTGCCGCCCACGTACAGTTCGGTAGCCGAGCCATCCACCAGCAAATCAAACTCGCGAATCTTCGAACGCTTCAGGGTACGGCGGCGCAGGCTACCACCCTCGGTGTAGCGAGTACCGCCACGGTCCATCTGCACAAAGTCCTTATCCAGCACAATGCTCAGAGCCACGCCGTGAGTGTCCTTAATCTTCAGCTTCACGCGCTCATCAGAGACGTTCACACGGCCGCGCAGGCGGAAGGTCAGGGCGTTCTTCAGCTCCACGAGCTTGCCCTTCTCCTCCTCGCGGTACAGCGGCTTCATCTCCATCGCGTCGTTGAGCTGCGGCACCGGGCGCTGGAACAGCTTGCCGTTACGCAGGTGCAGCTCACGCGGGTAGGTGAACATGTGCACCCAGCGGTGGCTCCACGAGGGCAGGTCGTCCTGGTCTGCGTTGCCCAGCCACGCGATCATCACCGGGGCATCGCCGCTCACGGTGTGCGGTGCCTTCGGGTCAGCGGTCAGGCCGGTACCGGAGATGGTCTGCGGGGCGTAGAACTCGAAACCTGCATCCAGCTCGGTGAAGGGGGTCTCCACGGTGAACTTGAGGGTCTCGTTATCCAGCGAACCGACAATGTAGCCGCTCTGGAAAATGTTGTTGTACTTCTCGCCGAGGGGCTGCATGCCCTGCGGGCTGAAAATCAGCACGTCGCGGATTTCACCGGTCAGCTCATCGCGCATGCTCAGCAGCGAGGGGCACTCGTACATATAGGTGCCCTTGAGGGTCTTATCCTTGATGCCCAGCTCGCCGCGGAAGGTCCACTCGCGGCGGTCGGCGGAGGTGTACACGACGACGGCGCCGGTCAGGTCCTCACGCTGAGCACCGATAACCATCCACCATTCGCCGTTACGCTCAAAAACGTGCGGGTCGCGGTAGTGCGCGGTGTAGCCCTTCGCGGGGCCGGAAATCAGCGGGGGCAGCTGACGGGTCGGCTTCGCATCCTCACCCGCGGTAGCAAGAATCTGGTAGGTTTCGCGGTTGCCTTCTTCGTCCTTCACGTTACCGGTGTAGAAGAACTCAAAACCGCCGGGAACCTTAATGCCGGAGCCGGAGTAGCAGCCGTGCGAATCGTAGCGGCTATCGGGAACCAGCGCGGTGCCCTCATCAGTCCAGTGGGTCAGGTCCTCACTGACCGCGTGGCGCCAGTAAACCATACGCTCCGGATGCAGGGGCGAGTACTGGTAGAAGGCGTGGTAGCGCTTGCCGTCGAAGACCAGGCCGTTCGGGTCGTTCAGACGGCCCACGGGAGGCGCCAGGTGCAGAGCCGGGTAGTCGCGGTCTTCACGAACACCGGCACCGAAAGCGTCCAGGATCTGCTGTGCTTCAGCCGCCAAGTCGCGGGCGGGTCGCTCGGTTGCGCTCTTCTTCTTTTTCTTCTGCTCGCTCATGTCTATCCGCTTTCGTGCAAAGGAATGTCTGGGTTGTCTCATCCCATCATACGGCACCTCTCCCCCATTGCTGGGCTCCAGGAGAGAGGAACCACAGTGCTCTCAGCCTCTCTCATCCGAGGCACAGGGCGACCACAGCGGCTTATACCGCCACATACCAAATATCTGGCACATACCCCGTTTGCTACAGGAGAAAAGAGCGGGCACGACGAAGCCCCGCGCCTCCCCCAGTCTTATGTCGGGGTAGGTTCGGGGCCGTTAAATGCCGCGAGGCGGCGCATCCGATGGATGCACCGCCCGCGTAAGAATCGAGAAGAAGTCGATTACTTGAGGGTGATGGTTGCGCCAGCAGCCTCGAGCTGCTCCTTAGCCTTCTCAGCGTCTTCCTTGGAAACGCCCTCGAGCAGAGCCTTGGGAGCGCTGTCAACCAGGTCCTTTGCTTCCTTCAGGCCGAGGGAGGTCAGGGCACGAACTTCCTTGATCACTGCGATCTTCTTGTCGCCAGCGGACTCCAGGATAACGTCGAACTCGGACTTCTCTTCAGCAGCCTCGCCTGCTGCGCCGCCTGCTACAACTGCAACGGGAGCAGCTGCGGTGACGTCGAACTCTTCCTCGAATGCCTTGACGAACTCGGAAACCTCAACGAGGGACAGTTCCTTGAATGCTGCAATGAGTTCTTCGATGGACAGCTTAGCCATTGTTTGGCTCCTTCACTATCTGGTGCGGGCTGACGCCCGCGGTGTAAAACTTCAGTACCTACCCGGAAAGGGCCGGTCAAATTTAGGGTGCGTTACACGCTATTCGCGTTCACGCTGCTGAGTATCTCAGCGCTGGTGCAGTAGCACGAAAGGGGCTTATGCCTCTTCCGAAGCCTCCTCGGCTGCAGCGGGAGCTGCGCCTTCCTGCTCCTCCAGCTTGACGCGCAGTGCGTCTGCAACCTGTGCGATACGTGCGATGGCTGCCTTTGCGCCACCTGCAACCTTGGACAGCAGAACCTCGCGGGATTCCAGGTCAGCGTAGCGCTTGACGTCGTCCTCGGTCAGAGCGGCACCTTCGTAGTAACCGTTCTTCACGATCAGCTGGGGGTTAGCCTTGGCAAAGTCACGCAGGCCCTTAGCAGCATCAATCAGGTCGCCCTTGATGAATGCCAGTGCGGAGGGACCCTGGAGGTGGCCTTCGAATGCGTCGATGCCAGCTTCCTTAGCTGCGATAGCAGCCAGCGTGTTCTTCACCACGGCGTATTCGGTCTCTGCACCGAGTGCGCGGCGCAGCTCCTTGAGCTGTGCAACAGTGAGACCGCGGTATTCGGTCAGGATGACTGCGTTCGAAGCTTCGAAGAGTTCCTTCAGCTCGGATACTGCAGCGATCTTTTCCTGAGTCGCCATGGTAGTTCCTTCTTCCGATTCTTGTAAGGTCGCCGGTAGAGCCTCGAAGCATTTATTGCAAGCAATAAAAAATGCCCCGACGCGTAGGCGTACGAGGCACGATAGACGGTACCCTGCATGAGGGCAACGGCTATTCACTTCGAGTTACCTACGCGGGCGGCGATTTCTAGTGAAATCTGCTCTTATCAGAACTCTGTTCTTCGTCTCCATCGAGGTGGCGATAAAGGACATAGTTCTAGACCGGCGGTCTTTGGTTCATTCATCATCTCAGGTTAAAGCCCAAGTCGCAAGTTAAAAACGCGATTAAGCGGGGTTAATCACTTAAAGCCCCTCTTTAAGTCGATTAACCCGTGCTTTATCCCCTCTGAAAGGCCCGGTAAACCACGTTTTAGAGGTAAAAACGCTTTCCCTCAGAGAACAAGAAGCAGCGCTCAGCAGCCACGCCCAGGTGCACCCGCTCCCCCACGTTTAGGGAGGCGGTACCCTGCGCATCCGGGATAAAGAACTCAAGCTCCTGGTCCGCACGCACTCGGGCATATATTTGGGCGCTCAGTTCAGTTTCCGCTGAAGCCCGCTGGGATTCCAAAGGTAAAGAAACTGCCTCCAGCAGACGCCCGCGGTACAGCATGCCACCGACCAGGTGACGGTAGCCGAGCATCTGCACCGGTAGAGCGTGAGCAGCATCTGCCGCCACGGGGTGCAACGCGGTCGCACGAATCGCAAGCTCACACCCGGCAGGAAGAAACTCCGACTCCTCAAGAGCCAACAGGTTCAGCGCGGGAGCCGCCAAAAGCTTCGCCACCTGCAGAGTATGCGGATGCGCCAACAGACGCTCCGGAGTATCCACCTGCACCAGGTAACCGGCATCCATCACCGCAACCCGCTGACCCAGCATGAGCGCCTCATTCTGATCATGGGTCACGTACAGGCCCGTAAAACCGTAGCGCTCGTGCAGACGCACAATATCCGCGCGGATACTCGCGCTCATCTCCTCATCCACGCTCGCCAAAGGCTCATCAAAAAGCACCACCGGAGCACGGCGAATCAGTGCACGCGCAATGCCCACGCGCTGCGCCTGACCACCCGATAGCTGCGAAGGCTTACGAGATTCCAAGCCCTCAAGCTTCAATGCTTCCAGCAGCTCGCGGTAGTAGTCCATATCGACCCCACCGGAGAACGCTCCCAGCCGCGTCGGGAACAGGATATTGTCCTTCACGCTCAGGTGCGGGTACAGAATCGGGCGCTGAAACACCACGCCCACCGAGCCACGTTCCAGCGGCTGGCCGGCATAGGTCACTCGACCCGCGCTCGGCTCCTCCAAACCGGCAATAATGCGCAGCAGAGTCGACTTGCCCGTTCCCGAAGAACCCACCAGGGAAATCAACTCGCCGGGGTGAACATCCAGGTCAATCTCGTTCAGAACCGTCGTATCGGTGCCGAAGGTCTTAGCGACGCCTCGAATGCGCAGGCCCTCAAAGGGCTCCGCCGCGGCAGAAGAATAGGATGCAGAAGTCATTCCCCCATTATCGCCGAAACCCGCACCCGGCACGGGCGCAGAAGATAAGCGCCGTCATACAACGCCACACTAACCTCACGCCGGTACCTCACACGGGAACCTTAGCTCGGGCGCACCAGTAGGCGTCCCTTCACAGCCAAATACAGCGTGCCCACCCACAGAAAGACCAGGAATGCCGTACCCGCCACCGTTAGCGCAGGACCCACCAACCCCAGCGAGCCAGCAGCCGCCAAGCGAATACCGCTCGCCGCCATGGAAGCCATACCGAACGAGAAACCCCACATGCTCATCGAGAAACCACCCTCAAGAGTCCACGGGAGCAAACGCATCAAGAAGAACAGCTGCAGAATGCCATAACCGGTCAGCACCAGGAAGAACCAGTCCACCGTGCCGCCATTAGCCGCCAGGTACGCGTTACCACCCACAAAAGGCGGCGCCATCTGAATACCAATAATGCCGCGCTCCCCCTGAGGTAGCGGAGTCAAGGTGCGCAGGCGGCTCAGAATCGCGGCCTCGACACTGAACCACGAAATCAGGCCCGCACCGAAGAAGAGCATCGCCATATCGTGCCACCCCACAAAGCCCATCGCCGTAGCGGTCGCAAAATTCGTCGCCACAGTCGGCAGATACAGCACCGGCGAAGCGGCCTCAGGCACATACCCACCACGCCACGTACCGGCAATGCGGTGAGAGGCAAAGTACAGCTGCCCCACAGCTCCCAGCACCACCAGGGTCAGAGCCGGAACCTCAGCATACGGGTAGAGAGCCGCACCCATCTGCGCCGTCGTCGCCGGAATCAGCGAAAAGAAGCAGGTACGCGCCGGATGCTCCCAAAAACTACGCACCCACGCACGGTACTTCACCACCGAATGAACCAAAAACCCCACAAGGAGCAGCCACACCACAGCGTTAAAAGCCAGGATGCTCTCCCCCACCCATTCAGGCGCCATTCCCTTCGACGCACCGGTACGCCAGGCAGCACCCAAAGCACCGGTGCCCAGCGCCACCGCAAAATAGTTGACCGGCACGCTGAGACCGCGACGGGCGCTCTGCTCGCTCTGAAGGGAAGAAGGCATTAGGTTTTACCTCTCATAGTTGTAGGGCAGGATGGGGCACGCAGCCCCAATATGTGTTTCGACGGTACCGGAGCATGGGCAACGCCATAGGAACCAGGGACCAGAAAATCATTCTATGTTTTTAAGCCTATACAAGCTGGAAGTCCGTGACGTACTTTAACCGATTCCGGTCACGCAATGTCTTGAATCTTCACGCTGTGTCTTGAATCTTCACACAGACAAAATCATGCACAAAAAAATCGCCCCCGACGCCTAAACGTCGGGGGCGATCACTAGCGAACGCTAGAAGCTACAGGTGCATACCTTAGGCAGCAACGGCAGCCGGATCAACGGGGATGCCGGGGCCGAAGGTGGTAGCAACGGTTGCCTTGGAGATGTAACGACCCTTAGCCGAAGAGGGCTTCAGACGGTTAACCTCTTCCAGAGCTGCCTGGAAGTTCTCCTCGAGCTGCTCAGCGGTGAAGGAAGCCTTACCGATGATGAAGTGCAGGTTGGAGTTACGGTCAACGCGGAAGTCGATCTTACCGCCCTTGATGTCTGCAACAGCCTTTGCAACATCCATGGTCACGGTACCGGTCTTGGGGTTCGGCATCAGGTTACGGGGACCCAGGATCTTACCCAGGCGGCCGACCTTGCCCATCATGTCGGGGGTTGCAACCGCTGCGTCGAAGTCGGTCCAGCCGCCAGCGATCTTTGCGATCAGCTCGTCGGAACCAACGTAGTCAGCGCCAGCTGCCTCAGCCTCAGCAGCCTTGGGGCCTGCTGCGATAACGACCACGCGAGCGGTCTTACCGGTGCCGTGGGGCAGGTTCACGGTACCGCGAACCATCTGGTCTGCCTTACGGGGGTCAACGGACAGACGCATTGCAACCTCAACGGTTGCGTCGGTCTTGGTGGAAGAGGTTTCCTTCGCCAGGGCAACTGCCTCAGCGGGGGTGTAGAGCTTACCCTCTTCAATCTTGGCTACAGCTGCCTTGTACGCCTTGCTGCGCTTTGCCATCTGCTTTTCTCCTTATGCAGTTGTGGTCTCGTGAGCCGCGCTCGGCTCTGCCACATCCCGTCCATACGACGGGCATTTACAAGTTCTGTGTAGAAAAAATCTACGGTGCCGATTACTCGGCTATTCGGCGAACCGAAATTACTCGACGGTGATACCCATGGAACGAGCGGTACCTGCGATGATCTTGGATGCTGCATCCAGGTCGTTTGCGTTCAGGTCGGGCATCTTGGTCTCAGCAATTTCGCGCACCTGAGCCTCGGTCAGCGAGCCAACCTTGGTGGTGTGAGGAACAGCGGAGCCCTTAGCAACGCCAGCAGCCTTCTTGATCAGCTGGGAAGCCGGAGGGGTCTTGGTGATGAAGGTGAAGGAGCGATCCTCGTAGACGGTAATCTCAACGGGGATGATGTTACCGCGCTGCGACTCAGTTGCAGCGTTGTATGCCTTGCAGAACTCCATGATGTTCACACCGTGCGAGCCCAGTGCGGGGCCGACGGGGGGAGCCGGGTTAGCGGCGCCTGCCTGGATCTGCAGCTTGATGAGGCCAGTGACCTTCTTCTTGGGAGCCAATGTAGGGTCCTTTTCTTAGCTGGGAACCGACGCACAGGAGCGTACGCCGGCAAGATGGTGACCGTGGCGCGGTCACCCGTGCATCCGCATGAAAGCGTGACATGCGCATACACAAACCAACATTCTAGCGTTAATCAGCGACTTAATCCAGCGCCAGCCAGCAGAAAGAGTAAACCCACCCACACAGCTCGCATAGTTCAAGACGCCCATACGCAATATGAGCCCCGCACCGAAGTGTGAGGCTCATATTCACGCGCTAGAAGCGTTAAATCTTTTCGATCTCGGTGAAGCTCAAGGTCACCGGGGTGTCGCGACCGAAGACGGAAATCATCACGACAATCTGCTGGGACTCGCCCTTGATCTCCGAAACGGTAGCGTCCATGCCCTCAAAAGCACCGGACTTCACGCGGACGTTCTCGCCCACAGTGTAGTCGGACTCGATAACGGGCTTGGAAACGGGCAGGCCCTGGCTCTGCTGCTGCTCTTCAAAGACCGGCAGGAGCATGTCAAAGACCTCGTCCATACGCAGCGGGACCGGGTTGTACGCATCCTGACCCACGAAGCCAGTCACACCCGGGGTGTGGCGGACAACGCCCCACGAGTGGTCGGTCAGTTCCATACGAACCAGAACGTAACCGGGAACGCGCACGCGGCGGATGGTCTTCTTCACGGTGTTCTTGAACTCAACCACGGTCTCCATGGGAACCTGAACCTCGAAGATCTCATCTTCAGCTTCCAGGTTCTGGATACGGGTCTCGATACCGGTCTTCACCTTGTTCTCGTAACCGGAGTAGGTGTGCACCACGTACCAGTCGCCCATCTGACGGCGCAGCTTGGACTTGAATTCTTCCAGAGCGTCGACTTCCTCAGCCGCCTCAGCAGCTGCTTCAGCCACCTCGACAGCCTCGGTAGCTTCCTCAGCCTGCTGCTCAATAGCCGCAGACTCCTCAGTAGCCTCAGCAGCGGCTACCTCGACCTCTTCAATCTCGGATACCAGTTCCTGCTCGGACACGTCGCTCCTACTTTCTATCGTTAATCATCTAGAGGGGACTCCCACTCGCCAATACGCTGAGGGAAATCACTGATGGGGCACCCAGATTAAGGATGCAGCCAGTACTAGTTACGCTGAATCGTTCCGTTACCGAAAATCCAGAATGCTCCCTGGCCGAAAAGATAATCCAGACCAGAAATAAGAAGGAGCATCACCACGACGAAGAACAGAACTCCGAAGAAGTAACCAACCAGTTCACGTCCGGTGGGAGTAGTAACCTTCTTCAACTCCGCAAAAACTTCACGGAGGAATGCAAAAATACGGCCGAAGAAACCGAGCTTCTTATCGCTCTTCGACGATGCGCCGGGCTTAACAACCTTCTCGGCGGTAGCAGACGATGCCATTTCTTCTGCCCCTTTCTGACTCTAAAAAAGTACGCCCGGGGTGCGGGCGTACAAATTATTTATTGAGGCAATAAAAGCAGGGCGGACAGGACTCGAACCTGCAACCTGCGGTTTTGGAGACCGCTGCTCTACCAATTGAGCCACCACCCTTTGAAGTTTTCACTTCAGGTGTGAGAGTTGCTTCTCACGTGTCTACTCCTCCATTGCCTCCTAAGCCGTGGCTTTAGAGGGGCAAACAATTACACCCTTGCGGGTGCAGAACTAACTGTAAACCATCTTTCGGGGCCGATGCAACTTCAGAATGTAATATTTTTCGAAAAACCTCTTGAGATACCTTGACGAGGGGTTCCGCATCGCTACTAGTGGACCGTATCCTATTACAAGGAACGCCGCACACACCCGCGCCCATCAGGCGCAGATTGGTCCTGCACGCGCATTCCCATCACCTATTTCCTTGTCGACTTCACGCCGGCAGCGCACAAGAAGAAAGAGAAGAGAGCCCCATGGCGCGTATTTCAAGCCGCATCGGTGCCATCGCACCCTCCGCAACCCTTGCCGTCGACGCAAAGGCAAAAGCACTCAAGGCTCAGGGACGCCCCGTCATCGGTTTCGGCGCAGGCGAACCGGACTTCCCCACCCCCGCGCACATTGTGGACGCCGCACGCGAAGCGCTCAACGACCCCAAGAACTTCCGATACTCCCCCGCCTCCGGTCTTCCCGAACTGAAGAAGGCAATCGCGGAAAAGACCCTGCGCGACTCCGGCGTAGAGATTGACCCCTCCCAGGTCGTCATCACCAACGGCGGCAAGCAGGCCGTCTACCAGGCATTCGCAACCGTCATCGACGAAGGCGACGACGTCCTGCTACCCGCACCCTACTGGACCACCTACCCCGAATGCATCCGCCTGGCCGGCGGCAACCCCATCGAGGTATTCGCCGGTAGCGACCAGCACTACAAGGTCACCGTCGAGCAGCTCGAAGCCGCCTACACCCCCGCCACCAAGGCGCTCATCTTCGTCTCCCCTTCCAACCCGACCGGTGCCGTCTACACCGAAGAGGAAACCCGCGCCATCGGCGAATGGGCGCTGTCCAAGGGTATTTTCGTGCTGACCGACGAGATCTACGAGCACCTCACCTATGACGGTGTTCAGGCAGTCTCCATCCTGAAGGCGGTGCCCGAGCTCGCTGACCTGTGCGTCATCCTCAACGGCGTGGCAAAGACCTACGCCATGACCGGTTGGCGTGTGGGCTGGATGATTGGCCCGCGCGACGTCATCGCCGCAGCCTCCAACCTGCAGTCCCACATGACCTCCAACGTCAACAACATCGCCCAGCGCGCAGCTCTTGCCGCACTGACCGGCCCGCAGGAGGACGTGGAAATCATGCACGCAGCCTTCGACCGCCGCCGCCGCACCATCGTAGATGGTCTGAACGCTATTGAAGGCGTACACTGCCCCGTACCCACCGGCGCGTTCTACGCTTACCCGGACGTACGCGAACTGCTCGGCAAGGAAATCGCGGGCGTACGCCCCCAGACCTCCGCAGAGCTCGCCGAGCTCATCCTCGAAAAGGCTGAGGTCGCCGTAGTTCCCGGCGAGGCATTCGGCCCCAGCGGCTACCTGCGCCTCTCCTACGCTCTGAGCGACGATGACCTGGCAGAGGGCCTGGCTCGCCTGCAGAAGTTCCTTGGTCAGGCACGCGACTAGTTCCGTCCCCCTCTGAACGCGCCTGCTAAACCTGCAACTCACCCCGTGGGAAGCGGTTCAGACGTGGGATAAACCGGTGCGAAACGATCAATCACAGGACTATTGACCGTTTTTTGCCCTAAAAACGGAGAATCCCACAAATATTTAAAAATATTTTTAAAACGAATGAGGCTTCCCGCATCTTTTCGGATGCGCGGAGGCCTCGTTTGCCTCTTCGGTGCCATAGGTGGGAAGCGGCGGCTATTTGTGTTTCAAACCCAAACATACAGGTTTCAAAAACCTGAACTTTTATGCCGCGATTTGGGCATTCCCACGCCTTTCCACCACTACCAACACAACCCAAACACCGCTAAAATAGAGACCAAGAGAATGACCTCCCGACCGGCACACATTCCCGTGCCAAAATCGCGGAGGTCATAGTTATATACGCGCGCACAACACCCCAATGCGCAGACATCAACAAGGAGCCAATATGAAGATCGGTCTGCTTACTTCCGGCGGCGACTGCCCCGGCCTGAACGCTGTCATCCGCGGCGCCGTGCTCAACGGTGTCAAGAAGTACGGCTACGAATTCGTCGGCTTCCGCGATGGCTGGCGAGGCGTCGTTGAAGGCGACTACATGGACCTGCCCCGCCAGAAGGTCCGCGGCCTGGCATCCCAGGGCGGCACCATCATCGGTACCTCCCGCACCAACCCCTTCGACGGCCCCAACGGTGGCCCCGAAAACATCGAAATCATGATGGAACGCCACGGCATCGACGCAATCGTCGCTATCGGTGGTGAAGGCACCCTCGCAGGCGCAAAGCGTCTAGCAGACGCAGGCCTGCCCGTCATCGGTGTTCCCAAGACCATCGACAACGACCTGCGCGCAACCGACTACACCTTCGGTTTCGACACCGCAGTCTCCATCGCAACCGAGGCAATGGACCGCATCCGCACCACCGGTGAATCGCACCACCGCTGCATGGTCGCCGAGGTCATGGGCCGCCACGTCGGCTGGATTGCACTGCACTCCGGTATGGCTGCAGGCGCACACGCAATCCTGATCCCCGAGGTCAAGGTCTCCATGGAGCAGGTTGCAGAGTGGGTCAAGGAAGTACACGACCGCGGTCGCTCTCCCCTGGTTGTTGTTGCTGAGGGCTTCATCCCCGAAGGCTTCGACGACGTCATGGCAAACAAGGGTACCGAGAAGGACGGTCGTCCCCGCCTCGGTGGTATCGGTGAGTACATCACCCACGAAATCGAGAAGATGACCGGCGTCGAAACCCGTAACACCATCCTGGGCCACATCCAGCGTGGTGGCGCACCCACCGGCTACGACCGCGTGCTCGCAACCCGCCTGGGCATGGGCGCAGTCGACATGGTCGCTCAGAAGCAGTGGGGCAAGATGGTCTCCGTTCAGGGCACCGAGATCAAGTATGTACCCCTCGAAGAGGCACTGGACGGCCTGAAGTCCGTACCTCAGGAACGTTGGGAAGAAGCAGCCGTACTCTTCGGCCGCTAAACCCCACAGCCTCAGCGCATTAGCTGGGCACATATACTAAAACCGCGGAGGCGGGCACTCGCAACGAGTGTCCGCCTCCGCGGTTTTATGTAGGTCCTCAGATGTTAGCCGCCAGATGTTTTAGCGCTTCAGGAAATCCTGACCCGCCAAAGAACGACGCGCAACCTCACCGGACTCCGGCGAAACCACCGTCGTCTGAGCCACCGCATACTCGGTCGCCGGCGCCGGCGAACCATCCGGCAGGAAGTCGCCGCCATCAACCGCACGCAAAGGCGCCTGCGGGTCAACGCCACGCTTAATCACAGCCAGCGCAATCGGGCCCGCCTCATAATGCAACGCCACCGAGGTAATACGACCGACCGGGCGGGACTTGCCCTCCACGAACAACTCACTACCTACCGCGGGCAGGGTGTGCTCCGAACCGTCAATATCCAAGAACACCAGGCGGCGCGGCGGACGACCCAGGTTATGAACGCGAGCCACCGTCTCCTGACCCTTGTAGCAGCCCTTATCGAAATGCACCGCAGTACGGGTGTAATCCAGCTCCTGGGGGATCGTCTTATCGTCAGCCTCGGTACCGTAGCGCGGGCGCCACGCCTCAATACGCAGAGCCTCCGCAGCCCACAGACCAGCAAAACGTGCATCCGAAGATTCAGCCAGGGCGGGCAGAACAGAGCGCGGCACAATGCTCAAGAAACGCACGTAGTCCGCACCCGGGTGAGCATCGCCTGCCTCATCGTAACGGTAGCTACCCGGTGCCGGAGTGTGCCAAGGGTCCTCCCACACCAGCGGCTTAGCCTCGGCGAGCGCCGGATGCACCAAACCGTCCTGCAGGATCGGGTTGCGGGCGCTCTCCAGCACGGCGTACTCGTCGCTGAGGTTCTGAATCTCGACGCGCATCATGAACTTCATGCGGTTCAGGTAATCGGTCAGCGGCTGAGCTTGGTCGCCCTCCACGATCAGCCAGAGCGCCTCGCCGTCTTCGATAGCTGCCGGGGCGTACTCCACGCGTCCCTGGGGCGAAAGCAGCAGGAACTCGCGGCTCTCCCCGGCGGTCATGCCGGTCAGAATCTGCGAGGCGATGGAGGTCAGCCAGGTCTGGCGGTCCGGGCCCGCAACACGCACCACGCCCATGGAGGAGCGGTCCACTAGCACCAGAGGCTCCTGCTCCTGCGCGGAACGGTCAAAGCTGAGGGCGCGCTGCTCCAGCATGGGGTTGCCGTAGTGTGCGGCAACGCCGGCATCCAGCCCGGAGGCGGCAAAAGCGCCGTGCAGGCCCAGCAGGGGGCTTGCGGGGCGGGCGGCATCGGGCTGGGGTGCCTCAGCCTGAGGGGCTTCAAGCGAAGAATCAGTCACGGAAGGTGCACCTTTCACGCAAAGAGTCTGCCCCGCCATTCAGCGGGGCAGACATAAGTAATGTATTAGGCGGTGGGTTCGGAACCGGGCTCGCCGGTGGGCTCTTCGCCGTCCAGGGAACCGAACATTGAGGTGCCCAGGGAGTCGCCGGTCATCGAAGAGGTCTTACGAAGCTCAGCGGAAGCGTGCTTGTGCAGCTTGCCCTCGGCGTCTGCGACCTCCCAGTCCCACATGAGGTTGCCGTTGACCAGGCCCCACAGGCGCACGGAACCCGCGTACTCGTGGGAGATGTCGTCGCGCAGCAGGTTGCCGGTCTGCATGCGAATGACCGGGCCCTTGACCATGCCCACGTAGTTCTCGCTAATGCCGCCGGGGTGCGCGATGGTTGCCAGCAGGGAGAAGCCGTCGTCCTCGTTGCGCAGGGTCTCAACGCTCTCAGCGCTGGGGAATGCGGGGACAACGTCCTTGGGCACGATACCGAAGCCGCCGTCGGCATCGGTCAGGGGGCGGTCAATCTGCCAGAAGCCGGTCTCAACGGTGATGGGGCGCAGCTTCTGACCCTCGTCATCGAGCAGGAAAGACTCAGCACGGTATTCGATGAAGGGCAGGCCGTCCTGCTCAAAAGTAATAATCTGGCCGAAGGGGGTGTTTTCCTGGCCTTCGTACCACATGGTTCCGGTACCCTCCCAGGTGCCGAGCAGCCATGCGAAGGGAACAAGTTCAGGGGTTAGGTTGGTAGGGATTTCAATAGCCATACCCTCTATTTTAGTACCCGAGAGTAAAACGGCGCCCCGTTCGTTCGCCCTCGACGCGGGATAATTCCCCGTCCACGCCCGGCATCAGACATATAGAAAACCCCCAACCGGAGGGGACCGGGTGGGGGTTCACGCCGTCATTGGCGAGGCGGTACGAACCGTACGACCGCCTAAAGCCCTGTGTGGGCGATGCTTCTGCTCTGTGCGGGAAGACTACTTCTGGCCGCTGAAGAGGCCACGCAACACTGCGAATGCACCGATACCGATGCACACGGAGATGATAGCCATCAGCGACATGAAGAGAGCTTCAAGAGCCATAAGATTGTTTTCCATGCCTTAAACCTACCATAGACCCGCCACGAAAGGGTGCAGAATCAGCGGCAGAAACATAGTGAACAGCACGATTCTCAACAGGCATACGCCCCGACCGGCACCAGCAAAATATTAGCCCCGCAGAATCCGGATAGGTGCCCCATCATAGCCAGCTGAGAAGCCTGTACGAACAGTCCGGAATACGATATTCGGCCCGGCCTACACCGGCGCCCACAGCCGCGTCACAGCCTGGCGAGTACACTAGAAAGAGCCCAAAAGTTTTACACGGGAAATACATAGGAAAGGAGAGGGTGTGTACCGTATTGCGCTCATGAGCGACACCGCCGCGCAGGATATGATCCCCTCGCTGAGCCTGCTCAGCCACAAGGTACACGTCTTCCCCCTCGACACCGCCCACACCGCCCTCGAATCCGAGACCTTCGACCTGCTCATGGTCGACGCCCGCACCGCGCTCGTCAAGGCACGCCAATGCGCCCAGCTGTTGCGCGCAGCCGGTGTGCAGTTGCCGCTCATCGCACTCCTGAATGAAGGCGGCATGGCGGCGGTTGCCGCCTCCTGGCAGGTGGACGATATCGTCTCTGACCAGGCGTCCCCCTCCGAAATGGATGCCCGCCTGCGCCTCGCTATCAAGAGCGACGCAGCTGCGGAAGAAGAAAGCTCGGAAGAGCGCATCGTGCGCGCGGGCAACCTCGTCATTGACACCCAGGCGTACTCAGCACACCTTTCCGGCGCGGCGCTGAACCTGACCTTCAAAGAGTTTGAACTGCTCAAGTTCATGGCCCAGCACCCCGGACGCGTCTTCTCCCGCGCCCAACTACTCTCTGAAGTGTGGGGTTACGACTCCTACTACGGCGGCACCCGCACCGTGGACGTGCACGTGCGTCGTCTGCGTTCCAAGCTCGGCACCGAGTACGAACAGATGATTTCGACCGTGCGTAACGTGGGCTATTCCTTCAACAGCACCCGCTAAATTTTGCGGTACCAACCGCTGTTTTGGTGTGCCCGTTCTTGAGTAGCCTCGCCGCTGAACCAGGTACCAGAATGTGTAAATGTTCCGGTTCTTGTCATATTCGCCCAAGACGAAGAGCAAACTCTTCAAAGAGCAATCATCCCCGGTAGAGTTGAATCAGAAGGCTACGAAAGAAGGCGATGATGGTACACAGTCAGACACCCAATCCCTCCACCCTGCCCGCTGAAAGCTCCCTTGTTTACGCGGAACCGCAGCTCACCGAAGAGCTGCTGGAACGATTCGATTCCTTTGCCCAGGCGGTTGCCAAGCACGACGGCGTTTCGGCGTTCTCCGAGCAGACCCGCATCGAGCTGAGCAAGGCGCTACGCGAAAGCACCCTCACCCCTCCGCGTTTCTTTGTCGCCGAGGATGACGGCACCCTCGCTGCTGTCTTCGTGGCGCTCACCCCTGCACATGACGAAGATACCGGCGTGATTGAGGCCGCCGTCGCACCCGAATACCGCGGACGAGGCGCCGGCAGCGCATTCTTCGACCACGCCGTCCGCCAGCTGGGTGAAGACGCCGTACGCTACCGCCTCTGGGTTCACGGTAGCGCCACCGACACCGGCATTGAAAGCCCCGCCCACGCATTCGCGACCCTGCACGGTTTCGAGCCGGTACGTGTGCTGTACAAGATGGTTCTGCCCCTGGACGCGCAGACCCGCGAAGAGCTCGTGGAACGCTCCGATGCGCGAACCCTCCCCGAGAACCTGCGGATGCGCACCTTCACCGGAGCGGACGAATTCCCCTGGCTTCGCGTAAACGCCGCCGCTTTTGCGCACCACCCCGAGCAGGGCAAGCTCACCCTCGCCGATTTGCGCGAGCGCACCGGCTCCCCCTGGTTCCGTCCCGAGGGTTTCTTCATCGCCTCCGAGGTGGATGATGATTCCGCTATTGCGGCGTTCACCTGGACGAAAATCCCGACCGGTCAGGAGCAGGGCGAGCTGTCCCCCTCCGGTGAGATTTACGTGGTGGGCGTGAACCCGCAGGCTCAGGGAGGCGGTCTGGGCCGAACCCTCACCCTGCGCGCCCTGGCGTACCTCGCCTGCGCTGAAGACGAGAACGGCGAGCCGCTACGCGCCATCGACCTGTACGTGGATGCCGATAACACCACCGCATATTCCCTCTACACTTCGTTGGGTTTCGGTGTGGCGACGGTTGACCGCATGTACGCCCCCGCCCAGCAGGATGAGCCTGCCGCCTAGCTTTTGGTGCGCCACAGTTGGCGTGCTTCTTCACGACTTATCCCCGATCAGAAAGGCAAGTACAGTATGGTACCCGCCCCCAATGGCCTGAATAAGGCGCCTAAGCCCAAGCCGTCTGAGCCTGCGCCCATGACCGGTGTCATTCACATTGGCCACGATATTTCGAAGATTGAGCGCGCCGATTCTCGCGGTGACCGCATTGAGAAGGGCGAGAAGCGCTCCTACTTCAGCCTGGAAGAGGAGTTCGGCCCGGAGCGTTTCTTCGACCGTGAGAGCAGCTGGCTGGACTTCAACACCCGCGTGCTGGAGCTGGCGGAGGATCCGAACCTGTTCCTGTTGGAGCGTCTGAACTTCCTGTCGATTGTGGCGTCTAACCTGGATGAGTTCTTCATGGTGCGTGTGGCGGGTCTGAAGCGCCGCATTGCGACCGGTCTGGCGGTGCCTTCGGCGGCGGGCCTGAGCCCCGAGGAGCAGATGGAAGAGATCGCTGAGCGTGCCCACAAGCTACAGGAACGCCACGCCGATGTGTTCCACAACCAGGTTCTGCCGGCTCTGGAGGAGCAGAACATCCGTATCGTGGGTTGGAACGACCTGGATGCGGACGCTAAGCAGCGTCTGCGCGAGGAGTTCATGCGCGATATTTTCCCGATTCTGACTCCTCTGGCTGTTGACCCGGCGCACCCCTTCCCGTACATTTCGGGTCTGTCGCTGAACCTTGCGGTGCTGGTGCGTAACCCGCAGACCGGCAAGGAGCTGTTCGCCCGCGTGAAGGTGCCTGATCAGCTGGACCGCATGATCTCTGTGGACGGTTCCCGCGCCGCCAACACTGCCGGCCGCGAGAGCCGCTACATTGCACTCGAAGACATCATTGCTGAGCACCTGGACGCCCTCTTCCCGGGCATGGAGGTCGTGGAGCACCACGTCTTCCGCGTGACCCGTAACGAGGATCTTGAGGTGGAAGAGGACGATGCAGAGAACCTGCTGAAGGCCCTGGAGAAGGAGCTTCTGCGCCGTCGTTTCGGTCCTCCGGTCCGCCTGGAGGTTGAGGACACCATCAACCCGACCATCCTGGATCTGCTGATTTCTGAGCTGAACATTGACGAGTCCGAGGTGTACCGCCTGCCGGCTCCGTTGGATTTGCGCGGCATGAGTGCGATTGTTCGCGCGAACCGCCCGGCTCTGCACTACCCCAAGCACATTGCGCACACCTCCCGCTGGCTCAACGCCACCGAGACCGCGAAGGCTGCGGACGTTTTCGCTGCCGCCCGCGACCACGACGTGCTGCTGCACCACCCGTACGACTCGTTCGCGACCAGTGTGCAGGCATTCCTGGCTCAGGCAGCCGCTGACCCGCGTGTTCAGGCGATTAAGCAGACCCTGTACCGCACCAGTGGCGACTCCCCCATCGTGGATGCGCTGATTGAGGCGGCTGAGGCAGGCAAGCAGGTTGTGGCGCTGGTTGAGATTAAGGCTCGTTTTGATGAGGAAGCCAACATCTCGTGGGCTCGTAAGCTGGAGCGCGCCGGCGTGCACGTGGTGTACGGCATCGTGGGTCTGAAGACTCACTGCAAGCTGTCGCTGGTGGTGCGCCGCGAGGGTAACCACCTGCGCCGTTACGCTCACATCGGCACCGGTAACTACCACCCGTCGACCGCTCGTTTCTACGAGGATTTGGGTCTGATTACCTGTGACGAGCAGATTTGTGAGGATGTTTCGCGTCTGTTCAACCAGCTGTCCGGTTACGCGCCGAAGACCAACTACCAGTCGCTGCTGGTCGCGCCGCGTACTCTGCGTAGCGGCCTGATTGAGTGCATTGATCAGGAGATTGAGAACCACAAGGCTGGCCGCCCGGCAAAGATTCAGATCAAGTGCAACTCCATGGTGGATGAGGCCGTGATCGATTCGCTGTACCGCGCTTCGCAGGCTGGTGTGCCGGTGGATGTGGTGGTTCGCGGTATTTGTGCTCTGCGCCCGGGCGTTAAGGGTCTGAGCGAGAACATTCGCGTCCGTTCGGTGCTGGGTCGTTTCTTGGAGCACTCGCGCGTGTTTGCTTTCGAAAACGGCGGCGACCCGATTGTCTACATTGGCTCTGCCGATATGATGCACCGTAACCTTGACCGCCGTATTGAGGCGCTCGTGCCGGTGAAGGATCCGCGCCACGTGAAGTACCTGCGTGACATGTTCACCATCTACATGAGTGATTCTTCGCGTACTTGGCACCTGGATTCTGAGGGCAACTGGACCCGCCACGACACCGATGATCAGGGCAACCCGCTGCAGGACGTGCAGTCGTACTACCTGAGCTCGCGTTCCCGTAAGAACGTGGTCGATAAGGTCTAAGACTTCGCCGCTGACCTACCGGTGATTTCTGGTCGTGAACCCCGTCTGTTCTCGCGCTTTATGGCGTGAGGCAGGCGGGGTTTTCCGCGTGTCGTGCAAAAACGTGCGGTGGACTAGTGCACTTAGCGCAAAAGTGAACAACAGGTTACGTTGAGATTACAACTTGACCGCTCTCTCACCTACAATTAGACGCGGAGCATGGTGCCCCCTGGCATTGTGCACAAGCCTAGCGAAGAGGTTCAGAGAGAGATATGGCACCGCTGGATTCCCCCTCCATCTACTACTCGGCACGACGTTTTGACGCGGTCAACAGCATTGACCGCGCCCCCGCGAACACTGCGGATATTGTTGCTTCTGGCGCACTGATTTGGCGCATGCGCGATGGTGCGCTTGAGGTCCTCATCATTCACCGCCCCCGTTATGATGACTGGTCCTGGCCTAAGGGCAAGCAGGATCCGGGTGAGTCCCTGGCTGAAACTGCTATTCGTGAGATTCGCGAAGAGGTCGGCCTGCAGGTTATTTTGGGTGTGCCCCTGGCGGTGACTTCCTACCCGGTGGGTGGCCGCCCTAAGGATGTCTTCTACTGGTCCGCTGAACTTCCCGAGGGTGCCCGCGCCCTGGCGGATGAGGGTGAAGTGGATGAGCTGCGTTGGGTATCCACCGAGGTTGCTCGCGCCCTGCTGACCAACGAGGACGACCTGGCTCCCCTGGAGTCCCTGGAGGCTCTCGCGGAGGCGGACGTGCTGCGCACCCGCCCGGTGCTGATTGCCCGCCACGCGAAGGCTAAGCCGCGTTCAAACTGGGCTGCCGCTGAGGATGACCGTCCGCTCGCGGCTACCGGTAAGCGTCAGGCGCTGGCTTCTAGCCGTCTCTTTGCGGCGTGGGCTCCGAGCCGCATTATTTCTTCCCCGTGGCTGCGTTGCGTTCAGACCGTGACCCCGTATTCGGTGGATTACGGTGTTTCGGTAAAGGAGAAGAAGTCCCTGTCGGAGGCTGGGGCTCAGCGTCACCCGGCGCGTACTGCCCGCGTGGTGGCTTCGCTGTTCGATAAGGATTCTTCGTCCCTGCTGTGCACCCACCGCCCGGTACTGCCGCAGGTGATGGATGTTCTGCGCGAGTACCTGTTTGAGGGTTCCGCGGAGATACTTCCGACCGAGGACCCGTACCTGGAGCCCGGCGATGCCCTGGTCCTGCAGGTGACCGAGGGCGATGATCCGCGTATTGTCTCGGTGGAGCGTGTACGCGCGGCTCTGGACTAGGTTCTAGGCTAGATTTTTATCTTTTCATAGCGAGCGCGCTGGGCTTTATGCTCAGCGCGTTTGCTCTACCTGCACCCCGTTTGCGGGTTTTACAATAGAGGGGCGGTTGCTTCTTTGCCGCCTCTCACGTCTACTGACAGGATTCAAGGTTTTTCTTATGACTCACGCAATCCCCACGCCCTATGAAGATCTTCTGCGCGAAATCCTCGAGGAGAACAAGGACGCCATTGCGGCGGATGCGCAGCGTTCCGACCGTACCGGCACCGGCACCTTCGGTGTTTTCGGCCGTCAGATGCGTTTTGATCTGCGTGAGTCGTTCCCGCTGATTACCACCAAGCGTGTGCACTTCAAGTCGGTTGCTATTGAGCTGCTGTGGTTCCTGCGCGGTTCGTCGAATGTGCGTTGGTTGCAGGAGCGCGGCGTGACCATTTGGGATGAGTGGGCTGATGAGAACGGCGATTTGGGTCCGGTGTACGGCGTGCAGTGGCGTTCGTGGCCGACCCCCGATGGCGGCACGATTGACCAGATTGCGAAGGTCATTGAGTCACTGAAGAATAATCCGAGCTCTCGTCGCCACATTGTTTCGGCGTGGAACCCCGCCGAGGTGGATAGCATGGCGCTTCCGCCCTGCCACGCGCTGTTCCAGTTCTACGTGCACGAACGCGCCGACGGTGTGAAGGAGCTGTCCTGCCAGCTGTACCAGCGTAGTGCCGATATGTTCCTGGGCGTGCCCTTCAACATCGCCTCGTATGCATTGCTGACCTACCTGATTGCCGAAGAGGTCGGTATGGTACCGGGCGAGTTCATCTGGACCGGCGGCGACTGCCACATCTACTCGAACCACCTGGAGCAGGTGAAGAAGCAGCTGGGCTACGGCACCGACCCGGAGGGTAACCCCTACCCGCCGCGCGAACCGTACCCGTACCCGAAGCTCGTTATTAAAACCAAGAAGCCTTCTATTTTCGACTACGAGTACGAAGACTTTGAGCTGGTGGATTACAAGCACCACCCCGGTATTGCCGCCCCGATTGCGGTCTAACTGCAGGTAGTTCTAGGAGGCATGATGTATCGTCTGGGCGCTATTTGGGCTCAAACCGATGCCGGCATCATTGGTCGTGACGGGGATATGCCCTGGTACGCTCCGGAGGATTTGGCGCACTTCAAGAAGGTGACGCTGGGTGCTCCGGTGATTATGGGTCGCCGCACGTGGGAGTCCTTTCCGCCGCGTTTCCGCCCCCTGCCGGGTCGTACGAATATTGTGATTAGCCGTTCTGTCTCTGAGGCTGAAGAGCGCGACGGAGCCCTGTGGGTTCCTTCACTGGATGCGGCGCTGTACGCGGCTCGTGACGCCGCGGGCGCGCCGGTTGAGGATACCCCCGCAGATGCTGCAGCAGTTGATGCCTGGATTATTGGCGGAGGCTCCGTGTACGCGGAGGCGCTCTCCCGCACCGACCTGCCCGCCTTCGGTCGGGTGGAGACGGTGGAGCGGACCCTCTTCTACTGCCAGGAGGGCAACGAGATTACCGGCGATACGCGAGCGCCCGAGCTGCAGCTTGCAGATTCTCAGGGTAACTGCGCGGCTGGCTCCCCGAACGGGTGCTGGCGGACGGTTTCCGAGAGCGCCTGGGAGAAGAGCGAGATGGGCTACCTGCTCGATGAGTCGGGCACGAAGAACCCCATGTACTTCTCGTTCCAGCGGCTGGAACGTATCTAGCTCAAGCTTCCCGCGTTCACTCGCTAATATGGACGTACATTTCGAGCCTGCGGCTACTCCACCCGGAGTACCGCAGGCTTGAGCGCTTTAACGCCTCCGCGGTGCATAACCGGTACCGAGACCAGCACCTCCGCAGAATATCCCGTTCCGAATATCAAATTTTTTGTACGGTGTTAGTCCGCACCCGCCAGCCTGAGAGTACACTGGGAACCATGAACTTTAATCCCGGTGACTCTGTAGGTTTTGTTGGCTGGCGCGGCATGGTGGGCTCCGTCCTCATGAAGCGCATGGTTGAGGAAGGCGACTTCGAGGGCATTACCCCCGTCTTCTTCACCACTTCTAATGTTGGTGGCGCGGCGCCCACCTTCGACGGCGTAATTGAGCCGTCCGAGCTGAAGGACGCATACGACATTGACGAGCTGCGTAAGCACTCGATTATTGTGACCGCTCAGGGCGGTGGCTACACCGAGGCTGTGCACCCGAAGCTGCGTGCAGCTGGCTGGGACGGCCTGTGGATTGACGCCGCTTCCACCCTGCGTATGAACGATGACTCCATCATCGTGCTGGACCCCATTAACCGCGATGTTATCGACCGCGGCCTGGCATCCGGCGTGAAGGACTTCGTCGGCGGTAACTGCACCGTCTCCTGCCTGCTGATGGGCCTGGGCGGCCTCTTCAAGAACGACCTGGTCGAGTGGGCAACCTCCATGACCTACCAGGCTGCTTCCGGCGGCGGCGCACGCCACATGCGTGAGGTGCTCGCACAGTTCCGCGACCTGGGCAACGAGGTCTCCGAGGAGCTGAGCGACCCCGCATCCGCAATCCTGGATATTGACCGCAAGGTCCTGGCTAAGCAGCGTTCCGGCGAGCTGGATTCCTCCCAGTTCGGTGTGCCGCTCTCCGGCTCCCTGATTCCCTGGATTGACTCCGACCTGGGTAACGGCCAGTCCCGCGAAGAGTGGAAGGCTGAGGTCGAGACCAACAAGATTCTGGGCCGCCCCGAAGACGACAAGATCACCATGGACGGCCTGTGCGTCCGTATCGCTGCAATGCGCTCGCACTCTCAGGCGCTGACCATCAAGCTCAAGAAGGACCTGCCGCTGGAGGAGATCGAGCGCATCATCGCCGAGGATAACCCCTGGGTTCGCTTCGTGCCGAACGAGCGTGAGGCGTCCATGGAGCAGCTGACCCCCGTGGCTGCTTCCGGTTCTCTGGAGATTCCGGTCGGCCGCGTACGTAAGCTCGCTATGGGCCCCGAGTACATTAGCGCGTTCACCGTGGGTGACCAGCTGCTGTGGGGTGCTGCTGAGCCGATTCGCCGTATGCTGCAGATTGCTATTGGCAAGCTCTAAAGCTCACTGACAAGCCTATATAAAAGCCCTCGCTACCATCCTTATCGGATGGGAGCGAGGGCTTCTGTGTCTAGGTATAGCTTATGCGGGCTTAGCGATGGTTCTCGGCGGCGGCTTTGCGTTCTGCCTTACGTGCGGCTTTGCGCTCTTTGCGCTGCTGTCGCCAGGCACAGTAGCGGTACCAGGCGGTGAGCACCACGTGCTTCATGAAAATATTGGCGCGGCGTGCCCAGGTGAATTCGGTGCCCCAGATGCCCAGGCCGATGAAGATGAACAGCCAGCCGGGGCCGGGGGTGACGAGCATAATCAGGCCGGCGATAAAGCAGAAGGCGCCCACGCCGATGACGAGGGGCTTGTAGAGATGACGCATGACCGGATGCGCGTGCATGCGCTCCTTGCGGGCTTCGAGCCAGCGGTGAAAGCGACTGGTTTCGCTTTCCTTGACTTCATCTTCGAGGGTTTTCAGGGTTGGTCCTTCCGAACATGCCGCGGGTGGGTGTCACCGGGCGGCGGTGGTTAGAGAATAGCACCCGCCGCTGGGTGGGTGCTGTGAAAGATTTCTTCATGTTGAGATTTTTCCGTCATCTTCAAAATTTTTTCGTTTCAATAGTGTTCAAGTCGAAAGTACCTTTATACACTGTAAGGGAACAATTCACCCGGCACTTGTGCCTAAACACTAAGGAAGCGACCCACTACCGTGTCCTCCTCACGTCCCGCATCGACGGACTCACACCGCACCAACGCCGCTGCGCCCGCCAGCACCACTGCACCCACCGCGGAACGCACGGCACCTCCCACGCTCAATGAGCGCCTCGAAAACCTCCCCTTCACCCGCGCCCACGGCAAGCTCCTGGGCATCTCGGGTCTCGGCTGGGCACTCGACGCCATGGACGTCGGCCTCATCTCCTTCGTCATGGCAGCCCTCATCAAGGAATGGCATCTGAGCCCCACCGAAGCCTCCTGGCTCGGATCCATCGGCTTCGCCGGCATGGCGCTCGGCGCAACCTTCGGCGGTCTGCTCGCCGACAAGCTCGGCCGCCGCTACATCTTCGCACTCACCCTGCTGATTTACGGTCTGGCGACCGGCGCCTCCGCGCTTGCCACCTCCCTGGGTGTGTTGCTCGTCTTCCGCTTCCTGGTCGGCCTGGGCCTGGGTGCGGAACTGCCGGTGGCGTCCACCCTGATTTCTGAGTTCTCGCCGCGCGCTATTCGTGGCCGCGTCGTGGTCGCCCTTGAGGCGTTCTGGGCTGTCGGCTGGATTCTCGCCGCGCTCATCGGTACTTTCGTTGTTCCCCAGGCGAACGGCTGGCGCTGGGCGCTTGCCATCGGCCTGGTCCCCGCCATCTACTCGCTGGTGATTCGCTTGGGAACTCCCGAGTCCGTGCGCTTCCTGGAGTCCGTCGGCAAGCACGATGATGCGCGCCGCGTCGTCGAGCGTTTCGAGGCGTCTCCCGCTCTCTTCCCCAACGCTAAGAAGGCCGAGGACTCCGCGGAGCACGGCGCCGTAGAAAGCGCCGACAACGCCGAGTCCGCCAAGGTCCACTCCATCTGGGCTGCCGGTCAGCGCCGCAAGACCATCGCCCTGTGCGTCATCTGGTTCTGCATCAACCTCTCCTACTACGGCGCGTTCATCTGGATTCCGACTCTGCTGAGTGCCCAGGGCTTCAGCCTCGTCAAGTCCTTTGCGTTCACCCTCATCATGACCCTCGCCCAGCTGCCCGGCTACGCGGTCGCCGCCTACCTCATCGAAAAGTGGGGCCGCCGCGCAACCCTCGCCGCGTTCCTGCTCGGCTCCGCCCTCGCAGCGGCAGGGTACGGCATGGCGCACACCGAGGTATTCATCATCCTCGCCGGATGCTTGCTCTCCTTCTTCAACCTCGGCGCGTGGGGTGCCCTCTACGCTCTGAGCCCGGAGATTTTCCCGACCCACCTGCGCGGAACCGGCACCGGTGCCGCCGCCGGTATTGGTCGTATCGCCTCCATCGCGGCGCCGCTCATTGTGCCGCCGCTGGTCGCTTTCGGTGGAACCCCGCTGCTCTTTACGCTCTTCTCCACCGCATTCCTGGTAGCGGCAACCACCGTGTTCCTGCTGCCTGAACGCCGCGGCGAGTCCCTCTAAACGAGCCGCCCACCCCACACTATGAGCTGTCCTTTCTGAACACTCTTTCCGAGCCTTCAGAGGGGACAGCTCATTTGTCATAAAAGCCGCGTATCCATGCACTAAAACCTGAACTATGAGAGGATACGTTCTATGCTCGATTCCTTCCTCTCCAGCCCCTACCGCACGGAGTTCAACCCCTGGCCCGTCAGCGAACACTACGCCGCCGAACGCGCCGGTGGTGTGCCCGAAGCCATGCTACTGCCGGGCGAACTCACCGTGCACCGTAGCGACGGGGCACGAATGAGCTACTACCTGGATTGGCCCGAGGAATTCACCGAATACACCCGAGCCGTTCCCCTGCGCCCGCGTAGCAAGAACGGCTACCCGCAGGATTTCACGCTCAGCGTCGCCGTGCGCGACGGGCAGGCTGTCTTCGCCGCAACCGCCCTCAGCTTCTGGGAGCAGCGCGACGGCCGCCCCTACGACCGTGAACCTATCGCCCGCGGCTACGTGGATGTGGCGTCTTACGAATCCTGTGAGGAGTACGCGGGCAATTCCGCAGCCCTCATCGGCTGGGATATCGCTGACCTTTACCCGGCACGTATGGCGCTCATCCGCGCCCTCTGCGAAGGAATCGCCAGCAGCATCACCAAGGGTACCCGAATCCTCGCAGACGGTGAGGTGCAGATCGACCACAAGGACGGGGACCTGCTCGCCCTACACGTGAACGCGGTCAGCACGGTAGGTGGCATGGTTCGAGCCCTCGTCATCGAGCAGGATCGTGTGTCCAGCGGCGTATCTACCGACGCTTCGGAACGTACCGACCTGCAGGCGCGCGCCTACTACGCTAACGTGCTCTCACCCGTTCCCGGCGAGTTCGGCAACATTGTCTGGTCCCACGGCGAGGACGCGGAATACTACCCGTACCGTCCCACGCGCCACAAGCCGATTTTCCACGCCCCCAGCCAGCCGCAGAAGCTTCCCCTAGCGGTTCAGGTGCTAATGGAACACCTTCCTACCGCTCCCCTGGCAGCAACGCGCACAGCGCCCAAGCGCAGGCCTTACCTGCCGGGGCAGGCACGCATCTCCTCGCCCCGCCACTAGCTATGGCGGGTCAATAAAACGCTTCGGGCGGTCTCTGCTACAGAGACCGCCCGAAGCGTTTATTCTATGCGCTCTCGCGCTACGAGAGACGAGAAGTTTAGCGTTTAGATTTCGCCGTTGACCACGACAGGCTCAGGCACCAGGGTCACGCCGAAACGCTCACGCACGCCGTCACGCACAGCGCGGGCGATAGCGAAGATGTCCTCAGCGGATGCGCCGCCGCGGTTCGTAATCGCCAGGGTGTGCTTGGTCGACAGGCTCGCGCGGCCCTGGGCAATCTCGCGGGACTCGCCCTCCAGGCCGAAGCCCTTATCGAAGCCTGCGTGCTGAATCAGCCATGCAGCCGAGAGCTTCACGCGGTCCGGATCCTCGACACCGGCGGTGAACGGGGAAGTCTTCACAACCACCGGGAAGTTCGGGGCGCCCTCGGGCAGGGACTCCAGGATCGAGCGGGACACGATCGGGTTGGTGAAGAAGGAACCGGTCGAGAAGGTGTCACGGTCCTCGGGGTTGAGCACCATGCCCTTGGAGCCGCGCAGCTCCAGCACCTTTTCACGGACCAGCGCAGAGTCGGCGCGCTCGCCGGGCTCAACACCCAGGCTCTTCGCCAGCTCGGCGTAGCGAATCGGGGAAGAGAGGTTGCCGAGGGTGAACTGGAAATCAACAGTCAGCACCACGTAGCGGGGCGAGCCGTTGACGGTTGCGCGCTTGAGCACCGAGTCGCGGTAGCCGAAGCGCAGGTCTGCGCTCGCGAAGGTCTTCTGGGTGTTCTTTTCGCGGTCCCAGGTGCGTACGGAGGTGATGAACTCGCCCACCTCAACGCCGTAGGCGCCCACGTTCTGCACGGGGGTTGCGCCCACGGTGCCGGGAATGCCGGAGAGGGCTGCGGGGCCGACCCATTCGTTCTCGATGCTGAGCTTGACGAAGTCGTCCCAGATGGTGCCCGCCTGCACGCGCACGTTTGCGCCGCCGCACGCGGGGATGGGCAGCTTCTCTACGCCTTCGGAGGCGATGTGCACGACGGTTCCGTTGAAGCCTTCGTCGGAAACCAGCAGGTTGGAGCCGCCGCCCACGATGAGGACGGGTTCGCCTGCGGCGTCTGCAGCGGAGACTGCTTCGATAATTTCTGCTTCGGAGGTGGCGCGGACGTAGGTCTTAGCGGGGCCGCCTACCTGGGCGGTGGTCAGTTCGCTCAACAGCTTTTCAGTCATAGGTTAAGAATACCGGTCGTTGTGCGGGGTCGACACCCACCATGCGTTAAAGTCACGAAAACCTTATGGTGATTTTGCCTTCATTTTCCGCCGCACCTTTCTCAGAAAAACGCCACCACCCCGCCGATAAGCGCACAAAATCGGTGAGCGCGCAAAAGCCCCGGCACCACCGCATCGGGTAGCACCGAGGCCTTCACGCAAGCTATCTGCGAGCGCAGAAACTCTACGCCAAGAGACTACGCCGAAAGACGAACCACAGCCTGGCTCTTCATCAGAACCTTCTGTTCCTTGCCTTCCTCGTCACGAGCGGTGACAGTCAGGTCAATGCGGGCGGTGCGCTCCTCCTCGTTCAGGGCACCCACCTTACCGCTAATGGTCAGGGCGTTCGTGGGGGTGTCGGGGTTTTCGCCCCCGGGTGCATCCGCCACGGGAACGGGCTTGGTGAATCGAGTCTGGTAGTCCACAATCGCGCCGGGGTCACCCACCCAGTCGCTCACGAGCTGCACGGCAGTACCCATGGTCAGCATGCCGTGAGCAATCACGCCAGACAGGCCCACCGACTGGGCAAAACGCTCGTTCCAGTGAATCGGGTTGAAGTCACCGGAGGCGCCAGCGTAACGCACCAGCGAAGCGCGGGAGAGCTCCACGGTACGCGAACCAATCTCCTGGCCCTTTTCAAGATCTTCAAAACGCACCATTAGTTCTCCTCCTCAGCACGAACCAGCAGGGAAGAAATGCAGGTGGTGACCGGCTCGCCCTGCGCGTCAACGATTTCTTCGCGGGTGGTCAGCATAGCGCCGGCACCCATCACACGCACGGAGTCCACGTGAACTTCGGTGCGCAGCTCATCACCGGCAACAATGGGGCGGTGGTGAGTGAAGCGCTGGTCGGCATGCACCACGCGGGAGAAATCAATACCGGCGGAATCGTCGTTAATGAGTGCCGCGTCAGCTGCCTGCGCCAGGATAATGGCGAAGGTCGGCGGGGCAATCACATCTGCGTACCCTGCCGCGCGGGCTGCCTCAACGTCGTGGTGGAGGGGGTTTTCTGCGTGAACTGCTCGGGCAAATTCGCGGATCTTTTCGCGGCCGACAACGTAGGTGTTCTCGGACGGGTAGACCCTGCCCACAATCTCAGGGTTAATGCTCATGGTTTCAGTCTACCGTTCTTGTGCACAGTGTTCAGCTTGGGCGCGCAGAGTGGACGGCGCGTCGAAGATTCAGAGCGCATGCGCAGTATTTCTTCGCATTATTTACCTGCTAGCGAAGGCGCGCAATATGCCCCTACACTTCTCGCCCAGGCAAGAGTAGGCTGAACGGGTACCCGCAATCTATTTCAGAAGGAAAACCCGTGTCTTCTAACGTAAAAATTTCGGTTCTTGACCTGATGCCGCACCGCTCCGACCAGAGCCAGCACCAGACCATGCTCAACACCATCGATGCCGCCCGCGCGGCTGAGTCCTACGGCTACGAGCGTTTCTGGGTCGCCGAGCACCACAACGCCGGTTCCCTGCTGTCCTCGGCGACCGTGGTGGTCATGGCTGAGATTGCCGCCGCCACTGAGCGTATTCGCGTGGGTTCGGGCGGCATTATGCTCCCCAACCACGCACCCTACGTGGTGGCGGAGCAGTTCGGCACCCTCAACGCATTCCACCCCGGCCGCATTGACCTGGGTGTGGGCCGTGCGCCCGGCACCGACCCGATGACCGCCGCCGCCCTGCGCCGCGACGATTCTGCCGCCATGAGTTTCCCCGCCGAGGTGCAGCAGCTGCAGCGTTTCCTGGGCGAGCCCTCCCCCATGCACCGCGTGCACGCCATTCCCGGCCAGGGCTCGAAGGTGCCCCTGTACATTCTGGGTTCTTCACTGTTCGGTGCGCAGCTTGCCGCACAGCTGGGTCTGCCCTACGCATTCGCTTCGCACTTCGCCCCCGCAATGCTGCAGGAGGCAGTAGACACCTACCGCGCAAACTTCAAGCCCTCGGAGCACCTGGAGCAGCCCTACGTCATGGTGGGTGCCACCGCAATGCTCGCCGATACCGATGAGCGGGCACGCTACCTGTACACGAGCCAGCAGCAGCATTTCCTGGGCGTAGTGCGCGGCAATCTGTCGTTCGCACCTCCCGTGGAAGATATGGACGCCATCTGGACCGACGCAGAGAAGATGCACATTGACCGTATGACCGCCGAAGCAATCGTAGGCTCTCCCGCCACCGCGCAGGCTCGTATTGAGGATCTGGTGGCGCGCACGGGCGCTGACGAGCTCATCGTCATGACCGAGGCGTGGGAGCACGAGGACCGCCTGCGCTCCTACGAGCTGCTCTCCCAGCTGCCGGTGGTAAGCCGCGCCTCCTAACACTTTTGTAAGAGCATAAAGATGAAGCCCCCGAGTATTTTTCTCGGGGGCTTCGCTATGCCCGGTATCGAGCCGCAGGGCTGAGTACTATTGAGCGCCTGCAGACCGGGCTTCAGGCAAAGAAAATAGGCAGACAAAATTGGCAAACAAAAAAGCCTGCCTCCGAAGAGACAGGCTTATCTGAGCCCCGACCGGGAATCGATCCCGGGACCTCCATCTTACCAAGATGGCGCTCTACCACTGAGCTATCGGGGCAACAGGTAAAACTATACAGGTCTTCAGGAATGCTCGCAAGCGGAAAAGCTATGGCATACGCCACATTTGATGCTTACTTGTTCTCCACGGTGCCCCATGAGCACCCAGCTTTGACCCGGAGCTCCAGCAATGGCCAGGAGCCCCAGTAATGACCAGGCGCCACCACAACAGCTGACGCAAACACATCAACACCCATATACATAAAGACCGGCAGGAGAGCTCATCGCTCCTCTGCCGGTCTTTGACTCATATGCGGATGACAAGGCTGCTAGCCGATAGCCTCAGCAAACCCCTCCTACCGCAAATTCAGGCTTAGCCGGAATTTTAGTAGCGCTTGCCGCGGCCGCCGAAGTCACGGCCACCGTCACGGTTACCGCGGTAGCCACCATCACGGCGGTTATCGCGACCGCCGAAGTCACGGTCGTTGCGCTTGCCACCGAAATCGCGGTCGTTGCGTTTGAAGTCGCGACCACCGCGGTCCTCGCGGCGGTTATCTCGACCGCCGAAGTCACGGTCGTTGCGCTTGCCGCCGAAATCGCGGCCGCCACGCTTGAAGTCACGGTCACCGCCGAAGTCACGGCCACCGTCACGGTTACCGCGGTAGCCACCCTCGCGGCGGCCACCTTCCCGACGACCGCCATCGCGACGGTCGAAGTCGCGGTAGCCGCCCTCACGACGACCGCCGCCGAAGCCGCGTCCGCCACCCTTGGGACCGTTGTCCTTGCGGATGTTGATGAACTCGCCAGCGATCTTGGTGTCGCGCAGGCGATCGAAGAAGTCGCGGGGCAGGTCCTCGGGCAGGCCAACAATGGTGAAGTGCTGGCGAATGTCGATGGAGCCAATCTGGGAGCCCTTAATGCCGCCCTCGTTAGCCAGCGCACCCACAATAGCGCCTGCGGTCACGCGGGAGGAACGGCCAACGTTCAGCTTGTAGTTGACCATGCCCTCGTCGTTGTGCGCGCGCTTTGCCTTGCGGCCGCCGCGGTCCGAATCGTCGTCGGAGAAGGGGCGGGAGTTGCGTGCGATGTCCTCTTCCTCGTCAAGGAAGAAGGGTCGACCCTGCTGGGCGATAACAGCCAGTGCGGCTGCGATGTCCTCAGCGGTGGTGTCGTGCTCGTTCTCGTAGTCTTCGATAATCTGGCGGAAGAAGCTCAGGTCCTCAGACTCGATGGTCTCGGTAATCTGCTGTGCGAAGCGCTGCTTACGGGTCTCGTTCACTGCCTCTGCGGTGGGCATGTGCATCGGCTCGACCTTCTGGCGGGTTGCCTTCTCAATCTGACGCAGCATGTACTTCTCACGCGGGGTGACGAAGAGGATTGCGGCACCTTCGCGACCTGCACGGCCGGTACGACCGATGCGGTGCACGTAGGACTCGGTGTCGTGGGGGATGTCGTAGTTGACGACCAGGGAGATGCGCTCAACGTCCAGGCCGCGTGCAGCCACGTCGGTTGCAACGAGGATGTCGATGCGGCCGTCACGCAGGGCGTCAACGGTGCGCTCACGCAGCTGCTGGGGGATGTCACCGTTGATCGCTGCTGCCGCAAAGCCGCGTGCCTTCAGCTTGTCGGCAACTTCCTCGGTTTCCTTCTTGGTGCGCACGAAGACGATGATGCCGTCGTAGTTCTCCACCTCGAGCACGCGGGTCATTGCGTCCAGCTTGTGGGAGTGCATGACCTGCATGTAGCGCTGGGTGATGTTTGCGCTGGTGGTGGTCTTAGCCTTGACTCGGATCTCGGTGGGGTCGTTCAGGTACTGCTGAGCGATCTTGCGGATCGAGTTGGGCATGGTTGCGGAGAAGAGTGCAACCTGCTTGCTGTCGGGGGTGCCTTCGAGGATCTTCTCCACGTCTTCGGCGAAGCCCATGCGCAGCATTTCGTCTGCCTCGTCCAGTACCAGGTACTGCAGGTTGGACAGGTCCAGGGAGCCCTTTTCGAGGTGGTCAATCACGCGGCCGGGGGTACCGACGACGACCTGCGCACCGCGGCGCAGACCGGCCAGCTGCGGGCCGTAGGGGGAGCCACCGTAAATGGGCAGAACGGTGAAGTCCTCCATGTGGGTTGCGTAGGAGGAGAAGGCTTCTGCAACCTGCAGAGCCAGCTCACGGGTGGGTGCCAGGACCAGAACCTGGGTATCGCGGGAGACGCCGTTAATGTCGGCAAGTTCAGCCATGCGGGACAGTGCCGGCAGCGCGAATGCTGCGGTCTTACCGGTACCGGTCTGTGCCAGACCGACCACGTCGTGGCCTTCGAGCAGCAGGGGGATGGTCTGTTCCTGAATGGGGGACGGCTTCTCGTAGCCGACCTCTTCCAGCGCTGCCAGGACGCGTGCGTCCAGGCCCAGGTCGGTGAAGCGTACGCCTTCTTCTTCAGCCTTTTCGGCGGGTGCTTCTGCGGTGGTTTCTTCTGCTTCTACAGCAGGGCTCTCAACGGTGTTCTCGGTGATGTTCTCAGTGGTCACAACGGTCTCTGCCTCGGCGTTCAGTTCGGCCGGGGTAGCAGTATTCTCAGTCAATTTTTCCTCTATACGGTAGGGGTGGATAGCGCACGCTTTTCGGCGCTTACCGGGTGTCCCCTTCACGGCCCAGCCACACATCATCCCCTGGGGAGTAGAGCATCCAGGGGGCCTCCGTTACCGGCGCATTCTGCAGAGGTATTCTGCGGATGCTGCGGGTAGCGGCTTTTGCTGGGGGTGGTCTTGAATTTCTCGGCACATTATCCGCACACCTGGTCGTACTCTGCGCTCAGCGCACAGTAGTCCCCGTATTTCAGGGGTGTACAGGGTGGGTAATGCTCACATGCAATGTCACGTATTCCTGGTGATTCGCCTTCCCGCTCTACGGCGGTGGTGTGTCTGTTACAGCAGACGCAGCAAAGACGCTGGACCAGAGATCGTTAAGAGAAGCCCTCGTGAGCGGTGTGAACCGCAATTTTGTGGGGCGTATCAATCGGTGATGGTGAGTACGGCGCACCTACAATTCCAGCACCACCTTGGGTGCCGGGTGCGCACAAGACCTTCATCGGGGGTTCCCGTGTTCTATCCAGTGTACAGTAGGGTCCCCGCCTGGGCTATAAAAAGGTGCTTAAAACCTCATCTCTTAAAGGCGAGCACCCACCCTCACTTTCGGAGGGTGGGTGCTCATTGAGAAGTTAAACCGAAGGGCTAGTCTACGCGTCGCACAATATCAATCGTGCCGACGGTCGCGTACTTAGCGTAGGAGTGGCCGTAGCGGTCAGCCGCGTACTGTGCGGCGTTGGTCGGCGGGTTGCCGCCCCAGGAGTTGCTCTTGCGGTCAATGACCACGTAGTCGGGGGCGGGTTCGCCGGTGTGGCCGATCCAGTAGACGGTGCGGCCGGGAATCAGCTGGGTCAGAATCGACAGGTCAGATGCGACCGTTACCCCTTCGGGCACCTTCTGCACGGCGTCCTGCTTCATCTGGTCGGTGGTGGTCAGCGCGGAGGCGGTGAACTGTGCGTTACCCAGGGACGCGAGGGGCTGCTGGGAACCAGCAACGAAGATCGGGGACGCAGCCAGCAGGAGCGCCACGGCGGGCAGAACCCATACGGGCATGCGGCGCGCCAGAGTGGTCAGGCGGCCGGGGGCAGCGGGTGCGGCAGGTTCCTGAGTGGAGGCGCTATCGGTTGCGCGCGCGGCCGAGCGTACCGGAATTGCGGCGGGGACCACGCCGTACCGCACACGCAGGACGGCGTCCAGCAGGGCGAGGAAGACGACCGGCATGAGCACGAGCGAGTAGTGCCAGGTGCTTGCCCAGTAGGACTCCATGGTGGAGAGCAGTCGCCAGGCGAGGGTCGGCAGGGCAATTGCCGCCAGCGGTGAAATGACCCAGAGGAGCGCACCGGTCATCAGGAGCAGTCCGAGGGTTGCCAGTTTGGTGTTGTTACCGAGCATCTGCAGGACCGAGCCGAAGGGGTCGCCCAGGGCTGCGGAGAAGTTCACCTTGTCGGCATAGTCGAAGTTACCGCCGCTATTGAAGTAGGGCAGAATCACGTAGATGGCGACGGCGGACCAGAACACACCCCAGATCATGACCATGGTGGATTCTGCGACGGCGGGGGTACGTGCCCAGGAGGAGTAGAGCTGCTGCATGCGGGTGCGCATGGGGGCGGGGGTACCTGCGGAGAGGCGCGGCATCAGAATGTCGACGGCGGTGCTCAGCCAGCCGGTGCGGATAAAGATAATGAGGCCGATAGCTGCGACGGTGATACCCATATCTTCTTTGACGAAGGCGATAGGCAGGGACCACCAGCAGGCGTATGCGAGGTAGCGGGCGCGTTCGGTGCCGCTCACACGCGAGGCGAGCACCAGGTAGCCGAGGCTCATGGCGAGCAGCGGCACGGCGAAGGCGACCTCATGGAATTGGGCGGCAATGGCCTGCTGAACGCCGAAGCTGAGGGCAAAGCCGGCGCCGAGTAGCAGACCGGTAATGGTGGGGATAACGCCCCGATACTTTGCGGGCTTGGCGTTCTGAGCGGGTTCAGCGGTACCGGTCGTAGCGAGTTCAGCTTTCTGACCGAGCGCGAAGGCACGCTGAGTAAAACGCACAATCGCGAAGCTTGCGAAAGCGACCAGGGCGTTCTGCACGACCAGTAGCGTGGTCGGTGAAGGGAACAGCGCGTAGACGGGACCGAGGAGCACCAGAATCGGGTGGAAGTGGTCGCCCCAGAGGTTAAAGTCGGGCCCCTTAATGGGCACGATGGGCACGGAGAAGTGCGAGTACGCCTGCGCCATCTGGGTGAAGATTGCCAGGTCCCAGGAGGGGGTCACCCAGTGCTTCATCTGCTGAAGCGAGTAGTAGGTGTACAGCGCCATAACGGCGGCGGCGAGGAGCAGACCGGGCAGAAGTTCGAGAGGGCGGATGCTCTTGACGCGCTCAGCGAAGGACTGACGCGGCTTTTTCTGGGTACGCTGGCGGCGCGCGCCTGTGGCGGTGCCGTTCTTCTCAGGTGCGTCAGTTATCGAGGGTGCGTCATGTGCTTCCGGTGCCATAGGCGTCCTTCTCTCGGGGTGTATGTCCGGGCGTGGGCGCCCTTGTGAACGGGCGGAACGCATAGCCTGTGTTGTGCCGGTGGCGGAGTTTGCGTTCATTTTCGCTCTACTTTAGGGTATCGCATTAGCGGTATGCCTGCCCTTCCTGCACTTTTTGTATCTTGTTCTTCAAATATCTGCCCCGAATGCTACTGCCCGGTTTGGGCGCATAGACTGGTGGGGTGAGTACGTTTCCTTCTTCAATCCCCGGCGGCGCGAACCCCGGTAACCACCCTGGAGCGGGTGTGCAGTGCGTCCGGCATCCTTTGGCGGCCGCTGGTGTACCCTATGCGCCGGCGTTTACGGATGTTCTTCAGGAGCCTACCGTTCTTCACCAGCCGCGCGTCCAGGTTCGTACGCTCTCCCCCGCCGCTTCGCCCCTTCCCGGTGCCCTGGCTCCCGAGGCGTGCGAGGTTGTGATTGAGCCGCATGTTCCGGTGCAGTTGGCGCAGACTTTGGGGTCGTTGCGCCGCGGCGCTCAGGATCTTTCGTATCGTGCGCTGAGCCGCGCGGATGGTGCCGAACGAATCTGGGTGACGACCCGCACACCCTTTCATGAGTTCCCTGCGGTGCTGTATGTCGAACGAATCGCGGCAGCCTCAGATCTGCCAGCAACTGTCCCCTCCTTGCATCGTCTACTGATGCGCCCGGTGCGTATTCGCATCTGGGTTTCTTATAGTGCTGCGGATCAGCAGATGCAGGCGCGAGCCGACCTTCAGGCGCTGGCGCAGGAAATGACGTATTGGCTGGGTTTGCACGACCCCGCAGAGCAGTTTGGCGCTCTGCCTTCTTTTGAGTCTCTTCCGCCGCGTGTTCAGCAGGCGTGGCGGCAGAATCCGGGGCTCCGCCTCAGCGCCTCGGGGCAGTTGGACCGGCAGATGCTCAACGCCATTGTGGAGCAGCGCATCACCCAGACCGAAGCGTTCAGAACCCTGGGCTGGGTTCTGCGAAAGTACGGCTCCCCCGCCCCTTCGACCGGGTTGGGGCATCAGCCGGATGGGATGCGCGTCTATCCAACCGCCCGGACCCTGGCGACAATTCCTACCTGGGATTGGCATCGGGCAGGCGTTGATAAAAGCCGCTACGATGCCATGTACGCCTACGCACGTTCCGCCGAGCCTCTGAAAAACATTACGGCAGAAGGCGACGTTGCGCTTCTGGCGCGGAGCCTGCACACTGTGCGTGGCGTGGGCCCGTGGAGTATTTCCGAGGCTCTGCAACGGGTATGCGGGCACCCTGACGCCATCAGCGTGGGCGACTACCATCTGGCGCACGCGGTCGGTGAGCTATTCACCGGTCAGCGCACCGATGATGCGGGAATGCTCGCCCTGCTGGCACCCTACAGCCCCCATCGGCAGCGCCTGGTGCGGCTCATGCACGCATCGGGCTTTTCGAAGCAGCGCTACGGGGCGCGTATGACCATTGAGGATCATCGCGACCGCTAACGCACCCTAACGAGGATAAAAGGGACGGGGCGCCCCAGCCGGTTGTGCCGGCGGGTGCGCCCCGTTCAAGCTCTTTTGTGGTGGTGAGCTTACTTCTTCTCTGCAGAGCCTTCTGCTGCTGCGATCTCTGCACGGACCTTGTCCATGTCGAGCTCGCGGATCGAACCGATCACGGTCTCCAGCTGGTCTTCGCGCAGTGCGCCAGCCTGCTGGTAAACCAGGATACCGCCACGGAAGCCCATGATGGTGGGGATGGAGGTAATGCCTGCTGCCTGAGCGAGCTGGCCCTGGTCCTCGGTGTCGACCTTGCCGAAAACGATGTCGGTGTGCTTCTCCGAAGCCGCCTCGTAGACGGGGGAGAACTGCTTGCAGGGACCGCACCAGTCCGCCCAGAAGTCCAGGAAGACGATGTCGTTGCTCTCGACGGTAGCAGTCAGGTTCTGCTGAGTAATTTCAATAGTAGCCATGAGATAAAGCTACACCCTCAAGACCCCAATCGCGAATTGTTCGCCCTGGGATTCAAACATTGTGAAAGATATGACAAATTGCCGTCATAGTTGGTTCTTTCCGCGGCAGTTTCAGCCGGTTCATGGGCGTGTCGCGGAGGCTCCAGCGAGGTGCCTGTAACGGGTCGCGGAGGCTCCGCATCCGGCGGGTGGAACGACCGGCGAGTACAAACCGCACAAGAGTGCCGTGTAAGAGCGCCGCATAAGAGTACCGTGTAAGAGTTTTGCAGAGAAGCTCAGCGCGAATGTGCCTCGCCGCCCTTGGTTGTAGAAACCGGTTTTAGATACACAAAAGCCCGGTTACTTTCGTAACCGGGCTATTTGTGGCAGGTGAGGGATTCGAACCCCCGTAGGCAGTGCCAGCTGATTTACAGTCAGCCCCCTTTGGCCGCTCGGGTAACCTGCCGCCTAGCTAGGTGCTAGTTGCTCGCTCACGCGAACAGAGACTACTCTACAGCAGTTTTGGGGACTTGTACACTTCACGCAGGGTTTTGTGACGAAGGTTATATATTTGGCTGATTTTATCGATTACCTCGCCACCGGAGAGACACCGGAGAGCAGCCGCCCCACCTACCGAGAAGCCCTAGAAGGAACGAGAAGGAGTATCGCCGTCCTGCTCGAGCAGAAGCACAATCTCCAGGTGCTCCAGGTAGCGGCGCGCCTGCTCCACGGTGCACATGTCGCCAGCAATCTCGCGCTCCAGGTCACGGCGAACACCGCGGAAACGCGCCACCAGCGAAGGCTCAGTCAGAGTGATACCGATACCGTCAAAGGGAGAGGGCTCAGCATCTTCCTCGTGCAGGTCAAGATGAATCTCGTGGTGGTCAGATTCATTGAGACGCTCAGCCTCAGGAATACCCTCGGGCTCAGCACCCAGAGAGGTATGCAGGTCGATGAAAAGGAGGGTTTGCAGGTCGCGAGCTTCCTCGCTCGTGTGCAGGTCCGTCGTGGACAGGTTAGGAGTGGTCATATTTCTATTGTCCTCTTTTAAGGTTAGTAACGCCTGTAAAACAGGCTCGTTATTCTGATAGTTAGCTGTGAACAAGAGCCCCAACCCGGTAGGCTAGTACTAACCGGTGCCAGTAGCACCTCATTCACGAAAGGAAAGCCCATGGCTAGCGAATCGTCATTCGACATTGTGTCCAAGGTGGACAAGCAGGAAGTTTCCAACGCACTGCACCAGGCGCAGAAGGAAATCTCCCAGCGTTACGACTTCCGCGGCGTTGGTGCAGAAATCGACTACTCCGGCGACAAGATCCTCATCAAGGCAAACGCTGAAGAGCGCGCCCTAGCAGTACTGGACGTTTTCCAGTCCAAGCTGGTCAAGCGCGGCATCTCCCTGAAGTCCCTGGACTCCGGCAAGCCCTACGCATCCGGTAAGGAAACCCGCATCGAGTGCTCCATCAAGGAAGGCATCGCGCAGGATCAGGCAAAGAAGATCTCCAAGATGATCCGCGAAGAGGGCCCCAAGGGCGTGAAGGCAAACATCCAGGGCGATGAGCTGCGCGTCTCCTCCAAGTCCCGCGATGACCTGCAGGAAGTCATTGCAATGCTCAAGTCCGCTGACCTTGAGATTGACCTGCAGTTCGTCAACTACCGCTAAACTCAGGCGAGGCTCCCCGCCCAGCAATGGGTGAGGGAGGCGGTTAGAAGCCGAAACGTAAAATCTTCTACACAAAAATCCTCGGGGTGGCTACTTCCACAGTAGCCACCCCGAGGATTTTTGTCTGCCAACCCGTCATCGCGGGTCATAATCGTCACGCCGGGTCATATTCGTACAGCGTCACATGCATACAGTGACACACTCGCGCCCGGATGATTCAGCGAAGAAAAGACTTAGTACTGCCCCATCTCACGAGCCTGCTGCTGCAGACGCGCAATACGCTGGTCCATCGGCGGGTGAGTAGAGAGCATGTTCTTCAGCGAACCGAAGGGGTTCGCAATCATCATGGCGCTCGCCGCCTCCGTGTTGCGGTTGTTCGGGTCCATCGGATACATGGACACACCGCTCTCCAGCTTGTTCAGCGCCGAAGCCAGAGCCAGCGGATCACCGGTCAGACGTGCACCATCTTCGTCGGCATCAAATTCGCGGGTGCGGCTAATGGCCATCTGAATGACCTGCGTAGCAATGGGAGCCAGCATGGCAACCACGAACATGGCGAGGGGGTTGGCGCGTTCACCATCGCGGTTGGATCCGCCGAACATCGCGCCAAACGAGAGGAACTGAGCCACAGTACCGATAATGGAGGCGATACCCGCCGCCACCGAAGAGGTGAGGATATCGCGGTTGTACACGTGCATCAGCTCGTGGCCGAGCACGCCGCGCATCTCGCGCTCATCCAGCAACTGCAAAATACCCTCGGTGCAGCACACCGCCGCATTCTGCGGGTTACGACCGGTCGCGAACGCGTTCGGAGTCATGGTCGGTGCCACGTAAAGAGCGGGCATGGGCTGACCCGCGCGGGAGGAAAGCTCCTCCACAATGTCGTAAAGCACCGGAACCTCTTCGCGGCTGACCGGGTACGCATTCATGGAGCGCAGGGCGAGCTTATCGGAGTTCCAGTAGGTGTACGCGACCGAACCCAAGCTCACCAGGCCCATAACCCAGATGAAAATGGAGGTGCGGAAAGTCGCCGAAAGCAGGCCACCGATGAGCAACATCATGCCCACCATGGAGCCCATCAACAGGGCAGTTTTCAGTCCGTTGTTATGGCTGTGCATGGGTATCCTCCTGAACAATTAGGTCAGTGCGTACAGCGCGTACTTGACTCTATAGAATACGTGCAAGCACCCGTGTGCGCACCTTCTGGAGCGCGGATTCACCCAGAGCGTCACCCATATGCCGAAAGCTCAAAAGGGGATTAGGGAATAGCGCCCGGAATATTCACCAGGGGCACTTGCTCCATCACCTGCGCCGTAGCAGTCGGAAAAATACCGAGCAGCAGAATCGTGCTGTAAGCACCCAGGAAAAGGATGAAGAGCAGGCCGAGCATCAGCTGACCTTCCAGATCAAAACCGGTGGTAGTACTGCGGTACTGGCCGTAAATCACCGGGGTCACGATGGGCACACCGAAGAGCAGAATCATCAGCAGAATGTAGATGGGGTTTGTGAAGTCGTACACCATGACCCTATCCTCCTTGATGGTGATTGCCGGTACGGGTTACTCTAGGTTCTTTGATTGTACGGCATCTCTTCACACCCGAGGCCGGGGCGAGGAGGGGCGCCACAGAGTGGATGAAAGGGACGCCCTGCCGGCTTATTATGAGCTTTTCATAAAATAATGATGAATTTCTCATAATAATGTGTAGACTTAAACCTATGACCGACGCAAAGACAACCTCCGATACGAAGAAGGCTCAACGCCCAGACCATCACAATACCGGCTGCGCCCACACCACCGGCCTGCCCATGCTCTCCGCAATGAGCCCCGAACAGCTCGAAGAAGCATGGACCACCGGCCTGCGCGCCAGGGGCCGCCGCGTCACCAAGCAGCGCCTCGCCGTACTCCACGCAGTGCAGGAACACCCGCACTCCACCGCCGACATCATCGTGCAGGCAGTCCGCGAGCGCATCCCCGCCATTACGGTTCAGTCGGTCTACGTGATTCTCGCCGATCTGACCGACATCGACCTGCTGCGTAAGTTTGAGCCGCCGGGAACCCCCGCCCTCTACGAAACCCGCACGGGCGACAACCACCACCACGCCTTCTGCGTACGCTGCGGCAAGGTCGAAGACGTGGACTGCGCGGTCGGCTCCGCGCCCTGCCTGACCCCCAGCGATTTTCACGGTATGGCACTCTTCAGCGCAGACGTGCTTTACCAAGGCGTGTGCGTAGACTGCCAGACCGAGCAGGAGGCGGCACTCGCCCGCACCCAGCAGGAAGCGGCAACACGCGCCCTAGCTTCATAACCCTATAGAGCTCGGGAAATCGGGCAGGCTCGGTCATGAGAGCTTTTAAACCGTTGAGGCGGCGACACTACTCGTG
>NZ_JABZXW010000064.1 GCF_015265375.1 Rothia sp. (in: high G+C Gram-positive bacteria)
AGACGGCGTGGACGCTTTCGTCGCGTTCCAGCGGCGGGTTGAAGAGCGAGCATGCGCTCAGAGGCATGATGCCGATGCAGAGCAGGGCGCCCGTGGTGAGCAGACGGCGGCGCGTGCCGGTGCGCGGGGCTGTTCCGGTGCGAGGAGCGGATGCGGCGGTGCGGCGGTTGAGAGATTTCATCGTTGAACACCTTTCATAGGAGTGAGTTGCTCACCACATTACACTTTTCGTGCCTTGTCGCGCCTTAAATCCGGGGGGGGTGTGCACCAAAAATTTTTGCGCACCCACTCGCCTGCCGCGAGCTGCATCCTCTGCGAGAATATCCTCTGAGGGCACAGAAAAATCCCCCGAACTTCTCGCAAGAGAAATCCGGGGGATCCTTCAATCAGCTATATGCTACTTGGTCGGCAGTTCAGCCAGTTCGGTAGCGTCGTGTGCTTCGGGGATGTGATCCACGTGCAGACGCTTACGGAAGACCCAGTAGGTCCATGCCTGGTAGACGAAGACGACCGGCAGACCAAGGCAGGTCACGAAGGTCATAACGCCCAGGGTGTACTCAGAGCTGGATGCGTTCGCAATGGTGAGCGAGTATGCCGGGTCCAGGGTGGAGGGCAGAACGTTCGGGTACATTGCGGTGAAGATTGCCAGCGCACCGAATGCGAGGAACACGGACAGACCAGCGAAAGCGCGACCCTCACGGCCACCCTTTGCGGAGATCCAAGCAATCAGAACAGCAACCACAGCCAGGATGGTGCACAGCCAGGAGATGCCGTTACCGGTGGTGAAGTCCAGAGCCAGAACCCATGCAACAATCGGCAACAGCAGGACGGGAGCCCAGCGCACCAGGGTGTTGCGGGCACGGTCGCGGATATCGCCGTCGGTCTTCAGAGCGATGAAGGCAAGACCCTGAACCAGGGAGAAGCCAACGAAGCCCAGACCGCCGAGCAGAACCGGCAGGGAGACCCAAGCGAAGGCGCCACCGACGCGGTCACCGTTGTCGTTGATGGGCAGACCCATGGAGGTCAGGCCCAGCAGAGCACCGACGAGCAGTGCGATACCGAAGGAGGAGACGGACAGAGCGATGTTCCAGTTACGGATCCACTTCTCGTCGTTCTTCTTACCGCGGTATTCAATTGCGACCACGCGCAGAATCAGGAAGACCAGCGCAAGGGTCAGGGGGATGTACAGAGCCGAGAAGAGGGCTGCGTACCAGATGGGGAATGCTGCGAAGATAGCAGCACCGCCGGACACAAGCCACACCTCGTTGCCGTCCCAGACGGGGCCGATGATGTTCAGCAGCAGACGACGTTCCTTCTCGTTCTTGCTGAACTTGGAACCCATCAGCATACCGACACCCAGATCGAAACCGTCGAGAATCATGTACATGATGAGGAAGACGCCAATGGCTACAAACCAGAGGGTGGGCAGGCCAGGCTGACCGGCAAAGATATTGAAATCAAAGTTCATGGTGAATCAATCCTTACCCGCCTAGTAGGCGAACTCCAGCACATCGCGCTTGGACTTGTCGTTGGACTCGTCCTCGTGGTGCGACTGAACCAGCTCGGGCATTGCTGCCACCACACCGGCCTTGACGTACTTGATGAGCAGGTAAACCTCAACCACCATCAGCACACCGTAGAGCAGACCCAGGGTGAGCAGGGAGAAGAGGATTTCTTCACCAGAAACACCCGGGGAGATAGCTGCTGCGGTGAACAGGTGAATCGAGGGGTCACCCTGAAGGTTCGGAGCCACAACGAAGGGCTGGCGGCCCATTTCGGTGAAGATCCAGCCGAGGGAGATGCCAAAGAAGGGAGCCAGGATAGACCAGACAGCAACGTTCTTGAGCAGCTTGGACTCGGGAACGGTGCCAACGCCCTTCTTACGGGTTACCCACAGTGCGTAGAGGTAGAGGGGCAGTACGACTGCACCCAGACCAATCATGCCGCGGAAGCCCCAGTAGGAGACCTCGAGGGAGGGCAGGTAGTCAATCTTCTGACCTGCACGCTCGCCGTAGAGCGGGTTGTTGGGCAGGTTGGTGCCGAACTTAGCTTCGTACTCGGGCAGCAGGGTCTGAATACCCTTCACCGGGGTGTCGAAGTTGTCGTGAGCCAGGAAGGACAGCACGCCGGGAACCTCGATGATGGGGGTGATCTTGTCACAGCTCTGAGCGCCGAGCTCGCCGACGGTCAGAACGGAGAAGGAGGTGCCGTCGTGGCAGGCGGCCTCGGCGGCAGCCATCTTGAGGGGCTGCTCGTGAATCATCATCTGTGCCTGCAGGTGACCGGATGCACCAACACCTGCGAACGCGAGGAGACCAACGACTGCGCCCAGGCGCAGGGACTTGAGCCAAACCTGGAAGTCCTTCTTGTCTCGTGCGCCCTTGTCGGACTCACCAACGACGACCTTGCCGTCAACGACCTTGTCGATGCCGTCCTTGCGGCGACGCCACAGCTTGTACCAGGCAATACCGACCAGGAAGCCACCGGCGACCTGAATGGATGCGGTGATGACGTGAGAGAAGGTCACCCATGCGAGGGGGTTCATCAGCACTGCGCCAATGTCGGTCATGCGGGGACGACCGTCAATCATTTCTGCGCCAACGGGGTGCTGCATCCAGGAGTTTGCAACCAGAATGAAGAATGCAGAAATCCAGGAGCCAAGGACTGCCATGAACAGCGAGAATGCGTGTACAGCAGGCTTGAGGCGGTCCCAACCGAAGATCCACAGACCCAGGAAGGTCGACTCAACGAAGAAGGCGAAGAGGCCTTCCATTGCCAGCGGAGCGCCGAAGACGTCGCCGACGAAGCGGGAGTATTCACTCCACGCCATGCCGAACTGGAATTCCTGAACCAGACCGGTGGCCACACCCATAGCGAAGTTAATGAGGTACAGCTTGCCCCAGAACTTCGTCATGCGCTTGTATTCGTCCTTCTTGGTACGAACGTAGCAAATGTACAGGTAGGTCACCACAAGGCCCAGACCCAGAGTCAGCGGAACCATGAAGAAGTGGTAGACGGTGGTAATACCGAACTGCCACCTACCAAAATCAAGGGGATCCATTGATAGGTCCTTACTATGTGTGTACTTAATGTGCGTTTGTGCCAGATTTCGGGTAGTCCACCATCGATGGAGGGCATACGAGAGTTACTGACACAGTGTCTCTCATGCTTCTAAGGTACAGGGTTTTCCTAAGAAGCTGTGAGTAGGCTGTGCATAGTATGGACGTTTATTGTTTGACGTTTCGCTAAAGGTACCTTGGACGTTATCCCTCGATGCAAGGGTGGTGAGAGGAATGAGACACGATGGTGCCTTGCGGGGTTGAGAAGCAGTTTCGGAACCTTGGTGAAATATTGCAGTTTTTAATATTTTCTGCAAAATTTTGGTGACAGATTTCGTGATTGTGACAGGTGCTTCAAGTAGTGCTCAAAGCTTAAATTTGCCTGTTTCATGCGGAATTTACGCGGAATCTCCGAGAATTGCGTGACTATTCTCACACAAAATTCATGGATTGTGACACGCCAGCCACCACTGCCCCGCAAGGCACCGCAATGCCCCGCAAGGTACCGCACGCTACATATCGATGCTCTACATATCAATGCTCTCGGCATCCAGCTGATGAGCACCCGCAATAATGAATTCCTTACGCGGAGCCACCTCAGAACCCATCAACAAGGAGAACGCACGCTCGGCAGCCTCCGCATCCTCAATGCGAATACGGCGCAACATACGATGACGCGGATCCATCGTGGTCTCAGCCAGCTGGTCAGCGTCCATCTCACCCAGACCCTTATAACGCTGAATGGGTTCCTTATAGGACACACCCTGCTCCTGCAAAGAATCCAGAAGCTCATGCAACTGCTTCTCCGAGTAGGTGTACACCATCTCGTTCGGCTTGCCGCGGCGCACCACCTCCACACGATGCAGAGGCGGAACCGCAGCGTACACGCGACCCGCCTCAATCAGCGGACGCATGTAACGGTAGAACAGGGTCAGCAGCAGGGTACGGATGTGGGCGCCGTCCACGTCCGCATCGGTCATCATAATGACCTTGCCGTAGCGAGCAGAGTCCAGGTCAAAGGTACGACCCGAACCCGCACCGATCACCTGAATCAGCGCCGCGCACTCAGCATTCGCGAGCACATCAGTCACCGAAGCACGCTGAGTGTTCAGGATCTTACCGCGAATCGGCAGCAGAGCCTGATACGAAGAAGAACGCGCCAGACGCGCAGTACCCAGCGCCGAGTCACCCTCCACAATGAACAGCTCAGAATGCTCAACGTTGGTCGAACGGCAATCCACCAGCTTAGTGGGCATGGACGAAGACTCCAGCGCGGTCTTACGGCGCTGAGTTTCCTTATGAATACGCGCCGAGACGCGGGTCTTCATCTCAGAGACGACCTTCTCGCACAGAGCTGCCGCCTGAGCCTTCTCCGCACGGGCGGTCGACTCCAGGCGAGCCTTCAGCGCATCACCCACAACCTTCGACACAATCTGGCGAACCGCCGGGGTACCCAGAATCTCCTTGGTCTGACCCTCAAACTGCGGCTCGGCAAGACGCACGGTCAGCACGGCGGTCAAGCCGGCGAGCACGTCGTCCTTCTCAATCTTGTCGTTACCCACCTTGTACTTGCGGGCGTTATCGGCAAGGTGCTTACGCATCACGCGCAGCAGGCCCTGCTCAAAACCGGTCGTGTGAGTACCGCCCTTGGGGGTGGCAATAATATTCACGAAGCTGCGGACCGTCGTCTCATAGCCAATGCCCCAGCGCAGCGCAACGTCCACTTCACAATCGCGTTCCACGTCGGTCAGCTGCGAGCGGCCGTCCTCACCCAGCACGGGCACGGTCTCAGTAAAAGAGCCGCTGCCGCTAAAACGCCAGGTGTCGGTAATACGCTCATCGTGCGCCAGGAACTCGACGAACTCGCTAATGCCGCCGTCGTACTGGAAAACTTCCTCGTGGGGCTCCAACTCGCCGGGAGTGCCGGGCAGTCGGCGCTCATCGCGGATGCAAATACGCAGACCCGGAATGAGGAACGCGGTCTGGCGCGCACGAGCAGCCAAGTCCTCGTAGCTGAACTTAGCGTCGGGGGTGAAAATCTGCGGGTCAGCCCAATAGCGCACACGGGTGCCGGTCACGCCGCGCTTAGCGCGACCCACAATCTGCAGAGCGTCAGTGCCCTCGGTTGCGGGAGTGAACGGATCTTCGGGCTTGGGGGTGCGGCCGGACTCGAAGAATCCGGGAATGCCGTGGCGGAAGGACATCTGGTAGGTCTTCGAGCCACGGTCCACCTGCACGTCCAGACGGGAAGACAGCGCGTTCACCACGGAAGCGCCCACACCGTGCAAACCACCGGACGCGTTATAGGAGCCGCCGCCAAACTTACCGCCGGCGTGCAGCTTAGTGAACACGACCTCCACACCGGACAGGCCGGTGCGCGGCTCAATGTCGGTGGGGATACCGCGGCCATCATCGCGCACCTCAACCGAACCGTCACGGTACAAAATGACCTGAATGGACTGGCCGAAACCGGCGAGCGCCTCATCCACCGAGTTGTCGATAATCTCCCAGAGGCAGTGCATCAGGCCGCGCGAGTCGGTGGAGCCAATGTACATACCCGGGCGTTTGCGTACAGCTTCCAGACCTTCCAGCACGGAGAGGTGACGGGCGGTGTAGTTCGAAGACGCCACGGGATTCCTTTCGGGTGAATATGTCTGCGGTGGTGAACGCGTGCCACCGGACGGAGTGCGAGTCCGGCTCAAGTGCTACGGGGGCAGAACGACAGCGGGGCACGACGCGTGTCGTGCCCCGCAGAGCGTTCAACGTTCGGAACTCTATTCTAGCGTGGCTTGGGGAAAAGAGTGATTAAGACAGTCACCGCTAATGCGCTGCTCTGCTCCCACGTTCTTTCCCCTAGTGTGCCTCACCCGAGGCGCGCGAGGAGCTCTCGTGACGGTTCGTGACCATGATATTGGACTTGAAGTAGAACTCTTCGGGAAGCTCATTCGTGACCGGGCCGTGCGGGAATTCGCTGAGCTTCGGCACGAAGTACCAGTCCATCAGCTCGCCGCTGCTCTGCTTGAGCACGCGGCGTTCCCTCATGGCGTGGCGTACCTTGCGGCGCAGGTGGGTGCTGTCTTTCAGGGTGCTGGTGAAGACCCACGGGGTCTCGTAGCCTTCGGTAATCATGCCGAAGGTGATGCGCAGGTTGCCGTTCTCGTCGGCATCCATCGTGAAGTCGCCGTCGGCGATGTCGGTGAAGGCGAGCATCCAGCTGTGTCGGCGTTCGTAGCTTTCGCGGGTGGTCTGCAGCGCCGCAATGATGCGGTGGTCGACCAGCAGCTCCACCTTACGTTCGGTGATTTCACCCAGACGCGCGTAGGAGCCGAAGGCGCGGTTCGCGCCGCTGCGGCGAGGCCACTTCGTCACCGCACCGTGCGGCACCTCCCCCGCAAAGGTGAAGGGGCCCGTCATGGTGCCGGGCAGACGCAGACGCTCAAACGGCGCAGTCGGCAGGAAGGTCGTCAGCAGCTGATCGGAGCTCACCGACTTACCCCAGCGCGCCATCTCAAAGATGGTCGGTTCGGGGCCCACCGGGTAGAGGCGCGGCATCTTGCGGCCGAACTCGTCAAAGCCCTCAATAAACTCACCGTTGGAGCTGTACCCCGGCATGGTCGCACCCAGCGGGCGGGTCCACGAACCCGAATACGGCTTGGTCAGGTGCGGGTTCTCGACCGGCAGGATGCTGGTGCGGGCACCCAGGTAGGCGGGCATACGGGACAGGTTACGCCAGGCGAACTTCGCGGCAACCGCCTCACGCCACCACATCGGGCGTTTGCCGGGGGTCTGACCACCCAGGCAGTGCATGAGCAGCCAGAATCCAGCCCAGCCGAGGCACCCTGCGGCAACCACGCAGAAAATAATCGTCAGCACAGTGTGCAGGGTTCCGGTCGCCCAGATATTCGTGGCGATCAGAGCCATGAACGCCACCCACGCCGCCATGACGTACGGGCCGAGCGTAATCATCGGATCGACCACCTTCACGGCGGCAATGACGCGGCGGTTCAGGCCGCGCCACACGTAGGAGTACGCCCAGCAGCCGGCGGCAAGGGCGAGTGCCATCAGCAGAAGAAGGATGAGCATCGGTGTGTCTCTTTCGCTGCAGGTTTTATACCGCGGTCGGTGACGGGCGGGCATCGGGCAGATGCACCGTTGAAATGCTCTTCAATAGCAAAACTCGCCTGCCGAAGGTACCTTCAGCAGACGAGTTCTTTGGTGTCACTAACCTTGAGGTAAAGCTTCTCACACTATTGTGCCTTTAATTGGTATCCCTGTGGGGGATTTTAGGGGGATGCACGAAGAATTCGTGCCCCAACCCCGCGTTTTCACCCATCAGACCGGCACAGCAAGTAAGCTCTGATGCCTCAGCGACAGTTTTAGACAGCGGTTTTTAGGATGCCAGCGCCGCCGCAATCTGAGGAATCAGTGCCTCAAAAGCACGCGCACGGTGGCTAATCGAGTTCTTAATCTCCGCGGGAATCTCCCCGCAGGACTTGCCGGCGTACTGGCCCTCGTACAGGGCATTCTCACCGTTCAGTTCCACGGGGCGCAGAATCGGGTCGTAGCCGAAGCCGCCCTCACCCGCCGGTGCGGTCAGCAGCTCGCCGGGCAGCTCGCCGTACTCGACCGCCTCAAAACCGTTCGGGGAAGCAACTGACGCCGCGCAGCAGAACTTCGCGCCGCGGTGCTCGGCAGAAATATCGCTCAGCTGAGCCAGCAACAGGTTCAGGTTCGCGGAGTCATCGCCGTGGCGACCCGCCCAGCGTGCCGAGAAAATACCGGGAGCGCCGTTGAGCACATCCACCGACAGGCCGGAATCGTCAGCAATAGCGACCAGGCCGGTTGCCTCGGCAACAGCGCGCGCCTTCAGCAGGGAGTTCTCCGCGAAGGTCACGCCAGTCTCGGGAACGTCGGGGGCGTTCACGCTGGAGGCGTCAATCACCTGGGTGTCAACGTCCAGGCCGTCAATGCGTCCGCGCAGAATTTCGCGCAGTTCCTTGAGCTTGCCCTTATTGTGGCTTGCCAGAACAATCTTTGCGTCTGCCATAGTTTCTCCTTGTCGACGGAACTAATTACTGGGACGGGTTAGTGTGCCAGTGCTTCACGCTGAATCTGAGCCAGCTCTGCGGTGCCTTCCAGCGCCAGGTCGAGCAGGCTGTTGAGCTCGTCGCGGTCGAAAGGCGCGCCCTCGGCGGTGCCCTGAACCTCAACGAACTTGCCGCTGCCGGTGACGACCACGTTCATGTCGGTCTCGGCGCGAACGTCTTCGGTGTAGGGCAGGTCCAGCATGGGGGTGCCGTCAATAATGCCCACCGAAATTGCGGACACCGAATCAATCAGCGGGTTCGCCTTAGCGGGCAGAATCTTCTGCTCCTTCGCCCAAGAAATAGCGTCAGCCAGCGCCACGTACGCGCCGGTGATGGAGGCGGTGCGGGTGCCGCCGTCAGCCTGCAGAACGTCGCAGTCGAGCACGATGGTGTTCTCGCCCAGCTCGTCCATGTTGATGACCGCGCGCAGGGAGCGACCAATCAGGCGAGAAATCTCGTGGGTGCGGCCACCCACGCGGCCCTTGAGCGACTCGCGAGAAGAACGGGTGTTGGTGGCGCGCGGCAGCATCGCGTACTCGGCGGTCACCCAGCCCTTACCTTCACCCTTGAGCCAGCGCGGCACGCCCTCGGTGAAGGATGCGGTGCACAGCACGCGGGTGTTGCCGAACTCGATGAGGGCGGAACCCTCAGCATTGCGGGACCAGCCGCGGGTAATGGTGATGGGGCGCAGTTCGTTGAGGGCGCGGCCGTCTTCGCGGGTTGCAGTCATGGGTTCTCCTTGAATCTGTCTGCGGAATCTGTGTCTGTCTGTTGACTCTATGTCGAAAAGTGGGCGGGGCTGAGCGCAGTTTGCACTAGTCCAGGTTGTTTTAGCCTAGCTCGGGTTTGGTCTAGTCCAGCTCGGGCTTCGCCTAGTCTAGATCTGGCTTAGGGAGCGCAATCGCGGTGTTCAGCGGCGGATCGAGCACCTCTACCACGTTCAGGGTGGACGTGACCGGGTGAGCCTCCGTCGGGCGCGGGTAGATGCGGTAGCTTGCCGCCATTTCGGCAATGCCGACCGGGCCGGAGAAGGCACTGCGCGCCTCCGCGTAGGCGATGTCCGGGTCGTTCCACACGGGCAGGTGGGTCAGCAGCAGGTTACGCACGCCCGCCTCCGTGGCAGCCTCACCGGCACGCTTGCCGGTCAGGTGAATACCGCGCAGGGCATCATCGCGGCCCTCCTGGTATGCCGCCTCGCAGAGGAACAGGTCAGCACCGCGCGCAGCCTTAACCAGGCCCTCGCACAGGTCGGTATCGCCCGAATACGAGAACACGGTGTGGCCCTCGCGGTCGTTGCAAGTGATGCGCAGGGCGTACGGGTCCTTCGAGGGGTGAACCACGCGGAACGGCTCCATGCGGAACGGGCCAATCTGCACGGGCTCACCCTCAGTCCAGGTGTGGTACTCGAACTCGGTGCTCATACCCGGATCCGGGTCCAGGCCGTGAGTCGCCGAAAGGTACTCGTTAATCGCGGCGGGACCGTACAGCGGAATGCGGCCCTTGGGCCAGCCGCGCGGATCCCATTTGACCGCCACGTGCAGACCGGACAGGTCAATGCAGTGGTCCGGGTGCAGATGCGAAATCAGGATCGCGTCGATATCGCTCAGGTCGATATGGCGCTGGAGCATTCCAAGGGAGCCATTGCCCATGTCCATGATGATGCGCCAGGTTCGACCCGCGAAGTCCGTGGCGGTGAGCATGTAGCAACTAGCCGGTGAGACGGGGCCGGGAAAGGAACCCGTGCAACCGATAACGGTTAGACGCATGAGGAGTCGTCCTTAGTGGTGGTGCCGGAAAATTCAGTGCCTGCGGTAGCCTCCGCTACCTGGTCGGATTCTGCCTCGTCATCGCCGAGGTTAATGTTGCGGTGCGCCGCGAGCATTTCGGGAGTGATGGCGGCAAGCGAGCCGGTCGGGTAGCGTTCCGCCACGGAGCTGGTGTGGCGAACGTTGGTGACCTCGGGGCCGAGGAAGCGGCGTGCCAGCTGCGAGAACGTCTCAGATTCGCCGGTGGCGAGGAATTCGTGGTGCGGGTTTTCCGCGGGGACCGGGCTTTCAATGGCGTGGTTGAGCAGTTCGCGGTACACGTCCTTCGCGGTCTCATCCGCGGAGGAAACCAGGGTGACGTCCTCACCCATAATGTAGGAAATCACGCCGGCCAGCAGCGGGTAGTGGGTACAGCCGAGCACGAGGGTGTCCACGCCAGCATCCTTGAGCGGCTGCAGGTACTCGCGGGCGGTCTCCAGCAGCTCGGGGCCGGAGGTAATGCCCTTCTCCACGAACTCCACGAAGCGCGGGCACGCCACCGAGTGCACCTCAAGGTTCGGGGTAATCGCGAAAGTGTCCTCGTAGGCGCGGGAGGTGACGGTCGCCTCCGTCGCAATCACGCCGATCTTGCGGTTACGGGTTGCGGCGAGCGCACGGCGGGCGGCGGGCTGAATCACCTCGATGACGGGGATGCCGTACTGGCGGGTGTAGCGTTCGCGGGCGTCGCGGAGCACCGCTGCGGAGGCGGTGTTGCAGGCGATGACGAGCATTTTCACGCCGGAGTCGACGAGTTCATCCATGATGCGCAGCGCGTTGGCGCGTACTTCTGCGATTTTGAGGGGACCGTAGGGGCCGTGGGCGGTGTCGCCGACGTAGATGATGCGTTCGTGAGGCAGCTGGTCCATGATGGCGCGTGCCACGGTGAGTCCGCCAACGCCGGAGTCGAAGACGCCGATGGGTGCCGCGGCGGTGGGGCCT
>NZ_JABZXW010000065.1 GCF_015265375.1 Rothia sp. (in: high G+C Gram-positive bacteria)
GTCAGTACATGACCGGGCGGTACTTTTATGCTCTGCGACCTCAGACCCTACCGAGCCTCAGCGCACTGCAGGAATCTCAGCACGTTGCGGGAGTCTTAGGCTTCGCCATTTTCGCCGTGGAAAATCGGGCCCACGTTACGGGGGCGCTTCAGCTCAAAGAAGCCGGGGTAGGAAGCCAGCGCCAGGGCGCCGTCGAAGAGCTTACCTGCCTCTTCACCGGCAGGGCTCGGGGAAATGACCGGGCCGAAGAACGCGGTGCCGTTAATCGAAATCAGCGGAACACCCACATCGGTGCCGCCCACGGTCTCCAGGGCGAGGTCCAGGGATGCGCGCATCTGCTCATCGTACTGGTCGGTGAAGGCGACATCCACCAACTCTGCGGGCAGGTTGACCTCAGCCAGCGCCTTGACGATCGCGTCGCGGTAGGAATCAGCCTTGTTGCTGTTGTGGTGAATCTGCTCGCCCAGAGCGTCGTAGAGGGGCTTGATAACCTCGTTACCGTGCAGCTCACGCACGGCGGTGATGAGGCGGGTCGGCGCCCAGGACTGGTCCATCATTGCCTGGTAGTCGGCGGGCAGCTCGCGGCCCTGGTTGTGCATGGACAGGGAGAAGGGGCGCCAGGTCACCTCAACGTTGCGGACCTTCTGCACCTCACCAATCCAGCGGGAGGTAATCCAGCACCAGGGGCAAATCGGGTCGAACCAGAAATCGACCTGTGCGGGTGCGTTCTCAGCCATGAGTGTTCCTCTCTCATACGGTTGCGCCAGCCGCTTCTATGAGCTGGCGCTTATTCTTCGGTACACGCCCTTCAGCACATGCCAGCGAGCGGTACCTGCTAGTGAGCCGTCACCCCGTATAACCGGGGCGACGGCTTCTTTATTCCCTAGCCTGTTCGGCTGGAAGTATGCGGTTATGCCGCCTGACGGTCAGCTTTCGCGGCCTTCAGGGAGGCGGTCTTCGCCTCGCCCTTTGCGGTACGAGTGGTCTCGGCTTCGGGGTCGGGCGCCTGCAGTACGTAGCGGGGCTCGGCACCGTTGAGCACGGTGTCCTCACCAATCACGATGGACACCACGTCGGTGCGGTCCGGAATCTCAAACATGACCGGCTGCAGAATCTGCTCCATCATGGAGCGCAGGCCGCGGGCGCCGGTGCCGCGCTCAGCGGCAAGACGGGCGATTGCTGCGATGGCCGCATCGTCAATGATTAGCTCCACGCCGTCCAAGGCGAAGAGGTGACGGTACTGCTTGAGCAGCGCGTTCTTCGGCTCGGTCAGCACGCGAGCTAGCTCTTCTTCGTTGAGCTCGCTCAGGGTCGAGATGACCGGCAGGCGGCCAATCAGCTCGGGGATGATACCGTAGTGCGCCAGGTCCTCGGGCATGATCTGGTCCAGCGGGTTCTTCACGGAACCGCTCAGTTCAGCAGCGAAACCGATGCCACCGGCACCCACGCGGGCCGCGATGCGGTCGTCGATATTGTCGAAGGCGCCAGCCACGATGAAGAGAATGTTCGAGGTATCAATCTCAATGTTCGCATGCGCCGGGTGCTTGCGGCCGCCCTCCGGGGGTACGGTCGCCACGGTACCCTCAATAATCTTCAGCAGCGCCTGCTGCACGCCCTCACCGGACACGTCACGGGTGATGGAGAGGTTCTCGCCACCCTTACGGGCGATTTTGTCGATCTCGTCAATGTAGATGATGCCGCGCTGCGCCTTGGCAATATCGCCGTCAGCGGCGTTGATGAGGCGCAGCAGAATGTTCTCCACGTCGTCACCCACGTAACCCGCCTCGGTGAGGGTGGTTGCGTCGACCAGGGCGAAGGGCACATCCAGCTTCTTCGCCAGGGTTGCCGCCAGGTAGGTTTTACCGCAGCCGGTCGGGCCGAGCATCAGAATATTCGACTTGCCCAGCTCCACCTGCTCCCCCGCGGTCGCCGAAAGAATGCGGGAGGTCAGCACCGGGTTATCAATATCGTGGATGCGCTTGTAGTGGTTGTACACCGCCACCGCCAGGGTGCGCTTCGCCGCGTCCTGACCGATGATGTAGTCGTTGAGGTAGCTGTAAATTTCGCGCGGAGTAGCCAGCTGAGATGCAGGCGCCGCCGCGGAGGCTTTCACCTTCAGACGCTCTTCAGCGAGGATCTCTTCGCACAGCTCCACGCATTCGTCGCAGATGGAAACATTCGGGCCGAGCACAATCTTGAAAACCTGCGCGCGAGTCTTCTTGCAGAAGGAGCATCGCATGCTGGCGTTGGGCTGTTCGGGAGGCACAATGATGTCTGTGGCCACGAAGATTCCCTTTCGATCGGCGTGGTGAAATCGGTGCAGAAGGGTCAGTGACCTGATGTCTGCGGTGATTTCTCAGGAGGGGCACCGGCGGGTGGTGGGCGCCTTAGTTTGAGTGAGAAACCGGTATGAAATACTCGAATTTTCTCCTTCTCTAAGGCTACCGGAGTTCACCCCGGAACTCAGAATTACGCACCGCAAATGAACGGACTTACCGGGCATATGACAAAGCGCGTCTTTTATGACGGCGGCGAGGCTGATACTCCGGCATATGACGATAGGTATGTGACGATAAAGCCCGGCAAGAAAGCGCAGGTCAACGCCACATATCAGCTTGGTTCACCACCCCCACCCGGCGGGCACAAAAAGGGCGGCACCGCACCGCGCACCAGCCCGAAGGCTCGCACACGGAGCGATGCCGCCCCTCCCCCGAAAAACGCTCGGGGTATTCCTCAAAACTAAAGTTTAGGTGTGGGAAATAGCGGTGTTGGTCGCAGGCTTACGCAGCTTACGAGACTCCAGCACCTTATCGACCAGGCCGTACTCCAGGGCAGCAGCCGCAGTCAGAATGTTGTCACGCTCAATGGAACGGTCAACTTCCTCGTAAGTCTTGCCCGAGTGCAGTGCCAGGGTCTGTGCAGTCCACTCACGCATACGCATAACCTCGTTCGCGTGAATCTCAATGTCAGATGCCTGACCGCCCTGCTGGCCGCTCAGCGCGGGCTGGTGAATCAGCACGCGAGCGTTCGGCAGTGCCAGACGCTTGCCGGGGGTACCGGCAGCCAGCAGAACCGCCGCAGCGGATGCCGCCTGGCCCAGGCACACGGTCTGAATCTCGGGGCGGATGAACTGCATGGTGTCGTAGATGGCGGTCATCGCGGTGAAGGAGCCGCCGGGCGAGTTAATGTACAGGGTGATGTCACGCTCGGGGTCCTGTGCCTCCAGCACCAGCAGCTGAGCCATGATGTCGTCAGCGGATGCGTCGTCCACCTGGGTGCCCAGGAAGATGATGCGGTCCTCGAACAGCTTTGCGTACGGGTCCTGACGCTTGTAACCGTAGGGGGTGCGCTCCTCGAAGCTGGGGAGCACGTAGCGGTTGCTCGGCATAGCCGGCGCCGAGGTGGTGATATCGTTCGGCAGGTAGTTCATGTGCATCTCCCTTATGCGTTCTTCGATTCGGGCAGCTTACCGGCGGTGGTGGCAATGTGGTCGAAGAAGCCGTATTCCAGGCCTTCTTCCGCGTTGAACCAGTTGTCGCGGTCGTTATCCTTCAGGATGGTTTCCAGGCTCTTGCCGGTGCGCTCAGCGGTGATCTCTGCCAGGCGCTTCTTCATGTCCAGAATCAGCTCAGCCTGGGTGCGGATATCTGATGCGGTACCGCCAATACCACCGAGGGGCTGGTGCATGAGGATGCGGGCGTTCGGGGTTGCGTAGCGCTTGCCGATGGTGCCTGCGGTGAGCAGGAACTGACCCATGGATGCTGCCATACCGGTCACCACGGTCACCACGTCGTTCGGGATGAGCTGCATGGTGTCGTAGATTGCCATACCAGCGGTCACGGAGCCGCCGGGCGAGTTGATGTACAGGTAGATGTCTGCCTCGGGGTCTTCAGCCGAGAGCAACAGCATCTGGGAGCAGATGAGGTTAGCGTTGGAGTCGCGCACCTCGGAGCCGAGCCAGATAATGCGCTCCTTCAGGAGGCTGTTGTAGACGTAATCTTCCTGGGCACCAACGATGGGGGTTGCCATAGACGGCGCGGGCGCCACGCCGGCTGCCTGGGAGGCGCCGATGGGCAGAGGCATGTAGCTGGACATTCTTCCTCTTCTTCTCTAATGGGTCTTCGCTGCATCTTTGCGCGATTTACGCGCCGGAGCGCACGCGAAAAGTTTCGTTGCTACTACCTTACCGATAGTTGCCCTCCCCCGCTTCCCTTCGGGTTGTTCGTTCGCCAGGGGGTGAAGCACAGCGTGAAGCACAGCGCCCAGCATATGCGGTACTGACGAGCCTGCATGCGCATTCGGGGTGTTGCGGGGAGGAATTGCGGGCGAAGTAACTTGGGGTGAAAAAGAGCCTCAGCGGGCACCCAACCGGTAATTCGGTGGATGCCCGCTGAGGCTACACATTTCAAGCAATCAGCTCACACCCTCTAGCGGAGTGGCTTCTTGCAGACCGTGGCGGGGATTTAGGCAGCTGCCTCTTCGCCCTCGCCCAGGTACTTGGACAGGTCAACAACGTTGCCCTTGGTGTCCTTGACCACTGCGGTCTTCAGCACTGCTGCCAGAGCCTTGGAGCGGCGAACCTCGCCGACCAGTGCGCCAGCCTGGCCGGAGCCGTCCAGCATCTGTGCGAACTGGTTGGGGTCCATGCCGTACTGGGAGCTCATGGTGATGATGTAGTTGATCATCTCAGCCTGGTCAACGGTCACTTCTTCCTTGTCCGCAACAGCGTCGAGAACCATCTCGTTCTTGAATGCGGTCTCGGTGTTCTCGCGAACCTCGGCGCGGTGCTCCTCGGTGTCGTGGTCTGCTTCAGCGTTGGGGTTGTTGAAGTGCTGCTCGAGCTGGTCCTCGATAACCTTCTCGGGGACGGGGATCTCAACGAGCTCAACGAGCTTTGCGAGGACCTTGTCGCGTGCCTGGGTGCCCTGCTCGGCAACCTTAGCCTCTGCAACCTGCTTCTTGATGTCTTCCTTCAGTTCTTCGATGGTGTCGAACTCGGAAGCCAGCTGTGCGAACTCGTCGTCAGCTGCGGGCAGCTCGCGCTCCTTGACTGCGGAGAGCTTGACCTTGATGACTGCCTGCTCGCCTGCGTGCTCGCCACCGGAGAGCTTGGTCTCGAAGGTTGCGTCCTCGCCAGCGGACAGGCCGGTCAGAGCCTCGTCGATGCCGTCGAGCATGGTGCCGGAACCGATCTGGTAGGACAGGTCGTTTGCTGCGTCTACCTGCTCGCCGTCGATCTCAGCTGCGATGTCGATGGTCACGAAGTCCTTGTCAGCTGCGGGGCGCTCAACGGTCTTCAGGGTGCCGAAGCGCTCACGCAGAGCGTCCAGTGCCTGGACCTCGTCCTCAGCGGTGACCTCTACCTCGTCAACCTCAACCTCGAGGCCCTCGTAGTTGGGCAGCTCGATTTCGGGGCGGACGGTGACGGTGATGGTCAGCTTGACGTCTGCCTCACGGTTCTCGGTGGAGGGCTGGGACTGAACGTCCAGCTCGGGCTGTGCCAGGGGGGAGAGTTCGTTCTCGCCCAGTGCCTGTGCGTAGTAGTCGTTCAGAGCGTCGTTCAGGGATGCCTCGACGATGTAGTCGAAGCCCGCACGCTGCTCGATGAGCTGCTTGGGCAGCTTACCCTTGCGGAAGCCGGGAACGCTGATCTGACCCGAGAGGTTCTTGTAGGTGCGGTCCAGGTAGGGCTTGAATTCTGCGAAGGGAACCTCGACCTCAATCTTTGCGAGGGTCGGGTTGAGCTTCTCGACGGCGGTCTTCACGTCCGTGATCTCCTCATATAGTTTCGGTGCGGCACGAATCGTGTGTACCGCGGTTGCTTAGTGGAAAGAGCGCCACGACCTTGTAGCGTCGCGGCAACCGTTTCACGTCGGGGCGACAGGATTCGAACCTGCGATCTCCTGCTCCCAAAGCAGGCGCGTTAGCCAAGCTACGCCACGCCCCGTGAAACCGACCGTGTTGCACACTTGCGTGTTTAACACAGTCAGTGCCCTAGTTTACCTGTTTTCCCGCTAAATGCCCAACACAGCAGCTCGTGCGCGGTTTATTTCCACTGAGCGCGTACTCCCCTATCTCCCTTGGTTTTGTAGGGTGTTTTGTGTGGATGCGAGGTGGAGGGGATGACGAGCTGGAGCGTGCGGATTCCGAGCGCGCGAGGAAATAAATCCGCATGCGTAAGCGATTCCCTTCATCCCCGAGCACAAAAAATCCCCCCGACAACGTCGGGGGGATTGTGCGAGGGGATGACGGGAATCGAACCCGCGTAATCAGTTTGGAAGACTGAGGCTTTACCATTAAGCTACATCCCCGGAATGGAACTTGACTATAGTATCGAGGTTCCATCTGGACTGTCAAATATTTGAGCAGTTTTTAGACCTGGCAGCCGGGGCACCAGTAGAGTTTACGGCCGGCAATTTCTTCCATGCGGATGGTGGTTCCGCAGCGGCGGCAGGGCTCGCCGTGGTGCATGTACACGTAGTTGGCGTGGTCGGGCCACGCTTCGGTTTCGGGTATGCCGGGGCGGTCTTCCGGTTCGGTGGTGATAATGCGCCCCACGCGCACGCCGATGACCAGCAGGTGCTTATTGTCTTCCCAGAGTCGCCCCAGCTCCTCGTCGCTGAGGCTCTTGCAGGGGCGCAGCGGGTCAATTGCCTGGCGGTACAGCGATTCGGCGCGGAAGATATTGCCCACGCCGGAGATCGCCGCCTGATCCATCAAAATCACACCAATCGGGCGGGAGCTCTTGCGTGCCGCGCGGTAGAACTGTTCGGGGTCGGCGTCCGGGTTGAGCGGGTCGGGGCCGAGCTTGGAGCGAACGGTGCGCACCTCCTCCGGAGTGAGGGTACGGCAGATAGTCGGGCCCACCAGATCCGCCCAGCCGTGCTCCGAAACAATACGGCAACGCACCGTACTCTTCGGCTCGGGAGGACCGGCGTAAGGCTCACCCTCCCCCGCCGCATACTCCTTTTCACCGATCTTGCGGGGCGCACCAATGCTCGAGGCACCCGTGAACGTCTCATCGCCACCGAAGCTCCAGTTGCCGTAAATACCCAGGTGCACGTTCAGGGTCAGGTCGTTCTCGAAGGTCACAAACAGGTGCTTACCGTGCGCGTACGCGCCGGTGATGATGTGACCGTCCAGCAGGGCGGCACCCTCAGCGTAGCGGCCCTGCGGGGAGGAAACCTGCACGCGCTCGCCGGTGAAGACGTCACTGATTTGGCGGGCGATACGGTGGATGGAGTGGCCTTCAGGCACGGGTTCTCCTCGAAAACTTGTCGGCTAGAAATAGTGCGGATTATATGGAGTGCAGAGACGACTGAGGCGCATAGCCTGTACTATGCGCCTCAGATTTTAGAGCTTAGGCAGCGTCAATCTGCTTGCCGGCAATATCGCCGGTCTGCTCGTACTCAGCCAGCTGACCGATACGGCGTGCGTGACGCTCCTCGTTGGTCCAGGGGGTAGCCAGGAAGACCTTGATGATTTCCAGTGCTTCTTCCTTGCTGTGCTGGCGGCCGCCCACAGCTACAACCTGTGCGTTGTTGTGCTCGCGAGCCAGCGCCGCGGTGTCGTGGTTCCACGCCAGAGCCGCGCGGATACCATCAACCTTGTTCGCAGCCATCTGCTCGCCGTTACCGCTACCGCCCAGCACAATACCCAGGGAGTCCAGGCCAGCCTCGCGGTCACGCTTCACACCAAGGGCTGCGTTAATGCAGAACGAGGGGTAGTCGTCCAGCGGGTCGTAGTCGGCGGGGCCGTGGTCAATCATTTCGTAGCCCGCAGCGGTGAGGGACTCGATCAGGTAGTGGCTCAGTTCGAGGCCAGCGTGGTCGGTTGCGATGTGTACGCGCAAGGTACTCTCCTGGTGATTTTGTCTTGGTGTGACGTGCGTTTGTGCGTTCGTGGGAGGCGCCGGTTCTCAGTTCTGAGCGCCGTTGCTAGAGTGCGCCGCGCATCCATCAGGTGGGATACGCTTCCCCGTTTGGGTTTTTTCTGTCTTAACTGTATCGAATTCGCGCGGGTTCGGGTAATGCGGAGCCTTCTAGACCCCCACCTATACGGTAGACTGTGGGATATGGCACTTTTTGGTGTCCCGATTCGCCGCGCCCAAACTTGAACGCCTCCAGCGCTACGTATGCAGCGTCGCAGGAGCCGCGCACCTCGGGAACCAGCGCACCATGACAGGGCGTGTCAACACGGCACGCTATTCACATCTAAGGAGAGGGAGCTGTATGCCCGGCCTGAACCTAACCCGCAATGAGGCAATCGAACGCGCATCCATTATTAAGCGCGTGCACTCGTACCGTATTGAACTCGACCTGCCGAAGGACAAAGACGTCTTCTCCTCGAAGGTTGAAATTCGCTTCGACGCTCAGGAAGGTGCCTCCACCTTCATTGACGCCATCACCTCCTCGGTCAAGTCCATTAACCTCAACGGCGAAGAGCTGAGCACCGACCTGGCGGACGGCGAGCGCATCCAGCTGCCGAACCTTGCTACTGAGAACACCCTGGTCATTGACGCAGAGATGTTCTACACCAACACCGGTGAGGGTCTGCACCGTTTCGTGGACCCCGCCGACGGCGAAGTGTACCTGTACTCCCAGTTCGAGGTGCCGGACTCCCGCCGCGTGTTCCCCGTCTTTGAGCAGCCCGACCTGAAGGCTGAATTCGAGTTTATTGTGCGCGTTCCCTCGCACTGGGTGGTTGTGTCTAACCAGCCCGAGGTGAAGGTTGAGGAGAAGGAGTGCGGTTGCGGCCGTGCGAAGACTTGGTTCTTCAAGCCGACCCCGCGCATGTCTTCGTACATTACCGCGATTGTGGCTGGCCCCTACGAGAAGGTCACCAGCGAGCTGACCAACTCTGAGGGTCGCGTGATTCCGCTGGGCGTGTACGCTCGTAAGTCCCTCATGCCGTTCGTGGATGCTGAGGACATGTTTGAGCTGACCCGTCAGGGCTTCGAGTTCTACGAGGAGCAGTTCAAGACCCCGTACCCGTTCGAGAAGTACGATCAGCTGTTCGTGCCCGAGTTCAACGCCGGTGCGATGGAGAACGCTGGCTGCGTGACCTACCTGGAGACTTACGTCTTCCGCTCCAAGGTTGCGGAGGCTCTGCGTGAGCGCCGCGCTATCACCGTTCTGCACGAGCTGGCGCACATGTGGTTCGGTGACCTGGTCACCATGAAGTGGTGGAACGACCTGTGGCTGAACGAGTCCTTCGCTGAGTTCATGTCGACCCTGGCTGCTGCGGAGAACACCCGCTACGCCAAGGAGGCGTGGGCTACCTTCGCCGCTTCGGAGAAGACCTGGGCGTACCGCCAGGATCAGCTGTCGTCGACCCACCCGATTGTGGCTGAGATTCGTGACCTTGCCGATGTTCAGGTGAACTTCGACGGTATCACCTACGCAAAGGGCGCTTCGGTGCTGCGTCAGATGGTGGCGTGGGTTGGCCAGGAGAACTTCATGGCCGCTCTGAAGGTGTACTTCGACAAGCACAGCTGGGGCAACACCGTTCTGGACGATCTGCTGGTTGAGCTGGAGCGCACCTCCGGCCGTGACGTGCGTGCGTGGAGCGCTAAGTGGCTTGAGACCGCTGGTGTTAACACTCTCGCCGTTGAGATTGAGAACGACGAGGCGGGCAACATCTCTTCGCTGGGTATTCGCCAGTCCTACGCTGAGGGCTTCGAGACCCTGCGCCCGCACCGTGCCGTGATTGGTTTCTACAACCTGGTCGACGGCAAGCTGACCCGCACCGACCGCATCGAGCTGGACATTGACGGCGAGCTGACCGTGGTCGAGGAGGCTCTCGGCAAGAAGCGCCCCGACCTGCTGCTGCTGAACGATGAGGACCTGGCATACGCAAAGATTCGCCTGGACGAGCGTTCCATCGAGACCGCTATCAAGCACCTGGGTGACATTGATTCGTCCGTGGCTCGCGGCGTGGTCTGGGGTTCGCTCTGGGATACCGTGCGTGACGCTCAGATGCCGGCACGTAAGTACGTTGACCTGGTGCTGAACAACATCGGCAAGGAGACCAACTCCACCGCCCTGCGCACCCAGATTAACAACCTGTCCGCTACCCTGCACTCCTTCGTGGCTCCCGAGGCTCGCGAGGAGACCCGTCACCGTGCCGCCGACCGTCTGTGGGAGCTGGCATGCGTTGCAGAGCCCGATTCGGATGCTCAGCTGCAGCTGCTGCAGGCGTTCATCAACCAGACCCGCACCGAGGACCAGTACAACAATGTGCAGCGCCTCTTCGAGGGTGAGCTGACCCTTGAGGGCCTGGACATTGACGCTGACCTGCGTTGGAACCTGGTGTGCCGCCTGGCTACCGGTGGCCGTTTCTCCGCCGAGCAGATTGCTGCGGAGCTGGAGAACGACAACACCGCAAACGGCCAGCAGTACGCGGCTCAGGCGTACGCGTCGATTCCGACCGCGGAGGCTAAGGCTGAGTACTGGAACAAGATCATGGTGACCGGCGAGCTGTCGAACATGATTCAGCGTTACGCTATTTCCGGTTTCAAGTCCGGCAAGCCCGAGCTGATTGCCCAGTACGATGAGCCGTACTTCGAGCAGATTGAGGGCATTTGGCGTTCGCGTTCACACGAGATTTCCATGCAGATTATTGGTGGCATGTACCCGAGCGAGCCGACCGCTGAGCTGCTGGAGCGTACCGAGAAGTACCTGGCGTCCCTGCCCGAGGACGCCGCCGCTCTGTACCGTCAGATTGCGGAGGCACGCGACGGCGTGGCTCGTGCGCTGAAGGTTCAGGCGGCTGACATCTAACAATGCTTATGAGCTGAGGCGGGTTCACTGCCCGCTCTCATGAGTTTCTGTTCGTCCCCTTCTACCCCGATTCGGGGTGGGAGGGGACGTTTCTAT
>NZ_JABZXW010000110.1 GCF_015265375.1 Rothia sp. (in: high G+C Gram-positive bacteria)
GTCGCGTCTGCCGTGAAATCCTCTGGCTTAACTGGGGGCGTGCGGTGGGTACGGGCAGGCTTGAGTGCGGTAGGGGAGACTGGAACTCCTGGTGTAGCGGTGGAATGCGCAGATATCAGGAAGAACACCGGTGGCGAAGGCGGGTCTCTGGGCCGTTACTGACGCTGAGGAGCGAAAGCGTGGGGAGCGAACAGGATTAGATACCCTGGTAGTCCACGCTGTAAACGTTGGGCACTAGGTGTGGGGGCCACCCGTGGTTTCTGCGCCGTAGCTAACGCTTTAAGTGCCCCGCCTGGGGAGTACGGCCGCAAGGCTAAAACTCAAAGGAATTGACGGGGGCCCGCACAAGCGGCGGAGCATGCGGATTAATTCGATGCAACGCGAAGAACCTTACCAAGGCTTGACATGTGCCGGTCGGCTCCGGAGACGGGGTTTCCTCCTTGTGGGGCCGGTTCACAGGTGGTGCATGGTTGTCGTCAGCTCGTGTCGTGAGATGTTGGGTTAAGTCCCGCAACGAGCGCAACCCTTGCCCTATGTTGCCAGCACGTGATGGTGGGGACTCGTGGGGGACTGCCGGGGTTAACTCGGAGGAAGGTGGGGATGACGTCAAATCATCATGCCCCTTATGTCTTGGGCTTCACGCATGCTACAATGGCCGGTACAGAGGGTTGCGATACTGTGAGGTGGAGCGAATCCCTTAAAGCCGGTCTCAGTTCGGATTGGGGTCTGCAACTCGACCCCATGAAGGTGGAGTCGCTAGTAATCGCAGATCAGCAACGCTGCGGTGAATACGTTCTCGGGCCTTGTACACACCGCCCGTCACGTCACGAAAGTTGGTAACACCCGAAGCCCATGGCCTAACCGTTTTTGCGGGGGGAGTGGTCGAAGGTGGGATTGGCGATTGGGACGAAGTCGTAACAAGGTAGCCGTACCGGAAGGTGCGGCTGGATCACCTCCTTTCTAGGGAGCCCGTTTAGGGGGATGCGCACTTAGCTATTGTGGTTGGGTGTGTGTTTCTTGTGCCTGCATTTTGACGCTACCTGTTGTGGGTGGTGGGTGTGGGTGCGTTTGGGTTGGGTATAGGAACGAAGCAAGCATGCTGTCGGGTTCACGTTCAACACCTGTTGGGCGCTTAGCCCACGACTGGTGATGCCAGATGGTTTGTCTGGTGCCTCCGGTTGTGTGGTGTGTTGTTTGTGATCTGTATAGTGGTTGATGAGCATCTTTATTGCAATGTGAAACCTATTCTCTAGGACTTTTATTGTTTTAGGGTTTGTTTTTGTTGTTTTTTGTGTCTGTGGTTTTGTTAGTTTTAGTGGGCATTCGGTGGATGCCTTGGCACTCAGAGCTGATGAAGGACGTGGCGGTCTGCGATATGCCTTAGGGAGTTGACGAGCGAGCGTTGATCTAAGGATTTCCGAATGGGGGAACCTAGCTGGTGTTATGGCCAGTTACCACTGCCTGAATGAAATAGGGTTGTGGGGGGAACGCGGGGAAGTGAAACATCTCAGTACCCGTAGGAAAAGATATTCCGTGAGTAGTGGCGAGCGAAAGCGGAGGAGGCTAAACCTTGTGCGTGTGATAGGCGGCGGCCGTTGCGCATGGGGTGTTGTGGGGCATGATCGTCTACCTTCTGCCGGGGGTGGGCATGGCGTGTTGTTGGTGGTTGAACCTCTTGGGATGGGGGACCGTAGTGCGTGATAGTCGCGTAGGCCAGCCGGTGACATGTTGTGTGGGTTGTGTTCCCGAGTAGTGCGGGACTCGTGAAATCTCGTGTGAATCTGCCAGGACCACCTGGTAAGCCTAAATACTACTGAGTGACCGATAGTGCATAGTACCGTGAGGGAATGGTGAAAAGTACCCCGGGAGGGGA
>NZ_JABZXW010000066.1 GCF_015265375.1 Rothia sp. (in: high G+C Gram-positive bacteria)
AAGCGTTCGGGTGACAGCGCCGCCTCGTCTTCTGCGCGGTGCAGGAGCACGGGGGGGCGGGTGGTGGGTCGAATCGCGCCGGACTGGGTGAGCGGTTCGCCGAGCAGGGTGTTGACGAGGGTGGATTTACCGGCGCCGGTGGAGCCTCCGACCACGATGGTGAGGGGGTTATCGACGCTGGCGCTGCGCGGCAGAATATAGTCGTCGAGTTGGCGCGCCATGGCGGCGAGTAGGGTGCGCGCGGAGGCGGTGCCGTGCTCTGCGGTGCCGTCGTGGGTGACGGTGTAGGGGGTGCCGGGGGTTTCGCCGGCTTCTACGTCGAGCGGGAGGGGGATTCGAGTGAGCAGTTCGCGAGCTGCTTTGAGCTGCGCATAGTCGGTGGTAGTCACAGCGCTATTGTCCCATAGGGTGAACCCGCTTCATGCCATGTGTGGGCGTTGGCGCGGTCGCGTTGTAGCTAGATTGTGCGGATGGGGGTGCTGCGGCTGTGCGAGGGGCTGTTTTTGATAGGTGTTTGGACAACCTGAAGAGGTTGAAATACTACTTGCACACCGCGTGCAACAACTCCAATTTATGATTTATTCATAAGAAGAGCAGGTGGGAAAATCCTTGAGTTTCCGCGGGAAAAAAGCACATTTTAATGCGGTTACCCGGAACACATTGGTACGTTTTATAACCCGCATAAAACGGGCAAATATTAAGATTTGATAACTTTTTACCTTTAAGCGCAGATATGGTCATTGTGAACCTGAAAGTACGCTTAGAATCATTGAGCACGACAACCAGGCAGGTCATAACCCACACCGATTCCTTCAGATGGCTTTTGACCTGCCCTTTCTATCGCATCCGTACTCACCGCGGTATGCCACACCCATCGGGAACGCTCACCGACCCCTCACGCAACTGCAATCAACTGCCGTTGAGGTTCACTGCATCCGAGCTACCCGTTACTGCCTGCCCGTCTTTACTCTTGCGAAAGGTTGCGTATGTTCGGTTCGCTGTCACGTCGCCATCTTCTTGCTCTTTCTTCCGGAGCAGCATTGAGTGCACTCGCAAGCGCCTGCAGCCCCAACGCAGTTTCTCGCCCTCAACCACTCACTGAACCCTCTCCTACTGATGCCGCACCGGCGCCTCAGAGCACCCAGACCAAATCTGCGACCACCACGCGCAGCATCACCTACGCCGAGCCTCTGCCCGCATCCGCCCTGGACGGCCGCGGCCCGGCAATCTTGCCCGATCAGTTCTTTGAGCGCGTCGGCAATTTCTCGAACGGTACTCTCAGTCACCGCGCCGTCAATGTCCCCCGCCCCATCATGCCTCCGGAGGCTAAGGAACGTACCGTTGAGGGCCTGCATGCCTTCCTGCAGTACTGGGGTGCGGCGCAGAACTACATGCTCCTCACCGGCGATACCGACCCCTTCATGAACCTGCCCGGCCAGGAGCACTTTAGCCACATGGCGCAGATGTACCGCGACATTTACCGCTACAACATCGGCTGGCTGGTCTCTAAGAGCAACCACCCCATGTGCATTAACCTGAGCTCCCCGCAGCCGGTACCCGCCACCGAGCAGGACGTCTACTGCTGGAAGGCGACCCTGAAGGTGGACGAGAACGCATTCCTGTTCAACCATGAGACCCGTCAGCGTGAGCAGCTCACCGGTATCTACGGCAGCAATCAGAAGGCTGACGCTTACGTCTACTTTGGCGAAAACGGCTTGCAGATGCTCGAGGATCCGCAATCTTCCCCGAGCGCTACCGCCACCCCGGCGGCTACCGCTGAACCATCCGCGAACGCCCCGAGCGCGCACCCGACCCCGAATGAGAGCCCCTCTTCTAAGGCGGCTCGTTACATTCGAGGCTCAGCCTAAAGCTTCTTTGCATCCGTGCCTCAAAGATCCCGTTATATTGGGTGATATGAGGCACGGATGAGGGCTTTTATTTGTGTGCCACGCGTGAAATCTATAGGCTAGGGCTAGATGAGGTCCGCCCGTTTTCGCCTCAATACGCCTCTGCCCGCCCCGCGGGTGACTGCTTCACGCCCTCCGATGGGGGCATGATGTTAGGCTGAGGATTAGGGCGTGAGCTCTTCACCTATCACCGATACTTCCGCATCACAGCACATTCAAGGGGATCACTATGATTCACAGCCGCCGCCACTTTATTGCGCTCACGGGCACTGCCGCCCTGGGTGCTATGCTTGCCGCTTGCGGTTCCAAAAAGACTGCGGAGGCGACCGCCTCCCCCACTCCTTCCGCGTCGATTGCGGGTGCCTACGATAACCTGTCGGGCGAGCTGAAGTGGACCAAGTACGTTGCCGGTACCGGTGCAGCCCCGATGAGCAGCACCGACCCGGAGACCGGTCAGGTCTACACGATTGAGCCGACCGCCGGCCCCGCGAGCGTTGATTCTAAGGCGAGCGCCGTGCCTATCCCGGTTGAGGATGAGAGCATGTACGACAAGAATGCCCGCGGCCTGCGCGCCACCTTCGCGTATTTTGCGGCGGCGGTGAACTACGCCCGCATGACCGGTGATCCCGGTCCGGCCCTGCAGGTGGTTCATCAGGATAATTCTGTTCAGCGTGCTTCTTTGGAGAAGCTGCGCGCCTTCTATGCGCCCGGCACGAACTGGCTGGTTGATGGTGAGTGGACCTTCCGCCTGACCGATAAGCAGCCGACGACCCGCGGCACCAAGTATTCGTGGGCGTGCACCGTGACTCAGGCGCACGGTCTGCAGGTTGAGAAGGCAACCAACACGACCAAGCCCCTGGAAGACACTGAGGCGCAGGAGATTAAGGCTCTCTACGCTGAGTACGATGAGGAGGCGAAGCGCTGGTTGGTGATTGCGCCTCAGCAGTATGATCCGGCGTTGACTCCGAAGCCGACTCAGACTCCGCGTGCGCATCCTTCCTCGACGTACACCCCGACGGTGACTGATGACAGCACCGTGGCGGCTAATGCTGGCGCAAACTCCGGCGCGAACACTTCGGGTAACGGTGCCGCGCAGGGTACCGCTAACAACGGTGCCGCCCAGAACGGTGGCGCACAGAATGGTGCCGGCCAGGGCGGTTCCCGTCAGTACACTGGCTCCCAGAATGGTGCCGGTCAGGGTTCTGCAGGTCAGGGTGGCGCGGCTCAGGCGCCTCAGCCTGCCGCTACCCAGGCGCCTGCGGCTACCGCTCCCGCGCAGCCCGTGGCGACTCAGCCTGCAGCTGCGACGGCTCAGCCGACCGTAGCTCCCGGTGCCGCTGGTGGAGATGTTGCTCCCGCTGGGGGAGCCCAGTAGCCCCTCCCCTATAGACGATCTCTATAGACGATTAACGCGTCCCCTCCTTCGCTATACCCGCTATACCCCATTCGGTGCGATGCTCCCGCTGGTTCCACTGAGTTCACTGGCTGCGGTAAGTTCGCTGATGGGCGGCATATCACGCTCGTTTGGGCGCTGGTACGCACGGGTGTGAAGGCGGGGGCGCGTTATACTTAGGACTGTCTCTAGAGGGATGTCCGCGTGTGATATCCGCTCGTCGAGGCGCACTCTCACTCGTCTCTCACCTGAGATTCTCACTCGAAAGGTATTCCGTGGCGCTTTTCCCCATGACCTCCGGGCTTCCCAGTTCCACTACCGGCATCAGCCGCCGTTCTGCTCTGCGTTACGCGGGTGCGGGCGTTGCGGGCGTGTCTTTGAGCGCCCTGCTGGTTGCGTGCGGCGGTGGTTCTTCCTCCAGCGAGAACGCCGATGTGGATACCCCGCAGATTTCCCCTTCGGCTTCTGCGCGCACTGATTTTAGCGGCGAGGTCACCTTCGACAACTATGAGAAGAAGGGTGATTTCATTCCGGCGACCGAGTCTGCTCCCGCGCAGAACGTGCCGTTCCCCAAGCGTCCGGCGAGCGCCTCGGAGAACTCGGTGCAGGGTCTATACGATTCGATTGCGTTCGTGTATGCGGCGATTAACTACCTGGTGCTGACCGGTGATGCGGCTCCGCTGCGTGAGTCGAAGGCTGATGAGAAGTTCGTTGCTTCGTTCTCTTCGTTTATGGATGAGTCGAATGAGAGCTCGCAGAATCGTGATTGGTTTGTGTCGCCGAAGGTGACGATGTCTGCGTTCACTGCTGTTCCGACTCTGGTGAAGAAGAGCGTGCAGTGGACCTTTGATCTGGTGATTGATTTGGGTCCGACCGTGGTGATTGACGGTGCTCCCGCGGAGATGTCTGAGAAGGTGCGCCGTACTGAGCGCGGTCTGGTGATTACCGGTGTGCGCCACGATAATGATTGGACTTTGACGATTCAGGATGAGTACGAGGCTCAGGCGTCGGCTCAGCCGCAGAATGGTGGCGCTAATGGTGGTGGCGCTAACGGCGGTAATGCTGGCAATTCCGGCAACTCCGGTAATGGCGGCAATTCTAATGGTGACAACCTTTAAGCCCTCAGATGGATGAGGCATCATGCCCTAACTCGCACTCGGGTTAGGGCATGATCTGTTTTACCCTAGTAGTATCGACCTTTCCCGAATTCAAGGTTTTTGTATGTCTTCTTTTTCTCAGTCTTTCTCTCGCCGTTCCCTGCTGCGTTTGGGCTTGGGCGCTTCTGCTGTTGCCGGTTCTGCGGCGCTGTTGAGCGCGTGCGGCTCGGGTAGCTCTAGCCAGCAGTCGGGTTCTCAGGGCGGTAGCCTGAACGGCTCGAAGTCGAGCGCTAACCCGAACGGGTACAGCGATGATGGTCAGAACTATTCGGGTCTGGTGGAGTACACCCACTATGATGGTGCGTTGAATTATGAGCAGGGTACGGTGGATCATCCGCCGCGTAATGCTCCGAAGCCGAAGGTGACTGATAAGCTCTCGTTGAATACGGTGACGGGTTTCCATGAGGCGGTTGCTTATTTTGCGGCGGCTATGGATTACCTGGTGAAGACCGGTAGCACGGATGCGTTCTCGACCGGCATTCAGCTGTCCTCGAAGACTCGCTCTGAGGTGGATGCTCTGTCGGCGTCGATTCTGGCGGGTGTGGAGAAGGGTTCCTGGTATGTGAACCCGTCGGCGTCTTATGCCCTTGCGAGCGCTCAGCCGTCGATTATGAGCGATGGCAACCTGCTGTTCAAGGGTCAGTACACTCTGGACTTTGGTACGGAAGCGGTGGCTGAGGGTAAGATCCAGCCGGTGGCCGCCTCGGCAAGCGCTTCTGCCTCTGCTGAGCCTACTGAGCCGTCGGAGGATGCGCTGGTGTCTGATGCGGCGTCCCCAAGCGCCTCTGCCTCTGCGACTGCTGCGGGTCCGGCTTCTCAGGTGACGATTCAGGAGTGCGATTTCCGCGGCCGCTACCACGCTGATTCGAAGATGTGGGAGCTGAGCGTGGCATACGGTGCCACCATTCAGGGAGGCGCTGCCCAGGGAGGCGCATCCACCGCGAGCGCGGCGGCGTCCGGCGCAGCATCCGGTTCGGCTTCCGTACCCGCTTCTGCTGAGGCTTCCGTTGAGGCGTCCGCCACCTCCGCGACGTCATAGTTCGTCATAACGCTTTTATCTGCGAGGCGCTTCTCACGCTTCGCCCGCTCAACTCTGTATCCTGTTGGGTTTGCGGCTAAACTGGTTGCAATCACCGACTGACTGAAAGGTATCACTATGTCCGAGAACCTGACCCGCCGCGCGGCGCTGGGTGTGCTGGGCGTCAGCTCTATGGCTTTGCTGGCGGCTTGTGGCTCTAAGGCTTCGTCTGAGGCGTCTGCTTCCGCTTCTGGCTCTGAGAGCGCTTCTGCTGCTGCTTCTGAGTCTGCTACCGCTTCGCCGAGCGCTTCGGCTTCGGCGTCTGCTTCCCCTTCCGCTTCTGCGTCGGCTTCTGCTTCGGCGTCGAGCTCTCCGCTGCCTAACGACAATAAGGATTACAGCGGCGTAGCGAAGCTGGAGAAGATGGAGGAGCACGGCGAGTACCAGCCGGGTAACGCTGAGCACCCGCCGCAGAACGTGCCGTCCCCGATTGTTCCGGAGGCTATGCACCAGAATTCGGTGGCTGGCTTCGCGGCGGCTCTGGCGTACTTCGGTGCGGCGTTTGAGTACCTGCTGCGTACCGGCGATATGCACTACATGAACGAGGTCAGCACCGACCAGGAGACCCTGGCGGCGATGAAGAAGTACGCGGACTCCACCAAGGCAGGTATTGAAGAGAAGAAGACCTGGTACGTGAACCCGACCGCTACTTTGACTATCGGTACCAAGCAGCCGGTTCTGGCGCAGGGTGCGTACAACTGGACCGTGACTCTGAACGTGGATCTGGGTGAGAAGCTGTTCAAGGACGGCAAGGAGCAGACCGTGGCGGCTGATAAGCGTCACGTGAAGATGTTCGGTGAGGCTGTTGGCCGCTACTTGAACAACAAGTGGGACCTGCACATGGACATCAACTAGTCCTCTGAGGCTGGTTCTCTCTCGCGCTTTTGCGTCTTTTCCATCTCAGGATGCGGTTTTTCACTGTTTTTTCCATTGATGGCAATAAAATTTGTGGCTCCAGCTTGCGGTGAACAGAGTTCATCACTACTCTTATATACAGAGGTTGTCTTTTGGGCTACATAATGTTTCTAGAGAGCGCCGCACATTCATCATCCTTTATCGAGAAAGGGTTTGTGCGGCGCTTTTCTGTACCCTCTTTTTGAACCTCGTTCCCTGAGGTTTTTCTCTGGCATTATTACGAACTGTGACCGCAGGTTTAAACCTGTCGCCGGTGAGTAGTAGAGTTGCCACGTAACCGATTATTCATTGCGGAGACCCCGTCGCGGCTGGCCTCCCCCCAGGCTCATGTAAGGAGCACCCCATGGCAAAGATTCTCAACAGCATTGTTGAAGCAACCGGCCAGACCCCCCTGATTAAGCTGAACCGACTGGACGAGGGCCTTCCCGGTAACGTCGCGGTCAAGCTTGAGTTCTACAACCCCGCTGGTTCGGTTAAGGACCGTATCGGCCGCGCCATCATTGACGCTGCTGAGAAGTCGGGTGCACTGAAGCCCGGCGGCACCATTGTTGAGGGTACTTCCGGTAACACCGGTATTGCGCTGGCTATGGTGGGTGCTGCTCGCGGTTACCGCGTCATCCTGACCATGCCGGAGACCATGTCTGCTGAGCGTCGCGTGCTGCTGCGCGCTTACGGTGCTCAGATTGTGCTGACCCCCGGTACCGAGGGTATGCGCGGCGCTGTGGAGAAGGCTAAGGAAATCGTTGCGACCACCGAGAACGCTATTCTGGCGTCTCAGTTCTCCAACGAGGCGAACCCCGCTATTCACTACAACACCACCGGCCCCGAGATTTGGGAAGCAACCGACGGTAAGGTCGACATTTTCGTGGCGGGTATTGGTACCGGCGGCACCATCTCCGGTACCGGTAAGTACCTGAAGGAGCAGAACCCCAACGTGAAGGTTGTTGCGGTTGAGCCGAAGGACTCCCCGCTGCTCTCTGAGGGTCGCGTTGGTCCCCACAAGATTCAGGGTCTGGGCGCTAACTTCGTTCCCGACACCCTGGACCGCGGCATCTACGATTCTGTGACCCCGGTCAGCGCTGAGGACGCCATGCGCACCTCCCGCCTGCTGGCTACCCAGGAAGGTATTCTGGGCGGTATTTCTTCTGGTGCGGCTGTTTGGGCTGCTCTGGAGGAGGCTAAGAAGTCTGAGAACAAGGACAAGCTGATTGTTGCTATCGTTCCCGACTTCGGTGAGCGTTACATCTCCACCGCTCTGTACGAGGACATCCGCGGCTAATTGAGCTTCTGAGCCCCCGTTAGTGGGAGGTTTCAGGTTTATAGCGCTACGCCCCGTCTGCCGGTTGCATACACGGCAGGCGGGGCGTTTTGCGTGCCCCACTCTAGCGTCTGCGGGTGGAGGCTCTTGGCAGGGCCGTACGGGGCGTAAATATTACGTTCTGCACGGAATTGTGACCGAGATTTCGGAGGGGGCGTCCACTATGACAGCTGAGGGTGCGGGAATAGGTGATTGGGCCTCATTGTTGGTACCTTTGGAAAGGTCGCACACACAGAGCACGACCGATGAGGGAAAGGGAACCCATGAGTTTTATTGCGCGTCTGCGTGAAGATATTGAGAACGTCCGCCAGCACGACCCTGCTGCGCGTGGCGCTGTCGAGATTGCGCTGAACTATTCGGGTATGCACGCGATTTGGGTTCACCGTCTGACCCATAAGCTCTGGCAGAAGGATGAGACGAAGGCTCTGGCTCGTACTCTCTCGCAGTTTGCTCGTTTTCTGACCGGTGTGGAGATTCACCCCGGTGCGACCATTGGCCGCCGTTTCTTCATTGATCACGGCATGGGCATTGTCATTGGTGAGACCGCTGAGGTTGGTGACGACGTGATGCTGTACCACGGCGTGACCCTGGGCGGCCGCTCCCTGGAGAAGGTAAAGCGTCACCCCACCATCGGTGACCGCGTGACCATTGGTGCCGGCGCAAAGGTGCTGGGTCCCGTAGTCATTGGTGCCGATAGCGCGATTGGCGCAAACGCCGTGGTGGTCAACGATCACCCCGCCGACTCGATTATTACTGGCATTCCCGCAAAGCACCGCCCGCGCACTCCGGAGAAGAAGAAGCCGCTGGTGGACGCTGTGGAGTACATTGACCCCGCCATGTGGATTTAGTACTTGCTGGCATTTTGAGCCCGTAGAGGCGCGCCTGGAGGCTCCTAGCTAATATCCACAGCTCCTCTCCCCTGTTGCACCCCTAAGATATATCGTGAGATACCTCGGGGACTGCCTTATCAAGACATAACGAAAGCCCGCCCCGACCGGATTCTCATCCAGCCGAAGGCGGGCTTTTGCGTTCAGCTACGTGAGCTTAGTGAACGTGAATATCCGCTGCGTTCACCTCGGAACGGTCGCCGCTCCACATGGTGTGGAAGGCGCCCTCTTCGTCAATACGACCGTAGGTGTGCGCACCGAAGAAGTCACGCTGACCCTGAATCAGGGATGCGGGCAGGCGGTCGCGGCGCAGACCGTCGTAGTAGGACAGTGCGGAAGCAAACACCGGCACGGGGATGCCCAGTGCGGTTGCCTTAGCCACCACGCGACGCCAGGAAGGAACGAGCTCCTCCATGAGGTTCTTGAAGGCGGGTGCCAGCAGCATGTTCGCGGGAGCCTCATCAGCGTAGGCAGCCATGATGTCGCCCAGCAGTTCTGCGCGGATGATGCAGCCTGCACGCCACAGCGATGCGATGGTGTCCAGCTTCAGGTCCCAGCCGTATTCCTTGCCTGCGCGGGTGAGCAGGTCCATGCCCTGTGCGTATGCAACGAGCTTGGACGCGAAGAGTGCGCGGCGCACGTCCTCAACGAACTCGGGGTCGCCTGCGCCCACGCCGGTGGTTGCGATCAGGCCTGCGGGCAGTTCGCGCTGTGCCTGCTCGCGCTGCTCACGCTCGGAGGAGGAGAGGGCGCGTGCGAACACGGACTCTGCGATAGCGGAGACGGGGGAACCGAGATCCAGGCCAGCCTTAGCGGTCCACAGGCCGGTACCCTTCTGGCCTGCTGCGTCAACAATCACGTCGACCAGCGGCTTGCCGGTCTTTGCGTCAACCTGTGCGAGCACCTCTGCGGTGATTTCGATCAGGTAGGAGCTCAGGTCGCCTTCGTTCCAGGTCTTGAAGATTTCTGCCTGCTGTGCCGGCTCAATGCCTGCGATGGAGCGCAGAATGTCGTAAGCCTCGCCGATCACCTGCATGTCGGCGTACTCGATGCCGTTGTGGACCATCTTCACGAAGTGACCCGCACCGTCGGTGGAGATCCATGCGCAGCAGGGTGCACCGTCCTGGGGTGCCTTCGCTGCGATCTTTTCGAGCAGCGGGCCCAGGTGCTTGTAGGACTCGGCGGAGCCGCCGGGCATCATGGAGGGGCCCCAGAGAGCGCCCTCTTCACCACCGGAAACGCCAACGCCCACGAAGTGCAGGCCCTTTTCAGCCAGGGCGTGCTCGCGACGGATGGTGTCCGGGAAGTGGGAGTTACCGCCGTCGATGATGATGTCGCCCTCGTCGAGCATGGGGGTGAGCTGCTCGATAACAGCGTCGACGGGTGCGCCCGCCTTGACCATAATCAGGATGCGGCGGGGAGACTCGAGGGAGTCGACGAGTTCCTGCAGGGACTCGGTGCGGATGAAGTCGCCGTCTGCGCCGTGCTCAGCCAGCAGTGCGTCGGTCTTCTCTACGGAACGGTTGTGCAGTGCCACGGTGTAGCCGTTACGTGCCAGGTTGCGGGCAAGGTTTGCGCCCATGACAGCAAGGCCGGTGACACCAATCTGTGCCTTCTTGTTTTCAGTCATGTATATAAGGATACGCGCTGAGGGCGGGCTATATATAGGTGGAGTACAGTTTTATGCTCGAAGGAATCGCAGTTCCGACTGAATTATTTTCGTGAGCCTCCCGCCGGGTACTCTCGCGGCAGGTCAATGGGTAAATACAACCGGGTAAACAAAAACCCCGGTACCTTGCGGTACCGGGGTAATCGGTGGGTCCTACCGGGATCGACCCGATGACATCCACGGTGTAAACGTGGCGCTCTACCAGCTGAGCTAAAGACCCATAGTTCTCACTGTTTCGTTTCCGTTCCAGTGGCGAACACAAGAGAAAACTATACGGGCTTCTACCGAAACACGCAACTCGATAGAACGTGTTCTATGTCTCAGTATTTTTTTCGTTTTCCCACTGCACCCCACACCAAGCCACACCAAGCCATAGTTGACCCCCTCCCCTC
>NZ_JABZXW010000111.1 GCF_015265375.1 Rothia sp. (in: high G+C Gram-positive bacteria)
GTGTGGGGTGGGCGCGTGGGTGGTTTTTCTGGCACGATTAAAGGATTATGTCGCTGTTTATTGATGTTGTGTCGAAGTACCCGGATGCCGCCGAGCTGGGAGAACTGTACCGTGCGGCGGGTTTTGAGCTGTACTTGGTGGGCGGTATTGTCCGCGACAATCTGCTGGATGATGGCGGCCATTTCACTGATTTTGATTTGACGACGGATGCTACTCCGGAGCAGAGTGAGCAGATTCTGCGTGGGTGGGGTGAGCATACGTGGGATATCGGCAAGGAGTACGGCACGATTAGTGCGCGTAAGAATGGCGTGGTGTATGAGGTGACCACGTACCGTGCTGAGGTGTATGTTTCGGATTCGCGTAAGCCGACGGTTGAGTTCGGTACGGACCTGAGTGCCGACTTGGTGCGCCGTGATTTCACGATTAATGCGATGGCTGCGGCTTTGCCCAGCGGCGAGGTTGTTGACTTGTTTGGTGGCGTTGAGGATTTGCGTGCGGGTGTTTTGCGTACTCCGCGCTCGCCGCAGGAGTCTTTTTCTGAGGATCCGCTGCGTATGATGCGTGCGGCTCGTTTTGTTGCGCGTTTTAATCTTGAGGTTGCCCCGGAGGTTTTCGAGGCGATGCGCGAGATGGCTGGCCGTATTGAGATTATTTCGGCTGAGCGTGTGCGTGATGAGCTGGTGAAGCTGATTGAGGCGGATTATCCGCGGGTGGGTTTGAACCTGCTGGTGGATACGGGTCTGGCTGATTATGTGTTGCCGGAGCTTCCTGCGTTGCGTATGGAGATGGATCCGGCGCATCACCATAAGGATGTGTATGCGCATTCGTTGAAGGTGATGGAGCAGGCGATGGAGAAGGAGACGGGCGAGGATGGCCCGTGCCCGGCTCCTGATTTTATTCTGCGTTTTGCGGCGTTGATGCACGATATTGGTAAGCCGAAGACTCGTAAGTTTGAGAAGGACGGCTCTGTCTCGTTCCTGCACCATGAGGTGGTGGGCGCAAAGATGGTGAAGAAGCGTATGCGTGCGCTGCGTTTTGATAATGACACGATTAAGGCTGTGGCTCGTCTGGTGGAGCTGCACATGCGTTTCTATGGTTACCGTGAGTCGGGTTGGACTGATTCTGCGGTGCGCCGTTATGTGCGTGATGCGGGCGATCAGTTGGAGCGTTTGCATCGTGTGTCGCGTTCTGATGTGACGACTCGTAATCGTCGTCTGTCGCGTTCGCTGGCTGAGGCGTATGACGATTTGGAGCGTCGTATTGCTGAGTTGGCTGCTCAGGAGGAGCTGGATTCGATCCGTCCGGATCTGGATGGCGGTCAGATTATGCAGATTCTTGGTATTGCGCCGGGCCCGGTGGTGGGTGAGGCGTATAAGTTCTTGTTGAATTTGCGTCTGGATGAGGGTTCGCTTCCTGAGGAGGAGGCGAAGGCTCGTCTGGTGCAGTGGTGGGAGCAGCGTCAGGAGGCGTAGCTTCTGCGGTTTTCAGTACCGCATCGCATGGTTGAGGTCACGCGGTGCGGTACTGTTCTATCTGCTTTTTCTCGTGTATTGTTAAGAAATCTATGCGTGTTCCCCACCCGGTGTGCTTCACGTGTAGAGCACAATGAATCTCCTGCTATGGAAATCCCATAGCCGTTTAGCCCAAAGGAGGGGTTTAATCATGCGTGCATATGAACTGATGGTTATCCTCAGCCCCGAGGTTGAGGACCGTGCGGTTGAGCCGTCGCTGTCCAAGTTCCTCGAGATCGTGACCAACGAGGGTGGTTCCATCGACAACGTCGATATCTGGGGCCGTCGTCGCCTGGCATACGA
>NZ_JABZXW010000067.1 GCF_015265375.1 Rothia sp. (in: high G+C Gram-positive bacteria)
CCCATAAACACCCCACCAGACCCCCTCAGCCGAATCACACACGGCACCGACACCCAGAGGACACCACGTGGCAACACCTGACCAGGACGTGCGCAACCGCAAACTTAATCCTGAAGCACGCATGGAACTCAAGGAACACCTGCGCGAATTCCGCGACCGCCTCATCAAGGCGGCTATCGCAACCGTCATCGCAGCCATCATCGGTACGGTCTTCCTCTACCAGCCTTTCATTGAAATGATTTCTGCGCCCCTGCAGCAGATCAACGCAGAAACCGGCCGCAACGCAAACCTGAACTACGGTAGCGTCGCTTCTCCCTTCGACCAGCTGCTGAAGGTCGGTATGTACATCGGCTTGGTGATCGCGTCCCCCGTCTGGCTGTACCAGGCACTGCGATTCCTGCTGCCGGCACTGCACACCAAGGAGAAGAAGTATCTCTTCGGCTTCCTCACCGCATCTATTTTCGCGTTTGCCTGCGGTGTCGCCATTTCGTACTTCACCCTCCCCGGCGTGGTCTACGCGCTGCTGAAGTTCACCCCCGTCAACGAAAGTAACTACATTGACGCGGGTGTGTACATCTCCTTCATTCTGAAGTTCGTTGTGACCTTCTCTTGTGCCTTCATCATCCCGGTGATTCTGGTTGGCATTAACATGCTGGGCCTGATTCGCGGCACGACCATTCTGAAGGCTTGGCGTTGGGTGGTTGTCCTCGTTGCGGTTATCGCAGCGCTGACCGCACCCGGTAGCGACATCATGATGATGTTCGTGCTCATGGCGCCGCTGCTGATTTTCTTCTTCGCAGCAATCGGCATCTGCATGATTAACGACAAGCGCCGCGACCGCAAGCTCGCCAAGCTGGCGCAGGGTTCGGACGAAGCAAGCCTGAACACCGCAACCAGCGCCGAAGACCTGGCGAAGATGGGTTACTTCGAGGAAGAGAAGACTTCCTAATTGAATAGCTCGCTTTGAGCAACATCGCCGAAAGGGGCGGGGTACAGAAAGATTCTGTGCCCCGCCCCTTTCGCGTGCCCAGATTAGTCGCATGCCCGGATTTGCCTGCCGGGAAGGCTTCCAACGCCGGCTCGCACGGCACCTCCATAGCGAGCCCCAGAGGGAGCGTTATACCGCGCCGGATGCGCTCGCTGTTCGCCCATACCGGATTAGTGCCCGTGCAGGATGCTTTCGGAAGGTGGGCGGTGGGCGAGCGGTTACACTGGACATACTATGAGCAAGCACCACGCACAGCACACTTCTGACGCAGAAACTTCTAACGAGCAGACCGGCACCGACTACGCTGCCGCCTACGCCGCATCCCGAGAGCGCGCCGCCTACGCAAAGACCGCCCTCGGGGCTTTTGAGGCGTCCCTTGATTTTCCGCTGGATGATTTTCAGCGTCAGGCGTGTGCCGCCGTGGAGGCGGACCGCTCCGTCCTCGTTGCCGCCCCTACCGGTGCAGGTAAGACCATTGTGGGCGAGTTCGGTATCTACCTGGCGCTGCGCCGCGGCATGAAGGCGTTCTACACGACCCCCATTAAGGCGCTGAGCAACCAGAAATACCACGACTTTGTGCGCGCGTACGGTGAGGATTATGTGGGTCTGCTGACCGGCGATACGAGCATTAACACGGAAGCGCCCGTGGTCGTGATGACCACCGAGGTGCTGCGCAACATGCTCTACGCTAACTCGACCACGCTGACCGGTCTGGGCTACGTGGTGATGGATGAGGTGCACTACCTGGCGGACCGTTTCCGTGGTGCAGTGTGGGAAGAGGCGATTATTCACCTTCCCGAGCATGTGAACGTCATTTCTCTGTCGGCGACGGTGTCGAACGTTGAGGAGTTCGGCGCGTGGCTGGATACAGTGCGCGGCGGCACGGACATTATTGTTTCTGAGCACCGCCCGGTGCCCCTGTGGCAGCACATGATGGTCGGTCACCGTGTGGTGGATCTATTCGTACCCGAGGACAACTCCGCGAACGGCAAGAAGCAGGAGCCGGAGGAGAAGCTCTCCCGCAAGCAGGCGAAGAAGGCACAGAAAGCTAAGCAGCGCGGCGCAACCGTAGAGGCGGGCGCCAACCCGCTGCTTGCCGGTCTGCGCCTGAACCCGCAGCTGAAGGCGCTACGCCCCGGCTTCCGTTCGAGCCCGGGCCGCGGACGCTACGGCGGCAAGCGTGAACGTTTCCGTCACCGCCGTGAAGGCTGGCTCAATGAGACGTTCAGCAGCGGCGAGCGCGGCGGCTCGAACCGTCGTGACCGTTTCAGCAATGATCGTTTCAGTAACGACCAGGACTTTGATGCGCGCGGTGAGCAGAAGCCCCTGCGTCCGCAGCGCATTACCCGCCCGGAGATGGTGCGCGCCCTCGACAAGCAGGGCCTGCTTCCCGCTATCTGTTTTATCTTCTCCCGCGCCGGATGCGACGGCGCGGTCAGCCAGTGCGTGGCAGCCGACATTACGCTCACCACCCCCGAACAGCAACAGACCATCCGCGCCTACATCGCGGAAGCGACAGCCCACCTGGACACCCGCGACCTGAACACCCTCGGCTACTACGAGTGGCGCGACGGCCTCATCCGCGGTATCGCCGCGCACCACGCCGGCCTACTGCCCCTCTTCAAGGAAGTTGTCGAAACCCTCTTCACGCAGGGCCTCATCAAGCTGGTCTTCGCCACCGAAACCCTCGCACTGGGCATCAACATGCCCGCACGCACCGTCATCCTGGAAAAGCTCACCAAGTACAACGGCGAATCCCACGTAGACATCACCCCCGGCGAATACACCCAGCTGACCGGACGCGCCGGCCGCCGCGGCATCGACATCGAAGGCCACGCCGTAGTCATCTGGCGCCCCGGCATGTCCCCAGAACACGTGGCAACCCTCGCCTCAACCCGCACCTACCCGCTAAACTCCTCATTCCGCCCCACCTACAACATGGCGGCAAACCTCATCGCCTCCTACGGCGCCGAACGCACCCGCAAAATCCTGGAATCCTCGTTCGCGCAGTTTCAGGCAGATAAGTCGGTCGTGGGCGTCGCCTCCCGCGTACGCAAAAACGAGAACGCCCTGGAAGGCTACCGCGAAGCCATGGCATGCCACCTGGGCGACTTCACCGAATACGTACAGCTCAGCCGCCAAATCGCCGAGCTGGAGAAGAAGGCGTCCAAGAGCAACGAGCGTCACGCCCGCGCGCAGGCACACCACAGCATCCAGCAGCTTCTGCCCGGCGACATTATCTACATTCCGCACGGCCGCTCCCGCGGCTACGCGGTCGTGGTCACCCGCTCCGATTCGCACGCCGACCCGCGCATCGGCATCGTCACCGAGGACGCGCACCAGCGCACCGCCTCAACCCGCGACTTCGAGGGCGCCGTCGAACCGGTCTCACGCATCAAAATTCCGAAGCGCCTGAGCCTGAAAACCCCCAAGGAACGCCGCGACACCGCAAGCCGCATGCGCCAGGCGCTCTATGACGGCCGCGCCCCGCGTGCGCTCGCGCAGCAGAACATCCCGGCTCGTCAGAACAGCATTGACGCGCAGCTGGAGGCTCTGCAGGCTCAGTTGCGTAACCACCCGTGCCACGGCTGCTCGGACCGCGCGAACCATATGCGTTGGGCTGAGCGCTGGCAGAAGCTCAACTCCGAGACGGAAGGGTTGCGCCGTCAGATTGCGCGCCGCACCAACACGATTGCGCAGGTCTTCAACCGCATTTCGCGCCTGCTGGAGAGCTACGGCTACGTCGAACGCACCGAGGACGGCGAACTGTCGCTGACCGCCGGCGGACAGGCGCTGCGCCGCATCTACGGCGAGCGCGATCTGCTGACCGCCCTGTGCCTGGATGCGCACTTCCTCGACGGGCTGGAGCCCGCCGCCATCGCTGCAACCGTTGCCGCGCTGACCTACCAGGGTAAGCGCGACGCGGTGGAGTACCTGGCTCATTATCCGCACCCGTCCCTGCGTGCGCCCATTGCTACGATTACGCAGCGCCTCGCCGACCTGAACGCAGCCGAGGAACAGTTCAAGGTCAACCTGACCCCCGCCTGCGACTTCGGCCTGGTCGAACCCATGTACGCCTGGGCAAACGGCGCCCACCTCGCCAAGGCAATCGAAGACACCGGCCTTGCCGCCGGCGACTTCGTACGCTGGGCTAAGCAGGTACTGGACGCACTGGACCAGATCGCCCATATCCGATCCCTGGACCCGGTTATCCGCGCCCGCTGTGAAGAAGCGATTGAGGCGGTACGCCGCGGTGTGGTCGCGCTGGACGTCTAACCCGCGCCTAGCGCTACGTCCCGCCCAACCGGTTCGGGCTACCACCCTCGCACCTGTGCGTTGTTCCACGTCATCTAAGGACGAACGAACTACCACAGGCAGCGGGGGTGCTTCTATACTCGAAAGAGACGCTCAGCTAAGCTACGCGAGCACAATCGAAGTGTCCGCCCCCGTGTGCGCCTCGGCGCGCCTCAATGGTGAAAGGATTCTAATGTCTACCCGTATTTTCGTAGATGGTAGCGTATACAGCCCTGTCGACCCGTACGCAACCGCAATGCTGGTCGAAGACGGCTTCGTCCGCTGGGTTGGCTCCGACTCCGGGGCGCGTTCCATTGCTGACGAGTCCGCCACCATCACCGAACTTGACGGCGCCCTGCTGACCCCCACCTTTGCGCGTGCCCTCGCACCTGTCGCAGGCAAAGAAGCACCCGAAATCCTCGACTACCTGCAGGCATACCGCGCAGCCGGCTACCACACCCACACCCTGCTCGCCGGCATGGAAGACGTACCCGACCTCGTCTCCGCACTCAGCTACTACAGCGCCGAACACGGCACCCCCGACATCCGCCTCATCCTCAACGCCACCGGCGTAGAAACCGACGAACTCATCAGCGCCATCAAAGCACTACGCCCCCTCACCGAAGGCAAACGCGCCGTCAAAGGTCTGCAGCTGGTCGGCATCTCTGTCACACCCGACGAGGCACCCGCCGCAGCACAGGTAGCCGAAGACGCCGCACTCCTGCTCTCCATCGACGCATCCACCGGATTCACCACCGCAGCCGACGCCGCGCTCGCCGTACGCGAGAACCACCCCTGGCTCTCCATCCGCCTCGACGCGGCAATCAGCACCCCGCAAGACCCCATCACCGACGAATACCTCACCCAGCTGGCAGAAGCACGCATCAACCTCGGCCTCAGCGTCTGCGAACCCGAAGAAGTCGAAACCGCCAACGACACCGTCCAGGCGCTCCTCGCCCACGCCGGGGGAGAAGCACGCGAATCTGTGGCATCCGTAGCCCGCCGCGCAAACGCAACCGGCACCTCCATCGCGCTGGGTTCTGATGCTCAGCTGTACGCACCCGGCGCCTGGTCCCTCATCCGCGAACTCGTCAACGACGAACACGGCATCTCCGCACGCAGCGCCTTCGCCGCCCTCACCCGCGGCGTATACCGCCTCGCCCACGAAGAAAACCCCTTCACCGGCCAGCTCACCCCCGACACCCCCGCATACGTAGCACAATGGCGCGTCGAAGCCCTCATGGTCCAAGCACCCGACTCCCGCGTCGCGTCGTGGAGCACCCACCCCCGCGCTCGCATTCCGTTGCTTCCGGTGCTGGATGAGGATTCGCCTCTGCCCATCCTGGAATCTATTTACACTGAAAGTAACTAATTTTTTAGCTTATCAGCACCTTTTTAGGCAGTTTAGGGGCAGTGGAAGCCCCCGCTGGTTCAGTTGCCCACATGTTTACCCGGTATACTGGATATCTACACTGCCTGTTTTATATGCACCTGTGAGGGAGTAATATGCGCGTTCTAACTGTCATCCCGACGTATAACGAGAAGGAGAACCTACCCATCGTGGTAGAGCGTCTTCGTAAGGCAGCTCCCGAGGTGGACATTCTCGTGGTGGATGATAACAGCCCCGACGGCACCGGCCAGATTGCTGATGAGCTGTCGGCTCAGGATTCCCAGATTCACGTTCTGCACCGCACCGTTAAGGACGGTCTGGGTGGCGCATACCTCGCTGGCTTCGATTGGGGCCTTGAGGCAGGCTACGACGTTCTGATTGAGATGGATGCTGACTGCTCGCATCAGCCTGAGCAGCTTCCTTCTCTGGTTCGTGCCGTGGAGGCGGGCGCTGACCTGGCTATTGGTTCGCGTTACGTTCCCGGCGGCAAGACCAAGAACTGGCCGGCTCACCGTCAGATTCTCTCTCGCGGCGCTAACCTGTACACCCGCCTGATTCTGGGTACCTCCATTAAGGACATTACCGCTGGTTTCCGTGCGTACCGCCGTGACGCTCTGCAGCGCCTGAACCTGGACGGTATTGACTCGAAGGGCTACGTGTTCCAGGTTGATCTGGCGTGGCGTTCCGAGCAGGCGGGTCTGAATATTGTTGAGGTTCCGATTACCTTCGTTGAGCGTGAGATTGGCGCTTCGAAGATGGACGGCAACATTATCTTTGACTCGATGTCTAAGGTGACTCGTTGGGGTCTGACCAACCGCGTTCAGAAGCTGAAGAAGGCTCTGGGCAAGTAACTCGTTCTGAGACTTATACGAAAAGCCGGGGCGGATACGTTATGTATCCGCCCCGGCCTTTTCGCTTTCTGTAGCGCTCTTTCCTGGCTAACGTGCCGAGGAAGCCACTACCAAAACAAAGAAGCCCGCTCAGAGCGCAAGTGGCTCTTAGCGGGCTTCTATAGCCTTTCTACGGCGTGTCTACGGTGCTTTTAGAGCGCGTAGTGCTTGCGGTAGTATTCCAGGCGGTCTTCCAGGGTCTTTTCCAGCTCTTCGATGCTGCGGCGTTCCATGAGCATGTCCCAGTGGGTACGTGCGGGCTTCTCTTCTTCGGCGTCTGCGGTGGAGTCGCCGTTGACGAGGTATGCTTCCTTGCCGGACTTTGCGGTCCAGACCGAGGGGATTTCGGCTTCTGCCGCGAAGGTCACGAAAACGCGGTCACCGTCTGCGGTACGGTATTCGACGCGCTGGCGGGGCGCGGGCTGTACGTTCGATTCGGTTTCCATCGACTGGGAACCCAGGCGCATACCGCGCAGGCTACGATCGCTCATTTTTCCTCCAGTGTCGTCGGGTGCGCCTTGTGGCGCTTTAGGCATAACGTTGGGCGGGGGAGAGCTATTCCCTCGAACGTTTACAAAACATCCATTATATCGGTAATAGTCTCCACCCGCCCAGCGTGGTGGTGTTTATTCGGCGTGATTTTTGGTGATTCGCGCCTTTTTATGCGTTAGATTCCGCGTTTAGCCGTTGATGCCGTAGCTTCCGGGGGCCTGCGGTGCGCTCTTGGGAGCCTCTGCTGCGGGCTTCTTCGGTGCGTCTGCAAGGTCGGATGCGGGCAGGGTGCCGAATGCGTTGCCCAGGCCGCGCAGTGCATCGCCGAGTTCGGTCGGGATGAACCAGAGCTTGTTGGAGTCGCCTTCGGCGAGCTTGGGCAGGGTCTGCAGGTACTGGTAGGTGAGCAGCTGCTGGCTGGGGTTGGATTCGTGGATGGCTGCGAAGACCTTCTGCACGGCCTCAGCCTCACCGTTTGCGCGCAGGATGGCGGACTGTGCGTCACCTTCTGCACGAAGAATCTGTGCCTGCTTTTCACCCTCTGCACGCAGGATTGCGGCGCGGGACTCACCCTCGGCGGTCAGAATGTCGGACTGCTTCTGGCCTTCTGCGGTGAGGATTGCGGCGCGGCGGTCACGCTCTGCGCGCATCTGCTTCTCCATGGAGTCCTGAATGGATGCCGGGGGCTGGATTTCCTTGATGTCCACGCGGGAGACGCGCAGACCCCAGCGGCCGGTGGTGGAGTCGAGCACGCCTCGCAGTTCCGCGTTGATCTGGTCGCGGGAGGTGAGGGTCTGCTCCAGGTTCAGGCCACCGACGACGTTACGCAGGGTTGCGCTGGTCAGCTCGTCCACGGCGCGAATGTAGTTGGTGATTTCGTAGGTTGCAGCCTGAGGGTCGGTGACCTGGAAGTACACGACGGTGTCGATGCCGACCACGAGGTTATCTTCGGTAATCACGGACTGCGAGGGGAACGAAACGACCTGTTCGCGCAGGTCGATGAGGGGCAGCACGCGGTCAACTACGGGAATGACGATGTGCAGGCCGGGGTTGAGAACGGCGTGGAACTTGCCCAGTCGTTCGACGATGCCGGCTCGTCCCTGCGGGATGACGCGCACGGTCTTGGCGAGCATCGTCAGCACGAAGAGGATGAGTAGGACCGTCAGAATAAGGCTGATAGGCATTATTTCTCCTTATCGGTGAGTTATATGGTGTGTTTTTAGGGTATCTGAATTGGTATTTGGAGCCGGTATTCAGATGGGTCTTAGGTGTGGGGGAGAGGCTCTACGATTGCGGTAGCGCCTTCAATGGCTCGTACCCTCGCGTGTGATCCTGCAGGGAGCGTTCCGGAGGCGGTGCGTGCCGTCCAGATGTCGCCTGCTAGTACCACCAAACCGGTTTCACTAGTCACATCTTGAGTGACGCGCACCTCAGCGCCAATGAGAGCTTCAGCATTAGTGACAGCGCCGGTGGCTGATTTATTGAGCTTCCTGAGCAACGGCGGGCGCAGGCCAAGAACCAGAATCAGGCAGATGACCACGAAAATAACGGTTCGAATCAGCATGTTATCCACGAAGGGAGATATTGCTGCGGTAATGCCTGCACTGATCGCCAGCATGAGAAAGAACAGGTCGAGGCTGAGCATTTCTATGACGGCGAAAACGAGGGCGAGTGCAACCCAGAGTGTCCAGGGTGTCTCAAAGAGCCAATCCACGAGTTTTCTCCTTTGATGTACATCAACCGGCGTGGTTGACGTTGGATCTACACACGAGGCGACGACACCTTCGTGATGCGGGGTATATCCATTATTTCAGGTGGATTGAGTGTAGGCGACAGTTCTAGTGACCGAGTGAGGTTAATACATGAACTGTTAAGACTTTATTTAGATACGGGGAATCTTGGGTTCATTCTAGACTTCCCTAAAAAGCCGATAATATACATTATGTAAAGTAGACCTATTTTTCACTACCCCACCGGCTGCTCACCGGTGCTTTCTACACTCTAGCTGGCACGGGTCAAACCTGTGCTCCTCGTAGTGCAACTGTTGCGACTGCGCTGTTCCGTCCGCGGTTCTGAGCTCCGTGCGCCTCGCATCTTTCTCCGCGCTCAGCGCACCTCATCTAGCCGTACGCTCACATGCTCTGAACCTCGGACTCCTCAGTACGTCCCATTAAACGACAAACACCCGAGACTCCACACCTTTCGGTGCGCTCTGTTCGTCTCGGGTGCCTGCCATCAATTTCTAGAGCTTTACGCTTCTGCGTGCTTTTCGCTGAACTCTACCCATGCGTTGAGCACACGCTCCGCTGCACCGGATGCAATGGACTCGCGTGCATCAGCCAAAGCCTGAGTGAAACGGGTCTCAAAGCTCTCCCCGTTGGTCGGGCGGTACGCGACCAGGCCAGCTGCAGCGTTCATCACCACGGCGTCGTGAATAGCGCGCAGCGGGCTCTTCGGGGCTTCGCCCTCCCCCGCCAAAATTGCACGGAAAATGCCCGCGTTGTACTCGGCGTCGCCGCCACGCAGCTGCTCCAGCGGCGCGTTCTGCAGGCCGTACTCGGTCGGGTCAAAACGGTACTCGGTCAGTTCGCCGTCAACAGCCTCCCACAGGCGGCTCGTGGTCGCGATGGTCAGCTCGTCCAGGCCGTCATCACCGCGGAAAATCAGGGCGTGGTCGCCGCGCTCCGCGAAGACGTGAGCCATCTTCTCAGCCATGACCGGGTTAGCAACACCGATAGCCGAGGACTTCACGCGCGCCGGGTTGGTCATGGGGCCCAGGTAGTTGAACGCGGTCGGAATGCCCAGCAGGCGGCGGGTCGGGCCCACGTGACGCATTGCCGGGTGGAAAGTCATCGCAAACAGGAAGGTGATGCCGGTCTCGCGAGCGCATTCGGCGACTGCGGGAATGGGCATGTCGAGG
>NZ_JABZXW010000068.1 GCF_015265375.1 Rothia sp. (in: high G+C Gram-positive bacteria)
CCCTTAACCTTTAGCTGAAGATGCTCAGGAATATCCGCAGTAAAAGCGTTCTGCCCCGGCTTGATATAAGACAAACGTTCCTGCACGACCTTTGACTGCTTAGTTAGTTCAGTACCGGTCATATCGGAAGTGATAGGAGGATTCTCCAGGGCAGTACGAGCTGATACATCGTGGTTGCGATAAGGCTCGGTAGAAGGAACCTTGAACTCTACATCTTGGTCGTTACGAATACCCACAATGATAATTCGGTGACGTGCTTGAGGAACGCCGTACTCTTCAAACTTGTATAGGTTGGTTACAAGCTTGTAGCCCGCCTTCTCAAAGGTTTCGAGAATCTGGTTAAAAGCTTTACCCTCGTTAGCGCTACGGAGTCCACCGACATTCTCGGCAAGGAACCACAGAGGCTGGAACATTTCCAAAGCCTTTGCTCCGTAGGTGTAGAGCGGACCGTAGGTGCCATCCAGTCCCTTCTGCTCCCCCACGGTGGAGAAATCATTGCAAGGGAAGCCGAAGGCTAGACCATCAATATCGCCCAGCTCTTTCAGCACGGAGTAGTCGAGCTCTCGAATGTCTGCATGCACTACAGATTCGGGGCGATCCGGGCAGATATTTTGGCGGTAAGTATTGCAAGTATCTTCGTCGTAGTCAGTCGCCCACTGGTGAACAATCTTCCAGTCGGGGTCAGAGATAGAAGCGCGAGTTGCTCCAATAGCAAGGCCACCAGGGCCACAGAAAAGTTCACCTAGCTTAAATTCCATGCCCACCACTATACACTAATATATTCGAAAATATAACTACTAAGCTGCACATACTTTCGAATATTGAAAACATTAAAGTATCTAAAAATATATTTAATTAAATCAAAAATCATATTCTCATCATCCTCTTAGTATTCGAACGCACAAGTAACCACATGTATAGCCTCCCCTCTCGTTCCAATGAGTGCCCAACTTACAGGCCTTTGACGGATGTCCCATATCTATATCCAGCTTCCAGCTCACCGGTCGGGGGCAATGACCACCAGGCGCGCGCCTCCTTCTCCGCTGGGTTAGTCTTATAGCATGACCTGGATGAACGGCCTGCGCGCCACTTTTGACCTTGAAACCACCGGTGTGGACGTCACCACCGCCCGCATCGTGACTGCTTCCCTGATTCTGCTGGACCCTCAGGGTAATGTGGTGCGCCGTGGCGAGTGGCTTGCTGACCCCGGCGTTGAGATTCCTGCCGGTGCCGCCGCTGTGCACGGTATTACGACCGAGTACGCGCGTGAGCACGGCCGTCCCGCCCGCGAGGTCGTGTGGGAGCTTGCCGGTGCGATTGGTGCGCTCAATATTGACGGCGTGCCGATTATTGCGTTCAATGCCGCCTACGATTTTTCGGTGCTGTACCACGAGATGCTGCGCCACAATATTGCCAACGGTGAGCTACCGCCCGGTGTGGTGCTCGACCCGTATGTTCTGCATAAGCATGTGATTCCGCGTAAGCGCGGCAAGCGCACTCTGGAGGTTCTCGCCGCCGAGTACGGTGTCTCCCTGGAGAATGCACACACTTCCGCTGATGATGCCCTGGCCGCCGAGCGTCTGCTGGTCAAGCTGACCGAGCAGTTCCCCGAGGTCCTCAACGTGGATGCGCGCCAGCTGCACGAGCAGCAGATTCAGTGGGCGGCGGAGCAGGCGGCGAGCTTCCAGGCGTGGTTGCGCACGCAGCCGGGTAAGGAATCCGAGGTTATTGACGGCCGCTGGCCGGTGCGCCGATAAAACTGCGCCGCTAAACCTGATCCGCTAAACCTGCCCCGAATATAAGCACCCCGCAGCCCCTCCCGTCTGCGCTCAGCATGCCCGTCGCATCCGCCTTTACTGACGGGCTGACACTATCCCCGTTTGGGCTTCTCCCCTATGCTAGATAAGGACCACACCTATCGAATAGCACGACCCGGAAGGTCTCTCATGGATGATCAGCCCCGCACTACCGAGCCGTACCCTGACACGAATACGCGCAGTATTTATCTGGGGTCTACCCGTCTGGCGCATGAGCACCTGGTGGCGCAGTCGCAGGTGGTGCTCCGCCTGGGCCGCATCCTGATGAAGTCGGGTGCGAGTGCGTACCGTATTAAGGCGTCGATGGCGCGTTTGGCGAAGGCTGTGGGGTTGAAGGAGCATCACGCGCAGGTGACCTTCACCGAAATTTCGACGTCTTCGTACACGGACGGTAATTTCCGCACCGAGGTGGCTGAGCAGCGCACGATGGGCATTAACGCTCATAAGCTGGATCAGCTGGGTAAGTTCATTTCTGAGCTGCCCGAGAAGATTACCCCTGCGGAGGCGAACGCCGAGCTGGACCTTATCGATTCGGCAAAGCCGCTGTACACCCGCTGGATGCTGGCGTTGGCGTCGGCGGTGGCGTGTGCCGGGTTCGCGTTCCTGAACCGTGGCGGCCTGGTGGAATGCTCGGTCGTGTTCCTCGCCGCCGGTGCCGGCCAGTTTTTGCGTTCGACCCTGCTCAAGCGCGGCGTGAGCCATTTGGCAACGTGGATGGCGTGCGGCTTCCTGGCGGCGGGCCTATACATCGCGATTGTTAATGTGCTGGTTGCGGCGGGTTGGATTAGCCCGAACCACATGATTGGTTTCATTTCGTCGGTGCTGTTCTTGGTGCCTGGATTCCCCATGGTGACGGGCATGCTCGATATTTCGCGCATGGACTTTTTGGCGGGTATTTCGCGTCTAACCTATGTGGGTTTGTTGTTGCTGAGTGCGTCGTTTGCGGTGTGGGTTTTGGGTTCGCTCTTCCACCTGCCGTTGGCGGCTCCTGCGCCCCTTAACCTTAATCCGACCCTGTATTTAGTGTTGCAGGTGCTTTCTTCGGGTGTTGCGGCGGCTGGCTTCGCGATGCTCTTTGCCGCCTCCCCGGTGGCGTGTGTGTGGGGTGGTTTGATTGCTGCGGTGGCGAACCCCGCCCGTATTCACATGGTGGAGGCGGGTATGCCCGCGCATATGGCGGCGACCATTGCCGTGTTTGGTGTGGGTATTCTGGCTGAGATTGTGGCGCCGCTGCATCAGCGTAAGTACACGCGTATTTCTCTGTCGGTTCCGGCGGTGGTGACGATGGTTCCGGGTGTTCCGTTCTACCGTTCGATGTCGTATTTTGCGAGCGGTGACATGTATTCGGCGGCGAGCGGTTTTGTGCAGTCCCTGCTGATTTTTATGGCATTGGGTATGGGCCTGGCGTTTGTGCGTCTGCTCTTTGATAAGAACTGGCTGTTTGATCAGGACACTCAGGTGCTGAACCGTCTGGATACCGACCGGCATATGCGCTAGTTTCTGGGTTTCTCCACCTATCTGTTCCCTAACTTGTCTGTTGTGTTTTATCGTCACCTTTCGGTACGTTCAGGTGCTTGTCACCTGCGGTTCATCTGTAGCGCCTATGATGGTTAGGTACGGGACGCTCGTAGCGTGCGGGCTCTGTCGCCTGCCGTGCGTCGTCCCTTGTAATTCTTTAGTTCGCCGTCCCTGTTGAAAGGCACCGATACGATGACTCCTTCCTCTACCCACCCGCTGCACCACGAAGCCAGCGAGAAGCTGTTTGAGCGTTCTCGCGCGGTGATTCCCGGCGGCGTGAACTCCCCGGTGCGCGCCTTCAATTCTGTGGGCGGCACCCCCGCGTTTGTGGCGAAGGCTAAGGGCGCGTACCTGTACGATGCGGACGGCAACGAGTACGTTGACCTGGTCTGCTCGTGGGGTCCGTCGATTCTGGGTCATGCGCATCCGCAGGTTGTTGAGGCGGTTCAGCAGGCGGCTGAGCGCGGCCTGTCCTTTGGTGCGGCGAGCGCGCCGGAGGCTGAGCTGGCTGAGCTGGTGGTCAACCGTATTAACGCGGTGATTCCTGGCGCTATTGATCAGGTGCGTATGGTGTCCACCGGTACTGAGGCGACCATGACTGCGATTCGTCTGGCGCGTGGTGTGACCGGTCGCGACAAGATTATTAAGTTCGCGGGCTGCTACCACGGTCACGTGGATGCGCTGCTTTCCGAGGCCGGTTCGGGTGTGGCTACCCTGGCGCTGCCGGGTTCTGCTGGCGTGACTGCTGCAACCGCCGCGGAGACCATCGTTCTGCCCTATAACGACCTGGACGCTGTACGTGAGGCGTTCGCGAACCATGAGGGTCAGATTGCCGCAATTATTACTGAGGCGGCACCCTGCAACATGGGTGTGGTGACCCCCGAGCCCGGTTTCAACCGTGGCCTGCACGAGATTGCTCACGCGAACGGCGCGCTCGTCATTTTTGATGAGGTGCTGACCGGTTTCCGTGTGTCTTCGGCTGGTTACTGGGGCTACGCGGCTCCCGAGGATGGCGGCTGGGTTCCCGATATTTTCACGTTCGGCAAGGTCATTGGTGGCGGTATGCCCATCGCGGCGCTGGCCGGTAAGCGTGAGGTCATGGAGCACCTGGCGCCGGTCGGCCCGGTCTACCAGGCGGGTACCCTCTCCGGTAACCCACTGTCCGTTGCGGCGGGTATTACGACCCTGACCCTGGCTGATGCCGCCGTTTACGCGCACCTGGATTCGCGTAGCGCCCAGCTGCAGCAGGCTCTGACCGAGGCGTTCAATGCCGCCGGTGTGGACCACTCCATCCAGAGCGCCGGTAACCTCTTCTCGGTCGCGTTCGGCACCTCTCAGGAGGGCGTGCACAACTACGCCGACATCAAGGCCTCGGCAACCAGCCGCTACAACGCGTTCTTCCACTCCATGCTCGAATCCGGCGTGTACCTGCCGCCGAGCGCATTCGAGGCATGGTTCGTTTCTGCCGCCCACGACGATGAGGCGATGGAACGTATCATCTCGGCTCTTCCGGCTGCCGCCGCTGCGGCTGCCTCCGCGTAAGGGTTTGAGAGACGTAAGGAGGTGAGCGGCTCATGGATTTGAGCGCTCTGGGACTGCCCATGGAGCAGCTACGCGACGTGTGGCTGATTGCCTTCATGGTGTACGTGGGCTTGTGCCTGCTGGTAGATATCGCCTACCCGGTGCCCATCAAGAAAGAGAAGGCAGCCGACCTGTACCTTGAGGTGTCCGGTTCGCCCGTTGATGAGGCGCGCCGCGCCACCGCGGAACGTACCGCGATGGGTGCGCCGCTGAGCTCCTCCCGTAAGGGTAGCGCCACGAAGAAGGCTAAGAAGAAGCTGGATTCTATTGAGGGCGCCGGCGTGTTTGGCGGCTGGTTCCACACGATCATGTACCTGTGGGGCTGGATTGTGGCGGTCTCAATCTTCACCCTGTACTGGGATATCGTGTACGACGGCATTCTGCTACCGGCGTTGCTTCTGCCGTTCCTCATGGTGTACCTGGGTGCGCGTATTGGCCGCCGTCACTGGCGTGCCGCCCGCGGATACAGCAAGGACGACCGTGTGCTGGGCATGCCGCGCATCTACTCGGCGACGCTGGGTAAGCTGAGCGCCCCGTTCCGTGTGCGCAGCACCGTGCCGGGTGTGGAGCCGATTCGTGACGACCGCACCGTCTACTGGGTGCTCAACGGTATTGCGTTCCTGCTCGCCTCGGTCTTCTTAGTTTCGCTGGCGGGCTGGAGCATCGACGAGGATTGGGAAGCGATCTATATCGGTCACGCTTCTTGGTTCTTGGCGGCGGCGTACATTCCGCTGCTGATTATGTTGCTGATGTATAACCGCGATTATGTGCTGTTCAACCCGGATTCGTTCCAGGCTGGGCGCCTGTTCCTTCCGGCGAAGTCCCGCCCCTACTCGGATGTTCGCGCGTTCCGCGTGTACCCGAAGAACCCGGACGCTATCAACCTGAACCCGAAGGATGCGAGCCAGTGGACGCTGGAGATTCTGCTTCCGGGCGGCCGCAAGCACGACTATGCGCTGAATAATCACCAGATTGATTGTTTGGTGGCGCAGATTGCGTTCAACATTGAGCAGGGACGCTGGGCGCAGCTGGATTCGCCGGCGGACCGTGAAATGTTGGCGAAGTACTTCGTGGACGGCCGCGTGATCTGCACGACCATGGGTTACAAGCCTGCCGGTAAGCATGCGGAGGAGGCGGCACGCCGCGCATCCTTCCAGAAGGCGCAGTACAAGTAAGCGAGTTGCTTTTATACCGCGAGAAGCCACATGTGTTTCGAGAAGCCACGTTTTATGTTGCTTTTCGAAACACATGTGGCTTCTCAGCACCGTAAACACACCATCACCGACACCGTAGAGAGGACAATTCATGGAGCTAAGCGCTTTGGGGATACCCCTAGAGCCGTTGCGCTACATATGGCTCATAGCCTTCCTGCTGTACCTGGTGGTGTGCGTAGCAGTCGATATCGCCTACTCCTCAACCATGAGCAAGGAAGAAGCGAGACGGCTACACGTTTTCTACAAAGGCTCCCCCGTAGACAAAGCGATGAGGTACGCCGAACGCCGTTCCCTGGACGGCGACCCGCTCCCCAAACATAAGCTGCGTTCCAACCTCACCCGCGCCCGGAAAGAACTCGATAGCATTTCTGGCGTATCTAAGTTTGAGGCGTGGATGCACGCCGTCATGTACATGTGGGCTTGCGTTATCGCGCGGTCCATCTTTCTGCTGTACAAGGACATTGCCCGTGACGGCATCCTGCTACCGGCACTAGTCCTTCCGTTCTACATGGTCTATCTGGGTGCATGCTGGAGCCGCTTCATTTGGCGTAGCTCCCGCTACTTTAACCTCGATAACCACACCGCGGGTATGCCCCAAGTCCTGGGCGAAATGCTGAACCGTATTGACGCGTTCTTTGCTCCGCGGGACGCACATCCCCAAGCTAAACCGGTGCGTTCGACGCCTAGACTCTATCTGGGGCTCTGCGTGACCGTGGTGGTGGCGTTGGTGCTGGCACTCATCGTTTTCCTCTACTCGCTGGTCGGTTGGACGATTCTGTACACGCCGCCGATGCCTATTGGTGGTGCCTCAATCCTGCTGGCGGTTACTGTCTCCGCGGCGTTAGCGTTGCGTTGGCATTATTTGAAGGTCTACCTGCTGTTCAACCCCGATTCGTTCTACATTGGGCGGCTCTTCCTACCGGCGAAGAAGTACAGTTACCCCGATATTGTGGAGTTCTGCGTCTTCCCGAAGAACCCTGAACAAATCAAGCCGACCTTCTACGAGCCGTCGCAATGGCAGATAGAAATCAAGGTGCCGTCTTTCATTCCGCCGAACCTCGCCAAGCGCATCCCCTGGCTGCGCAGGCATATTGTGGCGGTGCACGATGAGCGCGTCGTCTGTCTGACCTCCCAGGTTGCGTTCTACTTGGAGCAGGAACGCTGGGCGGACCTGCGCTCCCCCGCCGACCGTGAAAAGCTCGCGGAGTACTTCACCAACGGCAACATTGTGTGTACCTCCCTCGGGTACAAACCCGTCAGCGAAGAGCCGGAGGAACGATCATAAACAGCGAAAAGCCACATGTGTTTCGAGAAGCCACCAAAGACGTGGCTTTTCGAAACACATGTGGCTTCTCAGCGTTCAAAGAGGGAGGGATTTAGGCGTCCAGCTCGCGGAGCCAGCCCGCCGCCTCCGTACCGTAATAAGTCAGAATAACGTCCGCACCTGCACGGTGAATCGAACGCAGCGACTCCAACACCACAGCCTTACGGTCAATCCAGCCGTTCGCCGCAGCCGCCTCAATCATCGCGTACTCACCCGACACCTGATACGCCGCCACCGGCACCGGCGAAAACTCCGCCACCTCGCGCACAATATCCAGGTAGCTACCGGCGGGCTTCACCATCACCATATCCGCGCCCTCCTCCAGGTCGGCGCGCACCTCCAGCAGCGACTCACGGCGGTTCGCCGGGTCCTGCTGGTAGGTCTTACGGTCGCCCTTGAAGGTCGACTCCACCGCGTCACGGAACGGGCCGAAGAAGGCCGAAGCGTACTTCGCCGAATACGCCATAATCGACACGTCCTCGAATCCGGCCTCGTCCAGAGCGGCACGCATCGCCGCAATCTGGCCGTCCATCATGCCCGACGGCGAAACCGTGTGTGCGCCCGCGCGAGCCTGCGAAACCGCCATCTTGCAGTACAGCTCCACAGTCTGGTCGTTATCCACCACGAGCGTGCCGTGGCCGTCATTGACCAGCACGCCGCAGTGGCCGTGGCTCGTGAACTCGTCCAGGCAGGTATCAGCCATGACCACCAGGTCGTCGCCGAACTCCTCGCGGCACACAGCAATCGCGCGGTTCAGGATGCCCTGCGGGTCCCAGGCGGTCGAGCCGACCTCGTCCTTATCCTCGTCGCGGGGAATACCGAACAGGTCAATGCAACGGATGCCCGCCTCGTACGCCTCACGCACGGCGGGAATGATGCTCTCCAGGGTGTGCTGGTACTGACCGGGCATGGAGCGAATCGGCTGCGGCTCGGTGATACCGTCACGCACGAAGAACACCTGAATCAGCTGCGAGGGGCGCAGGGTGGTCTCAGCGACGAGGGAGCGCATGGCTGCGGTGGTGCGCAGGCGGCGCGGGCGGCGGGTGAGGTTCATGATCTCTCCTGAAAACTCGATAAAAATATGTGGTCTTAGTAGATGAGGGATGCGCCTACATGAGGGATACAGCGGCGCGCGCCAAATCCTGCGGTGACGGCGAATCGGCCTGCACGTAGCGCAGGTTGAGGGCGCGGCATGCGGAGGCGGTACTCGCCCCAATCGCCACCACCGGCGGCACAGATTCAGGCGTTAGCGCACCGTCGAGTAGGGCATGCAGGCGGGAGGGGGCGGTCACCACGAGCACATCCGGCGCGGGGGTTTCGGGGGCGCCCGCCTCAGATGTGTTGCCCTGTACGAGTGCGCGGGCGGCGCTGAGGCTCAGCTCGCCGGGTTCCACCTGCTCGGCGGGCACCATGTCGTAGAGCACGCAGCGGTGGCTATCCCAGCCCAGGTTTTTGAGGCCTTCGCGCAGGGTCGGGCGGGCGTTGGAACCCTCCAGAACCAGCACTGCGGCGGCATCAGCTACAGGCTTTTCAAACTCCGCGAGCATACCCGCGGCGCTCTGCACCTGCGGCTGAAAGTCCGTATCCAGCCCCAGCTGAGCATGCACGGCGCGGGCAGTTGCCGCACCCACGCAGGTGACGCGCGCTCCCCCGGCGTGAACCGCACGGGCAAACTCCGCACCCCACAGCTGCGCGCAGGCGCGAACCGTGTTGGCGCTCGTGAAGCTCACCCACGCATAGTGGCCGGAGGCGAGCGCCTCCAGCGCGGCGGCGTGTTCTGCGCCCGGCTTGACGGTGCGTGCCTGCTGTAGGGGTGCGAAGAGTACCCGGCACTCCCCCAACCCGTTCTGCACGCTTTCCTCGGTGAGAGCGCGTGCGAAGGCGGCGCCCTGGGCGGCGGAGCGGGTCAGCAGAACCGTGCGCGGGGGCGCAATTTCCGGGGTACCAGTTTCCGGGGATTCAGTTTCCGGGGCCTCAGCTTGCGGACTAGCGGCAGACATGACGCCTACTTCAGGTCCAAACCGGCAAGGGCAGCGGCACCCATCTGCAGCAGGTCTTCTGCCACGCGCACGCCCAGACGCTCGGCGCCGGGCACATCCAGTTCGGCGGTTGCGGAAGTGTGGCGCAGCATGTCGGTGCCGTCCGGGGACGCCACCACAACGCTGAGCACCAGGTCACCCTCAACCACCTGCGCGTATGCGCCGATGGGGGCGGCGCATCCGGCTTCAAGGCGGCGCAGCAGGGCACGCTCAGCGCTGACGGCGAGGCGGGTTTCGTGGTGGTTCGCGGCAATCAGGGCGCGGCCGAGGGCACGCACCGGGCGCGCCACCTCGGCGTCGGACAGCACGGCGGGGTCCGGGTTCTCGAACTCGCTTTCGCGCACTTCCAGGGCGAGCGCGCCCTGGCCGGGGGCGGGCAGCATGCGGGTGGGGTCAAGGTACTCGGTGATGA
>NZ_JABZXW010000008.1 GCF_015265375.1 Rothia sp. (in: high G+C Gram-positive bacteria)
CGCGGCGACATCATCCTGTTCATTGACGAGATTCACACCCTCGTCGGTGCGGGTGCCGCAGAGGGCGCGATTGACGCTGCCTCCATCCTCAAGCCCATGCTGGCTCGAGGCGAACTGCAGACCATCGGTGCCACCACCCTGGACGAGTACCGCAAGCACATTGAGAAGGATGCCGCCCTGGAGCGCCGCTTCCAGCCGATTCAGGTTGAGGAGCCCTCCCAGGAGCTCGCCGTGCAGATCCTCAAGGGTGTGCGCGATAAGTACGAGGCACACCACCGCGTCACCATTACCGACGAGGCAATTGAGACCGCCGTGAACCTCGCGGCACGCTACATCTCCGACCGCTTCCTGCCGGATAAGGCTGTCGACCTGATTGACGAGGCGGGCGCACGCCTGCGCATCAAGCGCATGACCGCACCCCCGGAAATCAAGCTGCTCGACGAGAAGGCCGCCAAGCTGCGCCAGCAGAAGGAAGACGCCATCAACTCCCAGGATTACGAGAAGGCCGCAGGCCTGCGTGATCAGGAGCAGAAGGTCCTGGCTGAGAAGGAAGAAGCCGAGAAGGCATGGCGCGAAGGCGGCGACGCATTCGGCACCGTGACCCCCGAGGTTATTTCTGAGGTTCTGGCCGCTTCCACCGGTGTTCCGGTCTACAAGATCACCGAGGAAGAGTCGACCCGCCTGCTGACCATGGAGCAGGAGCTCCACAAGCGCGTCATCGGTCAGGAGCACGCTATTGCGGCACTGTCCCGCGCTATCCGCCGTACCCGCGCAGGTCTGAAGGACCCGCGCCGTCCCGGTGGTTCGTTCATCTTCGCCGGCCCGACCGGTGTGGGTAAGACCGAGCTTGCCAAGGCTCTGGCGGAGTTCCTGTTCGGCGATGAGGATTCGCTCATCACCCTGGATATGTCCGAGTACCAGGAGAAGCACACCGTCTCCCGTCTGTTCGGTGCGCCTCCCGGCTACGTTGGCTACGATGAGGGCGGCCAGCTGACCGAGAAGGTCCGCCGCAAGCCCTTCTCCGTGGTCCTGTTCGACGAGGTGGAGAAGGCTCACGCCGACCTGTTCAACTCGCTGCTGCAGATCCTGGAAGACGGTCGCCTGACCGACTCGCAGGGTCGCGTGGTGGACTTCAAGAACACCGTCATCATCATGACCACCAACCTGGGTTCGCGCGATGTGAACCGCCGCATCCCGGTTGGTTTCCAGGCGATGGACGACACCGCAGCCGACTACGAGCGCATGCAGGCACGCGTGATGGAGAACCTCAAGGAGCACTTCCGCCCCGAGTTCCTGAACCGTGTGGATGACATCATCGTCTTCCCGCAGCTCTCCGAGTCTGAGATTCTGCAGATTGTGGACCTGTTTGTGGGCCGCCTGGCTAAGCGCCTGGCGGAGCAGGATATGTCCATTGAGCTGACCAACGCTGCGAAGGTTCTCATGGCGGCTAAGGGTTACGACCCGTCCATGGGTGCCCGTCCTCTGCGCCGCGAGATGCAGCGCAACATTGAGGACGCCCTGTCCGAGAAGATTCTCTTCGGCGACATCAAGCCTGGTGAGAAGATCACCGTGGACGTTGAGGGTGAGGGCGACTCCGCGAAGTTCGTCTTCTCTTCTCAGCCGATGAAGGAGCTGGCTCTGGACTCGGTGCAGGAGCTGAACGAGGATGCCGCAGAGGCTCCCGCAGCTGAGGCACCCGCCGCTGAGGGTCAGGGCAACGACTAGGCTCTGGAATAAGCTCTAGGTAGCTAGGCTTTAGCGCACTAAACGCCTGTGGGGCGGTACCGGAATGATCCGGTACCGCCCCTCAGGCGTTTCTATGCTTTTGGGAGGCTCCAGGAGCCTCTCTGCGGCGGGTACTAGAGCGAGACGAGCACTGTATCACCCTGCGTGACTTCGCGGGCGAGAGAGTCCGCCAGCAGCCCCGCATAGCAGCGCTGCAACTGCTCCGCCGCGGGGGATAGGGCGTACAGCGCCTTGAGCGGACGGTGTACCGCCGCGGGTGCATTCGCCGGGAACGCCAGATCGGGTGAGGTCGTGCCGCTGGCTGAGTCTGCGCCCGAAGACGCACCCAGGATGAGGTCGCGCTCCACCGGCTCATGCGCCGCACGCAGCACCGCCATGACCGCGCCGCGCACCTGGCGGTCCGTGCCGTGCCAGCTCTGGCCCTTGGGCGTGTAGTCCGCCTCCGGCTTGCCTGCCGCAACCCAGGCGCATAAATCCTCCACCGGGCACAGCTGACAGCTCGGGGACTTCGCCGTGCAGACCAGCGCGCCAAGCTCCATGGTCGCTGCATTCCACAGGCAGGAGGTGGGGGTGTCCGCGGGTATGAGTGCCTCCGCCAGGCGAGTCTCAGCCGCCGTCAACGAACGCGAAGGTAGCGCCTTACCGGATACCGCGCGCGCGTGCACGCGGCGGATATTCGTATCAATCACGGTGGCGCGCAGACCGAACGCGAACACGCTAATCGCCGCCGCCGTGTAGGAGCCCACGCCCGGCAGAGCCAGCAGCGCATCATAGTCGGCGGGAACCTCACCGCCGTGCTGCTCCACAATCGCTACGGCGGCACCGTGCAGACGTTGCGCGCGGCGCGGGTAACCCAACCTACCCCAGGCGCGCACCGCCTCCGAGGCGGGCTCGGCGGCAAGGTCGGCGGGGGTGGGCCAGCGGCGCATCCACTCCTCCCACACGGGCAGAACGCGCTTGACGGGGGTCTGCTACAGCATGAACTCGCTGACCATCACACCCCAGGGGGTGCACTCGTCACGACGCCACGGCAAATCGCGTGCCTGGTCGAGGAACCACCCGTTGATTCGGTGGTGAAGCGCCTCGATATTGGTGCCTTCGGGCAGGGTGGGTTCGGGGCGTGTGCGTGCGGTGCGTTTGGGCTCTGAGGTCATCCGAAAAGCCTACGCTACAGGGCATATATTCCCAAAACCGCATGAACGGGGTTCACTGTGATTCTCAGGGTTAAACCCGGTATCCTTAAGGGTATGTCTGAAAATGGTCCCGTTCTGCCTCCCGAAGTCTACCGCCGCCGTCGTATCGTGGCGGTCATCGCTCTGCTCGCTGTCATTCTGCTGCTGGTCGCCGGCGTGACCTCCATGGTCGGCATGATTAACGGCAAGAAGGACGCTACCGTAGCCTCCACTGCGACGGCTTCCGGTGCACCCTTCCAGAGCTTCAGCGCTCGCCCCTCCGAAACTGCTTCGGCTACCCCGTCCGCTAGCGCGACTGCCTCTGCAACCGCGTCTGCGTCGGCTAGTGCTACTGCTTCGGCAACTCCTTCGGTGACCGCTTCTGCGGCACCCACCGCAAGCGTGACCCCCACTACGGCAACTACCCCCGCGGCAACCCCGACCGCTCCCGCACCGACTCCGAGCGTGACCAACGCGGCTGTTGTTGCGGCATGTACCGCGAACGACCTGAAGGTGACCGTCACCCCCGCGAAGCGTACCTTCGCTGTCGGTGAGCAGGTGTCCTTCCATGTGACCTACACGAACTCCTCGAAGACCCCCTGCGCTGTGGGCGGCGAGGGTGCGAACACCGGCGTGGACCTGAACATCACCTCCGGTGCGGCTCAGGTGTACACCCGCAGCCTGTGCGCAGCGACTGCCGTTCAGAAGGCTGAGGTAGCCGCAGGTGCCGAGGCGGCAACCGACCTGGCGTGGGACCGTAAGATCAACGTCCTGGGTTGCTCTTCCGCTTCGACCGCTCAGAAGGGTTCTTACTGGGCGACCGCTACGGTGAATGGTGTGAGCTCGGCTCCGGTGAACTTCGTTATTCAGTAGTTCGCTTACCTGATGTTCACAACGTCTGAACTTTCATAGTTTTTGCCCGTGAATGGGCGCGAAAAGCCCTCGTGCTGGATACTCTCCGGCGCGGGGGCTTTAGCTTTTATTCGACTGTTATTTGGAGGCGCGGGGCTTGGCGAAGCGGCGCTCGCCCAGGTACCCGAGCAGGCTACCGAAAGCGGTCCACTGCAGTGCCGCCAGTAGCAGGGTGGACAGGTCGGTCACCTCAAAAGAGTTTGGGATGACCTTGAACCACAGCAGCGGCAGGTAAATCAGAAAGAGAATGGGGGATGCCCACACGAAGAATGGGACGGGGCGTTTGGCCGACGGATACTTAGCTTGTGAGTACGACATTGTGACCTCCTTGGGGTGTCAAGGTGCGGGGAAAACTCTGCGGTCACTACATCATAATGCAAAAGGTTCTCGCGAGGTCAGAAAAAAGCCCCCGTGCTGGATATTCTCCGGCGCGGGGGCTTTCGTATAGGTCTTCTTAGAGGTACTTCTCCAGGCTGCTCTCCGCCATGCGGGAGAGCTGCTCACGCACCGTGCGGGCACGAGCCTCACCCACACCGTCCACGGCGCGCAGGTCCTCAAGGGACGCCGCCATCAGAGCCTGCAGGCTGCCGAAGCGCTCCACCAGACGCTCAGAAATAGCGTTCGGGATGCTCGGAATACCGGCGAGCAGACGGAAACCGCGCGGCTGCAGGGGCAGCTCCAGGTCGGGGTTCTCACCAAAGCCGACAGTGCGGGCAATCGTGCGCAGATCCACGATGTCCATATCGTCCAGGTTCTGCAGAGCCTCAACGCCGGCGGTAATCAGCTCGTCGTTCACCTCGGGCAGGTAGTCGCGCAGAATCAGGTCGCTGGCGGTCATCTCGGGGGCGCGCAGCTCCTCCAGCTGCAGGGCAATCAGGCGGCCGTGCACGCCGAGCTCCAGCACGTAGTGGCTGACCTCGCGGATAATGCGGTTCACCATCTCCATGCGCTGCAGGGTCATCGCCACGTCGCTCAGGGAAACATTCGACTCAATCTCCTGGGCAGACAGGTTGGAGAGCACCGAACGCAGACGCTTCTTATAGCTTTCAAGGGTCTGAATCGCCTGGTTTGCGCGCGCCATCAGATACTGGCTGTCCTCAACCATGTAGCGGGTGCCGTCAACGTACACCGAAATCACGGACATCGACGCGCTCACCGAAATGACCGGGAAACCGGTCTGAATTGCGGTGCGCTCGGCGGTGCGGTGGCGGGTGCCGGACTCGTTCGTTTCAATGGAGGCGTCCGGCATGAGCTGCACGCCGGCGTGCAGCAGGCGGGTGGCGTCGCGGTCGCAGATGATAGCGCCATCCATCTTCGCCAGCTCGCGCAGGCGGGTTGCTGAGAACTCAGTGTCGATGTTGAAACCGCCCGAGGACAGGGAGGATACGGTGCGGTCGGATCCGAGTACGATGAGCGCACCCGTACGGCCACGCATGATGCGTTCCAGGCCCTCGCGGAGCTCGGTGCCGGGGGCGATTCGGGCGATAGTTTTAAGCAATAGGTCACTATAATTCATCTGCACGAAAACCATTGTACCCGTAAGGGCGGTTATTGAGCCAGGTCAGGGGCGGAACGGCGGGCTAAAGTGCCTTAAAAGCGAACGTATATTCTCGATATTTATACGAGAGTGCACGAGGCTGAGCTATCTGCATTTAAGGGTAAAAATGTGCCCCGAGGCACCCCATTTCGCCGTGACCAAACACCGCGCACCGTATCGCCCCAGACCCTAAAATAGACCCATGACCGCGCGCACGAAAAACACCAAAACCGCACCCGCCTACCGCTGCACCGAATGCGGCTGGACCACCGCCAAATGGGTAGGCCGCTGCGGGGAATGCCAAACCTGGGGCACCGTCGAAGAAGCCGCCGGGGGAACCCGCGCGCGCACCCGCGCCGCATCCAGCGTGCAGAAACCCGCCCAGCCCATCGCAGAAGTCGACTCGCGCGTCGCCGCCTACATGAGCACCGGAAACCCCGAATTTGACCGCGTGCTCGGCGGCGGACTCGTGCCCGGCGCGGTCATCCTCATGGCGGGCGAACCCGGCGTGGGTAAGTCCACCCTGCTGCTGGATGTTGCCGCCACCTTTGCGCGCGGCACCGCCGGAATCGCGGGGGAGAAGGGCGCGCAGAACAACCCGGCGCAGAATAGCGCACCCCAGCCGCCGCGCCCGGTGCTGTACATTACCGGCGAGGAATCCGCCGCGCAGGTTAAACTCCGTGCCGACCGCATCGGCGCCATCGCGCAGACCCTCTACCTGACCAGCGAAACCGACCTCGGCACCGCCCTGGCGCACATTGAGCAGGTCAACCCCTCCCTGCTGGTCATTGACTCCGTGCAGACCCTCGCCTCCGCGGAAGTTGAGGGCAGCGCCGGCGGTGTGACCCAGGTGCGGGAGGTCGCCGCCTCCGTGATTGCCGCGGCGAAGGAACGCAACATGTGCACCCTGCTCGTGGGCCACGTGACCAAGGAAGGCACCATCGCGGGCCCGCGCCTGCTCGAGCACCTGGTGGACGTGGTCTGCCAGTTCGAGGGTGATAAGCACTCGAATATCCGCATGCTGCGCGCGATTAAGAACCGCTTCGGCCCCACCGACGAGGTGGGCTGCTTCGACATGCACGAGGACGGTATCGCACCCGTGCTGGACCCCTCCGGCATGTTTGTTTCGAGCACCCCGCACCCGGTGGCTGGCACCTGCGTGACCGTCACGATGGAGGGCCGCCGCCCCCTGCTCGCGGAGGTGCAGGCGCTGCTGGACCAGGCGGTGGCGCCCGCCCCTCGCCGCACCGTCTCGGGCCTGGATTCAGCGCGTATTCAGATGCTATTGGCGGTGCTGCAACGCCGCGCCGGGCTGAACGTGGGCAAGCTCGACTGCTACGTCTCCACGGTGGGCGGCGCGAAAATTGCTGAGCCCGCCGCCGACCTGGCGTGCGTCATGGCGCTCGCCTCGGCGGCGCAGAATAAGCCGCTTCCGCGCAAGCTCGCGGTCTTTGGCGAGGTCGGTCTGGCGGGTGAGGTGCGCGCCGTGCCGGGCATCCGCCAGCGCATCGCGGAGGTGGGCCGTCTGGGCTTCACACACGTGCTGGTGCCCGCCTCCCCGACCGGCGTGGGGGACGTGCCCGAGGGCGTGACCGTGCGCGAGGTGACCACCCTGGGTGAGGCGCTCGCGCTGCTCTTCCCGCAGAAGTAGCCACCCGCGCATAAACAGCCCCATGCGGGCATTACTAAAGACAGCAGAGGAGGGGGGGCCCGGCTGGCGTGAATGCCGCCGGGAGCCCCCTCCGCTTGTGTCTTTGTGGTTGCCACTGACCCCGATAGAAGCCCGCTAGAGCCTAGTTAGGAGGAGCGGCTCTCCTCCTCGTTCTCGTGCAACATAATGTTGATCGAGCGGGTGTTGAGCTTGTTCGTGCGGTGGGTGTTCACCGCGCTATCGGTCACGTCATCAACCACCGTGGAATCGTCCATGTCAGCGTCCACAATCGGGATTGCCGAGGTGCGCGGTGCGTGCTTCGTGACCGCCTCGCCGAGGGGCACGAGAACCGCCACGGCGTCCTTGTGGGATATGCCGGTCGCCTCCAAAAAGTCGACCACAATCAGACGGAGCATCAGCACCAGCGACTCGCCCTCAAAAGTTGCCACACCCATGGTGCGCGGCTCGAGGGTGCCGGCAAGCTTAATCATGCGCTCGCGTGCCGCCATCATGTAGTGCTCGCGTTCGCCTTCGGTCGGTGCAGACATGCCCAGGCCGAGGCTTTGCGCCGCCAACGACAGCTCGGTCAGCGCGTCACTGAGCGAAAGCTGTGCGGCAGTACGCAACTGCACGTGGTGAATCGTGGACGCCATGCGGCGGTTGAGCACGCGGTCGTTACGAATCGCCAAATCCACCGCGGCGAGGGTCTTCGCCATGCGCGCCAGCTCGCCCTTGCTCTTGCGGCTATTCCAGGACAGCTCGCTCATGCCCTGCGCGGTAATCAGGTCACCGCGGCATGCATCGTAGAGCGGCTGCAGGGCGCGCGCATCGAGCAGGCTCTGGTACGCCTTGTTGTAATCGTAGTAGCGGATTGCCTCGGAGGAGAGCTGGAAAACCTTCGCGAACGCATCCATGAGAGCCTGCGCGCGGGCACGCGGGTTCTTACGCGGGTCGCGCGGCATCAGATACATCGCGAGGAACGCGAACGCGCCACCGACGATACCGTCAAAACTGCGGGTGAACGCATCGTCAGGTACGGGCAGCAGCAACGTGAAACAGGCCTGGAAGCTGAGCTGAATCGTAAAAATAATGCCCTTATCAATAAATCGGGCAATAATCACGGTCAAGAAAAGCACCACTGCCGCCTGCCAGGTACCGTGACCGAGCAGGATCAGCAGAAGGTCGCCAATGAGAATGCCGAGGGTCACGCCGAAGGAGACCTCAAGGATTCGGCGGGAATGCTTAGCACCGCTTACATAGCCGAGGGATACGAGGGCAGCCACCGGCGCGAAAATGGGCTCGTGGTGGCCCAGGACGCGCTCAGCGAAAAGCCAAGCGCCCATAGACGCCGCAACAATCTGCACAGACTGAAAGAAGTCTGCTCGGACTCGGTGAATACCCTCACGGATGAACTGTCGGGTGTTCTGTTCAGTAGTGCGTAGAATGTCTGCGAATCGTGCCATGGGCACCATCATACCGGCGCACATGCGGTGCACAAGGGGGTAGGGGAGTGTTGGGTTGAAGTGTGAGAGACCCCGCGCCCCGAACCCCGCTTAGCGCCTCGGCTTGGGCGGTTTTGCGTGCCGAAACCTCAGCTTGCGTGCCGAAACCTCAGTGCAAGGGGCTTAGCCGCGAATCTAGCCGCGGAGGCGGCGCGCCACCCTCGCCAGCAGACCCGGCTGGGCGGGATGCGCCTCGGCGGGTGCTTCAGAATAAGCCTCAACGGTGACGGGGCGCGTCTGTTCTGCACCGTGCGCCCCGTGAATACCGTGCGCGCTGTACCCGCCACCGATTGTGCGGGCGCGCTCGAGCTGCCGGCGGTGCTCGGCATCCCAGGAATGCGCCCGGTCAGACATCGCCCACTCGAACCCCGCGGTGAGGGAGGTTTCGGTGAAGAGCTCGCGGGCGGCACGGACGGTCGCACCCAGCGGCTCGGGGAGCGCCGGAACCTGCTCCACGGCGGGGAAGGGCGCGGGTGCCTCTACTTCGTCCAGCTTTTCTGCGCCAGATGCAAGAATCTGCGCCAGCAGGTAGGCACGTTCGGCTCGCAGAACCTCCAGCAGTTCGGTGCGGCGCGCATCCGATGCCACCGCCGCGTGCCGCAGGGCTGCGGCAACCATCAGTTCGGGAACACCACCGGCGAGCATGCCCAACGGCAGGGTGAACTCGCCCAGCCCGTACAGGCTCAGGGCGCCGCCCACGCGCATCTGGGTGAACGCATCCGGAACGAGGGCAAGCACGGGAATACCCGCTACGGCGGAGAACACCGCCGGGTGGTAGCGGCTGGTCAGAGTAAACGCCGCCCCGCGGTGCACGGTGACGCTCTGGTCGGCGTGCAGAATCGGCAGCAGGGTCGCCGGGGTGGAGGCGCTGAGCTGCTCGGCGATGCGCTGGTGCGCCTGAATATCGCCGCTTGCCGGGTTCTGCGGGTCGCCAAAATGGCTCAGGAACACTGGTGCGTAGCCGTGCTCGCGCCACATGCTATCGAGCAGACGCGCAATCTGCTGCGCCTGCTGTTCGGTGCATTCGTTGACGGTCACGCACACGTAGCGTTCGGGCAGCTCATCCAGTGCCTGACCTGCTGAAACACCCTCCGCATAGTGCAGGGTAAGCTCCGGAGAAGCTGCCAGGTAGTCGGTGGCATCGTCCACGCTCAGGCGCGCGTCAATACCCCGCTCACGGCACCAAGCGAGGGAAGAACGTTCGCGCACCGTCACCGAACGGGCGGCGCGCAGCATGCGTTCCAGAATCTGCGCGTCCTCGGGGTTGAGGACCGGGCCCAGGGACTGGCCGGTCACGTACACGGGCACGCCCGCATGCTCGGCGGCACGCACCGCGGCGGCACGTTCGTAGAGCAGCCAGCCGTAGCGGGAGTTGAGGTTGCCGCCGCCGGAGACCACAACAGCATCCATGGCGGCGATGGAGTCCGCGAACTCTACCATGCGCTCAACGATCTGCTCCAGCGGATGCAACACCTCGGGCAGCGCCTGCACCTGCGGTAACGCCACCAGCTCGGCGGTGGAGGGGCGCTCCCGGTTGGCATGCAACTCCACAAGGACGCTCTCGAGCGCCGCGAGAGTCAGCTCGCGTTCAGCCGGTGCCCAGGGGAAGAGGAGGAACGGCAGGTACTCGTAGGGTGCGCCCGCCTCATGAGCAGCCGCGCCGATATAGCGCGCCGAATGGCCCACATCGCGGGTCATGAGGGTGACCGCCGCGCCGCCTTCGGAAAGCGCCGCCGCGCTCGCAATGGTCATGGCTTCGTCGCCCACGTGGTAGGTGTGCTGGCCGATATCGCCGATGACGAGCACGCGCGGTGCTTCATTAAAGCGCGGTGCTTCGGTAACGGGCAGTGCTGTAGAAGAATGATTGTTCTCTGCCACCGCTATGCACCCTTCTCGCCGGTAGAACCTGCCTCAGCACCGCGACGAGCCTGAGAACGCTGATTGAGGGAACGCTGCGCAAAGGAACGCAGTGCACGGCCCGGTGCGCGCAGGTGCTTTAGTACCCGCAGACGCTCCTCGATGCTCTGCTGGCGGGACTCAATAGCCTGCTGACGAGCCTCAATACGCTCCAGGCGGCTCTCGATAGAGCGCAGAATGTCCAGGGAATCGCGGGTCAGATCGTGCCCATCAATAACGCGGCGCTCCAGATCAGCCGCCAAATGCGCCTGGTACAGGTATGCGCCCGGTTGGGCGCCCGCCTGCAGATCCTCGCGGATAGCGCGGGCACGCACCATCGAATCGAAGCGGGCGTGATCCGCCTGGCGCTTCACGCTATTCGCTTCGGAGCCCTCCGCGTCGGGGCGCAGCGACCAGTACGCCAGCGGCTCATCCACCAGCAGAATATCTGCAACAGAGGCGGCACGCATGTTGAACTCCCAGTCGCCGACCACCGGCAGGGACTCGTCGTAGAAGCCGACGAGCTCGTGCAGGCTGCGGCGGTAGAGAATGCCAATCGGCACGGCACGGTTCGTGCGGAAGAGGAACTGCAAACCCATGCCGGGCAGGCCGTCGTGGAAAATACGTTCCTCGTACACCTCGAACTCGCCGTCGGCGTTCTCACGTTCGTACCGCTCCACAATGCGGGTGGTGCACATGAGCGCGCCGCTCTCTTCCAGCGCGGCGACGGTGCGTTCCAGGAACTCGGGTGCCCACAGGTCGTCGTCATCGTGAATCCCCACGTACTCGGAGGTGGTCGCCGCCAAACCGGCGTTGGATGCCGCCTCCATGTTGCCGCCGGCGGTAGTCAGTAGCTGCACGCGGCCGGAACCCTGCGCATCAGAGCCCTGCAAACCCAGCGGGGATGCCTCAATGATGGCGCGGGTTGCCTGCTCGTCGCCACCGTCGTTAATCACGCATACCGTGTAGTCGGTGAAGGTTTGCTGCGCAATATTCTCCAGGGCGCGGCTCAAGAAGCGGGGGCGGTCCTTCGTGCGGACCAGAATAGCTACGGTAGGAGAAGACATAACCACAATCAGTCGAGGGTGAGTGGGCGCGTGCCAGCCCAAGAACTCAACCCATTATGAAGGTGTGCACTGTTCAGACTCAACCCGCCGCCCGGCTATCCCGCGGCAGTGGGCACGGTGGGGTATGCAGCGTCCCCAAAATCTAGTGGATGGACTGTAGCGCCACCATTGCCAGCACACCGAGCACAAAGCACGCCGGAATGGTTACCAGCCACACCAGAAGAATCTGCAGAACAATCCTGGATTTCAGCGCGTTGAAGCGCTGGTTCACGCCCGCGCCGAGCGCCGAGGCGGTCGCCAGGTGCGAGGAGGAGAACGGCACCTGCAGCAGGAAGTAACCGAGCACCTGCACAACGGCGGTCGTACCCTGGGCAACCGCGCCACGGAAGGGGTCCAGGCGAACCATCTTGTAGGCGAAGGTGTAGCCGATGCGGCGGCCGCCGGTGAGCGTGCCGGCACCCAGGCTGAGGGCAATGATGAGGGCGCCCAGGAGCATGCCGCCTCGGGTGAGGGACTGGAGTAGCGCCGGATCCATGATGCGCTCACTCAGCAGTGCCCACAGCAGCAGGTACAGGTAGCCGGTCTGCAGGCCGTGCAGCAGAGAAATTGCGGAGGCAGACACCGCCAGCACCTCGCGGGCGTGCTGATTCACCAGGCGTGGGTTATGACCCACCACGAGCCGGTAGAACGGCACCACCATCAGCCAGGACAGCAGAAAAATGAGCGGCGGCAGGTAGAAGAGCGGTAGCAGGGTCGCCCCAAAAATATGCGGCAGGAAGGCGAGGGAACCGAAGCCTTCAGCACCGTCCTCGAGTTTCGTCTGGGTCCACCAGCTCACGCCGGCAAGGGCGCCCACCAGCGCGTGGGTCGAGGAGGACGGCAACCGTAGGAACCAGGTGAGCACACCCCAAATAGCGCAGACCAGCAGCGCCGCAACGATACCGTTCAGGCCGGTGGTACCCTCCGGGGCGCTCACCCACGAGGCGGAATACTCCCCGAGTAGCAGGAACGCACCGACCACGCCGAGCACGTTGAAGAGCGCTGCAAGGTACAGGGCGGAGCGCTCGCCAAGGGCGCGGGTACGCACCGGAACAGCGACGGAGTTGGAGGCGTCGTGCACACCGGTGACGTAGACCGCGGCAATGAAGGCGCAGCATGCGAGAAGACCCAGGAGCATTAGGATTCCTGAACGATGATGCGACCGATTTCGGCGGACACATCACGCATGGCGTTGGAGGCGGCGGTCAGCTGCGCCAGGAAGGTGGCGTAGCGGCGGTACCGTTCGGGGGTGTAGCGCTCGGCGACGTACGCGTCGTATTCTTCGGCGGTGCGCAGTGCCTGGCGGGAGATGCGCAGCATGTCCATCCAGTAGTTGTCGAGGCCGCGAATATCGGCGAGTTTGGGGATAACGGCGGCGGTCAGCACCGCCTGACGCTGAATAATGTCCAGGATTGAGGTGATGTGCGTGGCGAAGCCGTCAATGCTGTGCAGGGACAGCACGTGCGCGGCGCTGGTGAGCTTCTCAACGGCGTTGGTGAGCTTGCGCGCCAGCGTGTACAGGTCTTCACGCGGAATCGGCGGGGAGAAGGAGCTGCGCACTTCGGTGAGGGTGCGGAACAGCAGGTTGGTGGAGTCCGCCTCGTGGGTGAGCATGCGTTCGAAGAGTTCGGGGTACTCTGCGACGGGGGAGCCGACCATTTCTGAGAGCAACGCGGCGGCCTCACCGACCTGCGCTGAAATTTCAGCGAGGGAGGCGAGGGATTCGTTAGCGTGGGGAAAAAGTCGGTGCAGCATAGTTCCCAGTCTAACCAGTATTGGGTGGTGCGGGTGCACGCAGCTCGTGGGTATCTCACGGGCACCCGGTTTTCATGCGCAATCGCGCCGAGCTGACAGCGGCTTCTTGACCGGGTTTAAACATAAAACGGTGGGGGTCGATTTCTCGACCCCCACCGGAACGTTTAGGGATGTCGGGTTGGGAGCGCCTCTCGGCGGAAGGCCGCTCGAAGCGGCTAAAGATTTGGAGCCCGGGGCTACCTATTAGCAACCCGACATCTTGTAATTATTATCCACCCGCACCCGGCGCAGAGTCAATCGGAAACAGGTTTTTCACGCCTGTGCGACCCAATGTGGAACCTGTGCCAATTCGCGGCACGAACCCGAATTTTTGGGCGGCTAAACGGCGCAGAAGACTAGAATGCTTCGAGGTTGGTCTGCGATTTTTCCTGCACAGAATCAGCCCCGGAGACCCCATTAACCTGCTGACTAGCCTCAACGGCGCGCAACTGGGCGGCAACCGCCTCCAAATCGTGCGCGATCTGCTCCATCTGCTGAGCCTGACGCGGCAGGCGTGCACGACGCTCCACCGCCTCACGCTTCACCTCGTGGCTACCCGGAACCGCACCATCCTGCCCGGCAGAGCGCGCATAATCGGCGCGAATACCCAACGCCACCACGTGCGCAAACGCGGCGCAGCGTTCCATCGCAATATCCATGTCGCCGGTGTACAGGCCCGCCAGAATCTCATCAATAGTACGAACCACCTCATCGGCACCGGGCGGGTCGGGAACACCCGCCACCACGTGCGAACGGTAATCCTCCGCCATACCCAGCTCAAAAGCGCGGCTCACCCCGCGCGGCGAACGATGCACCACATCCCGCAGCCAGTACATGCGCCACAGGGCACCCGGCAGGGAGTGGGCGCTCGCGTGGGACCAGAGTTCGGCGAGCATCTCGATACCGTAGTCGTCGGTGAAGCTGACGAGCCGCTCGGTCATCTGTTCATCGGTGCCGCGTCCGCGCATCAGCAGGATGCGTGCGGAGGCGTGCGCCGCCTCCTCGCGTGCGGCGGGGTCCATGCCGCCTTCGTGGCGTTCAAACTTTTCGGCGGAGTAGAGGACGGGTCGGTGGTGGGTTCGGTGTCGTGCGCGCCCGGAGGCGCCGGTTGATGCTGCGGGTGTAGACATAGGATTTCCCAGTGTACCGTTCATCGGCTGGGAGCCGGTAGTGTATAGTATTTCTATCTGCACACTTTCAGTTTTGTGTGGATAGGAGCGCCTTTAGCTCAGTCGGTAGAGCTACGGACTTTTAATCCGCAGGTCGTGGGTTCGAGCCCCACAGGGCGCACTAGCCGACCCGTCGCCTCCCGCTTTGCGGGGGTCGGCGGGTTTTTGCGTCTCCACCCTCATGCGTGGGGTTTTTACCCCGTGTTGATTCCGGGTGGTGGGGCGTATTCTGCCGGGTTGGTCTGGCAGTTTTTAGTTCGTGTACGTTGACCCGAAAAGATGAGGAAACCCCGTGAGCGTCACCATTAAGAACCCCGAAGAAATTACGATTCTTGCCACTGGCGGCACGATCGATAAGTTCTACTCCGTCGCGGGCACCATGGACATTGGTGAGCCTGCCGCTAAGGACCTGCTGGACCGCATCATCACTGATGTGCGCTTCGATATTCGTCCGCTGATTGGCAAGGACAGCCTGGACATGACCGATGAGGATCGTGCCGAGCTGACCGAGGCTCTGAATGCTGTCACTAACGACCAGGTGCTCATCACCCACGGTACCGACACCATGCCGGAGACCGCCCGCTACCTGGTGGAGCACGCCGATCTGGGCGATAAGGTTGTGGTGCTGACCGGCGCGATGCAGCCCGCCGTGATGGCTCGTTCGGATGCAGGCTTCAACCTGGGTGCCGCTATTGCTGCCCTGAACCTGCTGGAGCCGGGTGTGTACATCAGCATGAGCGGCCGTATTTTCCCTGCTGAGAGCGTGCGTAAGGACCGTTCGCGCGGCATTTTTGAGGGTTAGTATGGCTGATTCCGCTCGTATGCGGAGGGGCGAACCGGTTTCTGCCGCCGAGCTGGCGCCGGTGGCGGGTTCCTCGGATCTTGTGCCGCAGGAGCATATGTCCCAAAAGCATATGTCACAGGCACAGCTGATGCAGTTGCAGGCGATGGAGGAGCTGAAGCAGCAGGCTGACGAGTTCTGGAATGTCGCCAGCGAGTACCCGCTGCCGGCTAAGAACCTGTACCTGGTGCGTGTGCTCCTACTGGTGGTTCCTTCGCTGATTATTGTTTATTACTTCATCCGCGTCACGCTTTTCCCGATTGGTGCGGTGCCGCTGGTGTACTTGGTGATGCACATGTGGCTTGCCATGATTTACCGGGCGAATCGTTCGGTGAAGCTGGTGCTGCTTGCGAATGTGGCATCCGGGGTTGCGGCTGCCATCATGACGGCGTTCTTCACCTATGTACTCGTAACCCTGCACGGCCCGCAGACTCTGCTGGACCGTGTGGGCATGTTCTATACGGTGACCCTGCTGACGGTAATGGCTTCCTTCGCGTTGGAGGTCCTGTTCTCGCTGTTCTACAGCTTGGCGGTTCGCAGGAGCCTGCGCCGTAGCAAGCGGAAGAAGGCGGAGGAAGAGCGCCAGAATGCAGAAGAGCAGAAGGTAGCAGAACCGAACGCGGAGGTTTCGCAGGCGGCGGAGCAGGGCTAACCTGCGCCTCAACAGGGGCAAGTAATGATGCTGGGCGGCGTTGCCTGCGACGCCCAGCTACTGCTCAGATTCCCTTAAAGTACGCGTGATACGGTAGAGACAGAAACACGACCAGCACCTGCCAGGAGGTCACCCATGGGCGCTACACACCTGAACACAGATGCCGCTTCATCCGCAGAACATCCGGATGAAGATATCAGTGTGCAGACTCGCTATCAGGCGCCTATTCGCCACGCGACTCCTGCCACTCCGGAGGTGTCCGTTCCGCTGAACGTGCCGCCGGTGGTGACTGGTTCGCATCCGGTTATTTCGGCGACTTCTACCGTCATTATTCAGGATGGTACGAACCCGCCGATTGTGGTGCGTACGCACCCGACGGGTCCTCTGCCGCCGTTCCCCGGGCAGGGTCAGGTTCCCGCTTTTCTGCGCACCTACACCTCTAAAGAGGTGGATGAACGCAAGCAGAAGCTCAGGAAGAACCTCCTGGCACGCATGGTTATTCTGTGCATTTTGAGCCTGGTTGAGGGCCTCATTATTTCCCAGTACACGCAGCCGCTGGCGATTTGTTTTGGGTTTGTTGCCGCTCTCTATTTGGTGGTTCAGATGTGGCCGCTGATGCGCCCTCCCCGCGAGTCGGCGGATGCCTCCGTGTATAGCGTCTGGGCTATCTGCTCGCTGATTGGGTTTGTTGCGGTGGGTCTGGTGCTTTCACCGATTACGTTCCTGTTGCTGATGCTGGACTGGGCAGGTGTTTCAATGGGCCTTGACCCCCTGCTGATACTTGTCGTTTTGGGTCTGGTCTGGTTGAGCGAGGTCGGTTTATCGTTGCTGACTATTTACCGCTTCAATAACCTGCGGATTGCGATGGCGAACCAGGCAGGTTCACTGACGCTACCCGACACTATTTCCGCGACGGTTGATCCGTCCATTTCTGCCTAAAGTTTTTTGAGGCGGCGCGGTAGACGAACGCCGCGCCGCCACCCACACACCACACACTCGCTCATACATCTTCCGCACACTATCAGCCGACATCCGAAAGATTCAGCTATGTCCGCCGTCGAGTCCTCTCCGCCATCCGCTCCGAACACCACGCATCCTACGAAGCCTGCCACCCCGACTCTCGTGTCGGTGGCGGGTTGGGTTCTGCTCGCTATTGCCGTGGGTTGGCTGGTGCTGATCGGGTACACGGGTGTCACGTATGCGACGACGCAGCTGTCGCATTTTTCGACCTGGCGCGCCCAGTCGCTGGTGGAGGCGCAGGCGTACTATCCGGTGATGTTTTTGCTGGTCAGCGCGTTCGGTAACGTGACGTTGCACGGTTTCTGCACTGTGGCGTACCTGCGTGGTTACCGTTGGGCGGCGCTGGTGCTGTCGGTGGCGTTGGCGCTGGGTGTGTTGGCATCCTTGCTGATTATGCTGGCAGTCGCGGCTCTTCTGGGTACGTTGAATGGTGCGCCGAGCCAGGATGTTGAGCTGCTGCTCAGTAGCGCTTCACCGTTGTACACGCCCGTGTATATTGCCGCGCCGTACATGCTGGTGTGCGTGGTGGCGTTGGCGTTGGTGTGGTCGCGTCAGTCGCGTTCGTACATGGAGGCGCGTCGTGATTGGCGCCTGCGCCGTAGCGAGGACTACCTGATTTAGCCTTGCAGATTCTGGCGGCGGGTCTACGACGACCCGCGGCTCACCGATAATTTTATTCACCCAACCACAGTTAGGATGACCCGTGCACCCTACTTCCGAACCTTTGCACGAATCCTCATCGCAGACTAACCCCGGCGCCGCGAAGCGCACATATGATGAGCGGGCGGCGTTTGAAGAGGCGAAAAGGAACCTCGGCATAGTCGGCGATAAGGAGCAGCAATTCGACCGGGGAATGGCGATTCTCGGTAAAGCGTATTCCATCGCGATGACGCTGATTCTGGTGTATTTCCTCCTGGATGCGTACCAGATTATCGTTACCGCGGGCCGGAGTGTGAACATCGGCTCGTTCCTTAGTTATGCCCTTCCGAAGGTTCTGTCTGACGCTGTCTTGGTGGTGCCGTTCCTCTGGATTGTTCTGGATTGGGTCAAGGACGGGTACATTAATCCGCGCCGCTTGATAATGCTGTACCTTCTGCTGTGTTCCTTGAGTGGTGTTCTTGCCTTTGCCGGTGTTTTTGGTCTGGCGCAGGTGCTTTTCCCTGCATTCACTGCTTTGGATCCGGTGTCGCATCCTGCCGCTGCTTCGTCTATGGTGTCGCAGGCTCTGGTCGGGGTGATTACGGCGGGTAGCGCCGTCCTCATGTTCCTGCTGACTCGCCCTGCCGTGGGCGTGGTCCCGAGCCCCGCGGCGATTCGGAAGCAGATGCAGATCATCAAGGACAGCATGGCGGATGATGAGGAAGAGCCGACCCGTGAGGATGTTCTTCGCCAGCTCGAGGAAGACGAGGGCCCGGTCAAAGACTCTACCGAGCAGCTGCTGCGTGAGCTCTCTGCCGATTATGCGTTGTCGAAGGACCCGGCGGAGAAGAACCGCCTGCTGGCTGAGATACAGCAGGTTCAGCGCGCCCAGAAGACGGGTGTAAAGCCTAACTTCGGAGGCGCGTCTGGCGGGTCGGATAAGCCCCAACAGGAAGCGCACGAGGGTGCGGAGGCGACCGCCGCCTCCACCGCGCCTGCCGCGCCTCAGGTGGTGCTTCCGCCCCGCCCGAAGGCGCTGCGTATCGTCATGCGATGCTTTGTCGCCATTATGGCGGTGGAAGCAACCCATAAAATCTTCCTACATATGATTGACGAGCGTTCAGCCGGTGGCGTCGAATTATGGGTGGGTTTCATTATCCCCGGTGCAGTGCTCCTCCTCGTTGAGCACGCCATACCGATGTTTGTCCTTTGGCGACTGTGGAGGGGCCGATTCTGGGCGTATGTCGTCATCTTTATTAGCTTCGCTTATATAGCAATCAGGGGCTTGATAGATTTTGTGAACACCTTCCTGACGACTGGTTATCTTTCCCGGTTGCTGAATGGTACGCAGACGTGGAGTTCTCAGTACTACGCGGCGGCTGTGCTGTCTGAGAATGTTGCTGACACCTTGATTACGCTCCTCTCCATCCTGATAGTTGTGCTGCTCATTAGCCGTTCCACCAGGTTGTTTATGGCTACCGCGAGGTTGGCACGGATGGAAGCACGCGAACAGGTGAACGCCGGTGGCGGTCATGTCATTGGTCATCAGAGTGCAGACGCAGAAACGCGTGCTCGCCTAGAAGATGAACAGACCCGCAGGGAAGAGAAGGAAGCTAACCGACGCGCTGAAGAAGCGGTCGCTCAGCAGTACAGGAGGACCCGCCGTACGGATGCGCGGAAGAACTCCCGCAACGAACAGCGCGGCTATAAGGACACTTCCGTGTATACCGAGGAAGGCTACCGCCTCAACTAGGGTGGGATACCCCTCCTCATCGGGAAACTCTTCTGCACCCGCCCTGCGCTATAGCGTGCGGGGTTGGTGCAGAAGAGGAGAAAGGAACAAAGATGTCAGAACGCACCCCAAAGCAACCGTTGAACGATCCGGAGTACACGGTTCCCGAGTACAGTGTGCTACTGCCCTCTAACGAGGCTGAAAATAGCACGGCAGAGGGCGATGCCGCCTCCAGTAACGTAGCTTCCGGTAGCGTCGCAGATAACAGCGCGGCAGAGGGTAACGCGCCCGGCGGTAGCGCCTCCGAGCACGCCAGCACCCCCGAGCAAACCACTACTGGCTACCGGGAGGCGACCGCCGGCTACACTGCGTACCCCGCCTCCGAGCAGGTAATTCCGGAGCGCCCGAAGGCTATGCGCAGCGTTATGTGGTGCGCTGCCGCCATTATCGTGCTGGGGCCCCTGAGCAATTTCCTGCCGATTCTAAGCGGGTCATATATCGATTTTGAGACGGTGGTGAGTGTTCTCTTCTCTGCCCTGGTGGTTACCCTCATCCTCTCCGCCATCCCGATTTTTATTCTCTGGAAGATCTGGGATGGCCGCGAGTGGGCGCGCATTCTTACCATCATCTACTGCGCTCTCGCGGCTGCTAGCGGTGTGCTTATTCTTGCGGATAATTTCTCGGGGTTGAGCTCTAGAGCGGCTGCGGTGTCCAGCCTGGTGCGTATCGTGAGCGGCGTTTTTACTCTCGTTCTTTACCTCCTGATGATTGTGCTGCTGACTCGTGCTCCTATTAGGACGTACACCCAAATCGTTAGCGGAGCACGTGCACTAGAACACCAGCAGATGATGTCTGAGACGAGACAGGCTGCCGGTCAGGTCCCGGCAGAACTTCGAGAACTTTTCGCTGATGACAAGGACGGCGAACGCATCTCATCAGAGAGAAACAACCCTCGCCCGCCACACCGTAGCGCTGGATGGGGCACGTAGAAAGGCGCAACAACGTCAGGAGTTCCGAGGCTAGCTCTCGGAATGGCGCACGTGATGACTCGGGTACCTCTGAATACGCTGAGAAAGGGTACCGCCTTCCTGGGGTGTGGCGCGCCTCCTTATATCCTTGGGGTAAGACTCTTTAACGCCCGATCCGTGCACTGTAACGCGGGGTGGGCGCCAGGGGAGAAAGGAATGACGATGTCAGAACGTACCCCGAAGCAACCGTTGAATGACCCGGAGTACACGGTTCCCGAGTACAGTGTGCTGTTGCCCTCCGACGAGGCTGAAAATAGCACGGCAGAGAGTAACGCCGCCCCCACCAGTACCGCCCCCAGTGGCACTGCAGAGAGTAATGCGGCGGGGGACAGCGCACCCGGCGCCAGCGCCTCCGAGCAAACCACCACCGGCTACCGGGAGGCGACCGCCGGTTACGCTGTCGCCTCCGAACGTGCGGGTCGGGTACGCCCGAAGGCCCTGCGCAGTGCTAAGCGGTGCATGACCGTCATCATTATTCTGTTGCTTTTCAGGAATATTCAAACGTTCATACTCCTTAAGAATCTAACCTCCAGCTTGGGGGCGCTGTCTCTTCTCTTCACGCTGGGCTTCCCCCTCATCTTCATTTTTATCCAGATTTTCCTCTTCTGGAAGACCTGGGAAGGGCACAGATGGGCGCACATACTTATCCTCGTATGTAGCGCATACGAGGTCTTGAGCCGTATGTATTGGTTTGCGCAAGATTTCTTCATGGATTCCAGATATCTCACCTGGCTGATGGAATATTTGCAGTCCTACGACTCTATGGACCTGGCGATTTCTCTTCTCTTGAGTACCGCGGTTGGTGTTGTTATTACTATCCTCTACATCCGGAACATTGTGTTGCTGACCCGTCCCCCTGTGTGGGCGTACACGACTGCCGGCAGCACGTCGCATAGCCAGGTGGTCGGTCAGAATCCGCCAGAACCCGGTGCGAACTCCAATGAAGGCGAGAACCGCCTGAACTAGGGCGTTTGCCCCAGACGACACCACTATCACCAAAAGACTCAGAGTATGAAAAGGGTGGGGATACCAAACGGTATCCCCACCCTTTTCTCATCCCCGGCTCAGCAGCCGAGAAGGACTCACGTATTACTCAGCAGATTCCTGCTTCGCCTTCGAACGGCCACGCAGGTACTCGATAATAACCGGCACCACAGAAACCGCCACAATAATCACAGCAATGTACTCAATGTTGTTGTGCACGAACGGGATACCGCCCAGTAGCACACCCGCCAGACCAATCGAACCAATCCACGCAACCGCACCAACAACATTCCACAGGTGGAACTTCTTACGGTCGTACGAAGAAATACCCGCCGCAAGAGACACAAACGTACGAACAATCGGCACGAAACGACCCAGAACCAGAGCCAAGCTACCGCGCCTCTGGAAGAACTCCTCGGTAGTGTGCAAGTTCTTAGTGCTCAGAATCTTCGCGTCATCCTTGAAGATCTTACGGCCGTAACGGGCACCAATCTGGTAGCCAACCTCAGCGCCAGCAATAGCAACCAGCACCAGGACCGGGAAAGCAACCCACAGGGACAGGCCCATCTGCTCATGAAGCATACCCAGAGCAAAAATCAGAGAGTCACCCGGGAGAACCGGGAAAAGAACACCGGACTCAATAAATACGATAATTGCCGAAACAACCAGAACCCAGGGGCCGGTATCGAGCAGGAACTGCTCAAGGTCGAGGCCCAAGAGCGCAACCGGAAGATGCACCAAAGCGGTGGCAAGAAAAGTCATGAAAAATCCTGAACTGTGAGTGGACCGCACGCACGGATTGGCAGCGGAGTAACACCAGCATAGAAAGCGTACCTATGGTGAACATTGTGCAAAACTATGCGGAGGCTGTGTATTACTGGCACAATTCTACCGGCATTTACGCCGGATGCACGGGTGAGCGAGGCGTAAATCTCCCCACTCGCACAGCGAAACTACGCGAGGTGACGCGGCGCTCGCACGCCTCCCCAAGAAATGACCATCCGCAGAGCCGGAGGATACGGGGTGTGACATGATGGGAAGAGAGCACGGCGCGTCGCGGCGTAGCGATGACCCCAACCACCCACCGTTGGAGAGAACCATGAACCCCCAGCAGTCAGCATCCAGCCCCGCGGACTCCCTGCGCACCGATTTCCTGCACGCTGACCCTCTGTACGCTGAAGCCCGCGAAGTGTTGCGTCGCCTCACCGGAGTTTCTGATGCTGAGTTCCACGATGGCCAGTACGAGGCGATTCGTGCCCTCGTCGCCGACCGAGCCCGCACTGTGGTGGTGCAGCGTACCGGCTGGGGTAAGTCCGCGGTCTACTTCATCTCCTCCCTGCTGTTGCGTGCCCGCGGTATGGGCCCGGCGCTTATTGTCTCCCCGCTACTCTCCCTGATGCGTGACCAGGTTGAGGCGGCATCCCGCGCGGGGGTGCGCGCTGCCATGGTGAACTCCGCGAACGTGACCGAATGGGATGAGATCCGCACCCGCCTCGAAGCTGACGAGCTTGACGTGCTGCTGGTCGGTCCCGAGCGTCTCAATAATCCTGCGTTCCGTGAGCAGTGGCTACCGTACCTGCTGCCGCGCCTGGGTCTGCTCGTCATTGATGAGGCGCACTGTATTTCTGACTGGGGTCATGACTTCCGCCCCGATTACCGACGCATTGGTTCGCTCATTAAGTCTCTGCCGGAGGGTGTGCCGGTGCTGGCGACTACCGCAACCGCGAACGACCGTGTGAGCCGCGATATCGCCGAACAGCTCAGCACTGACACCGCCCCCGTGCACGTAATCCGCGGCCCGCTATCCCGCGAGTCCCTGCGCCTGGGCGTGCTCACCCTGCCCAATGAGGCGCAACGCATCGGCTGGCTACTCACCCACCTGAACGACCTGCCCGGATCCGGCATTATCTATGCGCTGACGGTTTCTGCGGCAGAAGATACCGCAAACGCTCTGCGCGCCAGCGGCTACGAGGTGCTCGCCTACACGGGTAAAACCGACCCGGATGAGCGCCTGGTTGCGGAGCAGGCGCTCAAGGAAAACCGTGTCAAGGCTCTTGTGGCGACGAGTGCCCTCGGTATGGGTTTTGATAAGCCGGATTTGGGTTTTGTGGTGCACCTGGGCGCGCCGTCGTCTGCGGTGAGCTACTACCAGCAGATTGGTCGTGCCGGTCGAGGTGCCGTCAACGCTGATGTTTTGCTCCTGCCCGGTCGTGAAGACCGCGCCATTTGGGAGTATTTTGCGACCGCCTCCATGCCTAATGAGGAGCAGGCGCTGGCGGTGCTTGATGCGCTGGCTCAGGCCCCGGAGGGGTTGAGCATTACCGCTTTGGAGGCGCGCGTTCAGCTGCGCCGCTCCACCCTGGAGCTTCTGCTAAAGGTGCTGGACGTTGAGGGTGCCGTCGTGAAGGAAGGCAACTATTGGCGCCGAACCTCTTCGCCGTGGCGGTACGATAACGCTCGCTATGCGGCGGTGGCGCAGGCGCGTGTGGCGGAGCAGAACGCCATGCTCGAGTATGAACATACTAGTCAGTGCCGTATGCTTTTCCTGGCTCAGCAGCTTGATGATGCTTCCGCTACCGCTTGCGGTCGTTGCGATGTGTGCGCGGGCCCCTGGTACCCGGTGGAGATCCCCGCTGAGGCGTTGCAGGCGGCACAGAGCAGCTTCAACACGGTCGGTGTGCCGTTGCAACCGCGTCGCATGTGGCCGAGCGGGTTGGATCAGCTGATGGGCGCGGATGCGCCGCGCGGTCGTATCCGCCCGGAGGAGCAGACTGAGCCGGGTTACGCGTTGGCGCGTCTGAGCGACATGGGGTACGGTACTCGCCTGCGTGAGCTTCTGGCGATGAATGAGCTGGGTGAGCCGGTTGATTCTGAGGTTCCTGCCGAGCTGGGTCGCGCCTGCGTGAAGGTGCTTGCCGCTTGGGAGTGGGCTGAGGCGGGTCGTCCGGTGGCTGTGCTGACTCTGCCGTCGCCGGTGCGTCCACGCTTGGCTCAGTCTTTGGGACGGGGGCTTGCGTCGGTGGGTCGCCTGGTGGATTTGGGCCAGGTTTCTCTGGTGGATGAGCCGCGTTTCTTCGGCGGTAATAGCGCGTTCCGTTGCGCGGACGTGTTGCGCTCGTACCGGGTGCCGGCTGAGGTTCTGGACTACGTGCGTGAGCATCAGTGCCCGGTTCTACTGGTTTCTGATGTGGTGGATTCACGGTGGGCGTTTACTGCGGTGGCGCGTGAGCTACGACTGGCGGGCGCTTCTGCGGTGTATCCTTTCTCCTTGGCTGCTACTCACTAGTCTCACTCGATAATGCTTCATTTATTCCCCTGACGAGGATTTATGTCATATTCGGAATATTCAAAATTAACGGTCACTGACGGTTCCTCCGCTGTGCTCAGCGATATTCCCACCCGCCCTGAACACAGCGAGTGGATGGCGCGCGCCCTGACTGAGGGTGCTGCCGCGGGTGAGCGTGGAGAGATTCCTATCGGTGCCGTGGTGGTGGATGAGCGGGGCGTCATTATCGGTTCGGCGGGCAATACCCGCGAGCATGAGCATGACCCTAGCGCCCATGCGGAGGTGAACGCGATTCGTCAGGCGGCGGCGCATCGCGGGCGGTGGCGCCTGGACGGTTGCACCCTGGTCGTGACCGTGGAGCCGTGCCTAATGTGTGCCGGCACGATTTTGGCGTCACGCGTTTCGACGGTGGTTTTTGGTGCCTGGGAGGAGAAGACCGGCGCCGCAGGCAGTCGTTACGATGTGCTGCGCGACGGGCGGGTTGCCCCGGCCCCCGAGGTGTATGCGGGGGTGCGTGCTGATGAGTGCGCGCAGTTGATGGTGGACTTCTTTAAAGAACGCCGCCCCTAATCGTCACCCGTGGTGGCGCTTCAGGAACTGTTTTGTATAACACGAAAAGCTACGTGAGAGCGCGTGGCTTTTCGCGTTATTTGTACGAAAACCCCCGTTTCTTTGAAAAATACTTCAAAAATTTTAAAATTGGTACCCAGTTTCGGGTAAAAAGCCCACTACATCACACATATCCGGGTCTACGATATATAGGCACTGGAGCCTCCGTCTGCCCGTGACTGAAAATAGATACCCCACGCAACCTGCGGAGTGCTCTCCAAAACTCACCTGAACCGTCCTGTATTTAAGGGGAATTATTCGTGCTTCGCGTTAACAATATTTGGGCTAAGGGGCGTCACCACGCCCTTTTTGGTCGTACCTCTTTTTCTGTGGGTCACGGTGAGGTCATCATTATTCAGGCTGATAGCCAGATGGAGCGTACCTCCCTGGGTCTTGCCCTGACGGGCCGTTTGCCTCTGTCGGGTGGAGAGATTTTTTGGAGCGATGGTGATGCGGAGCCCCAGCCGATTTCGATGAAGAAGCTGCGTCGTATCAGTGACATTATCGACTCTCCTGACGTGACCGCCCCCGAGCAGCACATGCGTGTGCACGACTACGTTTCTGAGATGCTCTCCTACAACCTGCCGATTTTTGGTCGTCCCCGTGCGAGCCGCTGGCTGAAGGAACGCGGTCTTGAGGATTTCGACGGCCTGTGGATGGATGAGCTTGACGGCGAGATGAACATTGAGCTGATGACGGCTTTGGCGCAGGCGAGCCCTTCGGACCTGCTGGTTTTTGATACGCCTTCCCGTCACTTGAACCATACGAGAATGTGGCTTCCGTACCTGGAGGAGCTTGCCACTGACGAGGAACGTCCCCGTACTGTGGTGGCGATTGTGCCTCATATTTCGGAGTCCTGGCAGGGTGCTCGTGCTGTGGTGGGTAGTGTCCACATGGATCAGGATGGCGAGTTTGAGCCGGCTGAGGAGCCTGCAGAAGAGCTGACTGCCGCAGAAGAACTAATCCAGACCGAGCCTGTGATTGACGTGATTGAGGTGCGTGAGGTGGAAGAAATCCCCTTGACCTCTTCTATTCCCCTCACCCCCGCGGCATCCGGCGCGCTCGGTCAGACCACTGACCATAAGACTGATAACCAGAAGACCAGCAACGAGAAAACTGTTGCCCAGAAGACCGCTGAGAAGGAGTAAGAATGACTGTTCTGCGTGTAGCTCTTGTTGAGCTTAAGCGCCTGACCAGCGGTGTTTTGCCGGTTCTGGTGCTGATCGCGATGTCCTGCATTCCGCTACTGTACGGTGCCCTGTACCTGTACGGTAACTGGGATGCTTACGGCAACGTGAACGGCATTGTGGGTGCTCTCGTGGTTGAGGATGAGGGCGCGACGGATTCTGAGGGTCAGCAGGTGAATACCGGTGCTGACGTGAAGAAGAATCTTCTGGATGCTGGCACGTTTGATTGGCGTCAGGTGCAGACCCGTTCTGAGGCTGTTGAGGGCGTGGAGAACGGCACCTATGACTTTGCGATGGTGATTCCGAAGGATTTCTCCCGTAATTTGCAGAGTGCCGGTTCGTTCAAGCCTGATGCTGACGGTAAGACGGGCACTATTGATGCGCGTTCGGCGGGTATTGAGGTCATTACGAATGACGCGAACAACTATGTGCTGACGAATATTGTCACGAAGGCGGGCACTGCGGTCCGTGATTCGGTGGCGGAGAAGGTCGGTAATTCTACGGCGAATTCGCTGTTGGCTAGCTTCACGACTATTCATTCGAAGATGGGTGAGGCTGCTGATGGTGCCTCGAAGGTGAATAACGGTACGGTGAAGCTGGCTGACGCTATCACTCAGCTGAAGGATGGTACCGCCACGGTGAATGATGGTGCCGTGAAGCTGAAGGATGGTACTTCCTCCCTGGCTGATGGTCAGTCCCAGCTGTTGGACGGTCAGAAGCAGTTGGCTGAGGGTGCCGCGAAGCTTGCTGATGGTGTGTCGACTTTGGATTCTGGTGCGGCGAAGCTGGATTCTGGTGCGTCGAAGCTTGCTGATGGTGCCTCGAGTTTGAAGGATGGTTCGTCGACCTTGGCTTCGGCTGCGGCGTCTGCTTCTGATGGTGCGTCGAAGCTGAAGGACGGTTCGGCGACTCTGGCTGAGGGTACTGCGAGCTTGAAGGACGGTTCAGCGGCGGTTGCGAAGGGCGCTAATGATTTGGCGTCGGGTATTCATCAGTTGCGTGAAGGCATGGATCAGGCTGGTATTCGTGAGTTGCCGGCTGAGCTGAACGCGATGTGCATGCGCCTGCATGAGACGGATACTTCTGCCGGTAGTGGCGATTTTGGTCGTGACTTGTCGAATACTGTGGTGTCTGCGAGTGCGCAGAAGGTTCGTGCTCGGGTGACTCCGCTGGTTGAGGCGGGTACGTTGACTCAGGAGCAGGCTGATCAGCTGGTGGCTGCTGTTGATTCTGAGGAGACGAAGAATGAGGTTGCTGAGCTGAATCAGAAGGCTCTGCAGTCGCATCTGGCTACTCGTGATGCTGCCGCTGCTGATGCCCTGTCGAAGTTGAGCGCGTTGAAGTCGAGCCACTGTGTGTCTGATGGTACGTCGTCGACTGCGGCGAAGATTCAGACTTTGGTGGCTGGCGTGGATTCGCTCGATTCCGGTGCGTCTTCGCTTGCCAAGGGTGCTTCGTCGGTGGCTGATGGTGCCGCTCGTGTGGATGCTGGCGCATCCTCGTTGGCGTCGGGTTCGGCAACGTTGGCTGATGGCAATTCCAAGATCGCTTCGGGTGCTTCGAGCCTTGCGAGTGGTTCTGCGACTCTGTCCGGTGGTGCTTCTGAGCTGAAGGAGGGTACTGATTCTTTGAAGAACGGCACTGCCGAGCTGAAGGATGGTAGTGGTACTTTGGCGGAGAAGGAGCAGTCTGCGGTTGAGGGTCAGCAGAAGTTGGCTGATGGCGCGAATGAGCTGAAGGATGGTGCGTCGCAGCTTTCTGACGGTACGGCGAAGCTGTCTGATGGTTCGACTCAGCTGAATGATGGTGCTTCCGAGTTGAAGGATGGTACTTCGTCGCTGGAGAGCGGTCTGGCTTCTGGTGCTAAGCAGGTTCCGAGCCTTGCGCCGACTGAACAGGCGAAGGTTGCGGATACGATGTCGAACCCTGTGACTTTGTCGCATGAGTCGCTGGCGTCGGCTCGTAACTATGGTGAGGGCATGGGCCCGTTCTTCATGTGCTTGGCGCTGTGGATTGGTGGCCTGATGCTGGTTCAGACGCTGCGCGTGATGAATAACCGTGCGTTGGCTTCGCATGCGCCGTCGATTCGTGTGATGCTCGGTAGCTGGATGCCGTTCGGCCTGGTGGGTATTGCTCAGGCGACTTTGATGTTCGCTGCGATTAAGTTCGGTTTGGGCTTTGAGATGGCTCATCCGTGGCTGGTGTGGCTGTTCCTCTGCTATGTGGCTCTGGTCTTTACCGGTTTCATTCATGGTTTGACGGTGATTTTGGGTGCGCCGGGCAAGCTGGTTGCTTTGGTCATTCTGATTCTGCAGCTGATTACTGCGGGCGGCACGATGCCGTATGAGACTCTGCCTGAGTCGATTCGTTGGATGCATGACTTCTTCCCGATGGGTTATGCGGTGGCGGGTACGCGCCGTTTGGCTTATGGCATTAATGAGTCGAGCCTGTGGGGCATCATGCTGGTTTTGACCCTGTGGGGTTTGGCTGGTCTGGTGTTGGGTTACATCGGCACGCGTCGTGATCGTACGTGGTCGCTGAAGAAGCTTGCGCCGGAGATTACGGTGTAACAAACCCTGTTTAGTCGCACCGGGGAAAACTGTCTAATAAAATAGAGATATATCTGCAAAAAGGGAGGGAGGACTTCTGATGTTGCAGCGCCCAGTCGCTGAAGCTGCAAGTCGTCGTCCCGGCCGTACTGGTAAAACTCAGTTGAAGTTGTTCAACGCTGCCATGGATATCATGACCCAGAAGGGGCTTGAGTACGCCACTGTTGAAGAGGTGGCTGCCCGGGCGGGGGTTTCTAAGGGAACTGTTTATTACAATTTCGGTTCTAAGAAGACCATGGTGGATCAGCTGGTCCAGTACGGCACGCAGTTGCTGCTGAGCGATGCGCGTCGCGCGGCGTCGGTTCATTCTGATCCGCGTGAGGCGTTGCGGAGTGCTATTCGTGCCGCGTTCCAGTATCTTGAGGACCGTCCGGGTTTTACTCGGATGTGGCTTGCGGAGGCGTGGAAGGGCGCGGATGGTTGGACCGAGGCGATGAGCGATAACCGTCTGGATCTTCTGAATTATTTGGAGGAGATGACGGAGGCTGTGGCTCGCCGCTATACGGTTGATACCGCTCAGAATCCTCGTGCGATTGCGATCTCTATGTTCGGCGCGATTTATATGCTTGCCATGGATCGTGAAGTGCATCAGGCGGAGCGCAATGCTGAGGATGCAACGCGTGCTGTCATGCTGGTTGTAGATGGGTATATCCGTCATTAGGCGGACCTGTTGGGTCTGCAGACGTAGCCGGGACTTCGGTGTCGGGTGTCGAAAAGGGCACGGTTAAAGGGGCCGTGAAAGAGGCGACACCCGGCTGCCGTACGCGCACGATATGTAGGCTTGTTCTTGCCCTCCTGTTGGGGGGTGTGCTATAGTTTTCCACTGTTGGTGGTGTGTCCGAGCGGCCGAAGGTGCATCACTCGAAATGATGTTTGGTGTAAAAGCCAACGGGGGTTCAAATCCCTCCACCACCGCACCAACGAAAACCCGTCGAGATTCGTCTCGGCGGGTTTTTGCATGCCCGGATTGTTCTGGGGTGGTGCTGGCGGGTGTTTGCGCGGCGTTATTTGCTGTGTTTTATAGGGTGTGTGCCACTTCCTGGGCTTTGCCGGTGCTTGCGGTTTCGGGGCTGGGTAAAATCGTATTATGCGTATTAAGATTCTTGACCACCCGCTGGTCTCTCACAAGATTAGTGTTCTGCGTGATAAGAACACTCCGTCCCCGATTTTCCGTCAGCTGGTTGATGAACTGGTGACTCTGCTTGCCTATGAGGCGACTCGCGAGATCCGCGTGGAAGAGGTTGAGGTTGTGACTCCGGTGGCGACTACTACCGGTGTTCGTATTGCTGATCCGAAGCCGCTGGTTGTTCCGATTCTGCGTGCTGGTCTGGGCATGCTGGAGGGCATGACCCGTATGGTTCCGACCGCTGAGGTTGGCTTCCTGGGTATGGCTCGTAATGAGGAGACCCTGGATATCGTGACTTATGCTGAGCGTCTGCCGGAGGATCTGACTGGTCGTCAGGTGTACCTGCTGGATCCGATGCTGGCTACCGGTGGCACTCTGATTGAGGCTATTAAGTTCCTGCGTAAGCGTGGTGCTGAGTCTGTGACTTGTGTGTGCCTGATTGCTGCTCCCGAGGGCATTGCTGCTCTGGAGAAGGGCATTGAGGGCATGGAGAATGTTGACCTGTTCTTGGCTGCTCGTGATGAGCGTCTGAACGAGAAGGCGTACATTATTCCGGGTCTGGGTGACGCCGGTGACCGCCTGTACGGTCTGGCTGAGTAAGCTTATTTGCTTATGGTGAGCGGGCGCCTCTGCATATGTATGTGCGGAGGCGCTTTGCTACGTCTTGTGAGTATTCGGTGGGTTGCGTGCCGCGATGTGGCGGTGCATGTCTAATGTGTCCGGGGCTTGGGCGGCGATGGTGCTGCTGGGTGTTGGTGTGGGCTTTTGCAACACCTCACCTATAGTGTGACAAGTAACACAATTGGGCGTCTGGGGTGCTTCAAAACTTCAAGCGTATTCACAGCCTCACATGAAAATGCAGGGTATGACCCATACATAACAAAAGCCATGAATATTTATGTGAGAAAAAAGCTGAAAGCCTCACGTTCTGCTTGAAACCTCCCAAAATAGGGCGGGGTATTGTACTCCTCCCGGCGATAAAGGAGAATCCACTATGCCGAATCCGCTTGATTTATCCGTCAAATAGGAGAAATATTAAGTATGAGGATTGAGACTCGAACAGGTATTGGGGACTGTTTGACTCGGCGTCACTTCCGGCGCACCCCACACCATGTACGACTGGGATCCCGTACACAGACTTTGAGAGAAGGTTGAACCATGTCAGGCGCTGTACCTGGATATGTCCACATCTCCCAGCGCGGCCGCGCCGCTAAGCGTCAGGTCGTGCAGCCTCAGCGTCCCGCTGCTCAGGCCGCAACGTTGCGTCCGATGACATTCTCAGCCGGTGACCCTGCCCATAAGCAGGCTCAGGAAAATGAGGCACGCGGCTTCGTGCTTTACGTGGGTTTGAATGAGGAGCTTGCCGCTGCGAACGGCACCTCCCTGGTGCGTATCGTTCAGGATTTGCGCACCTATGCACACCATCTGGCACCCGAGTCGGAGTCGTATGCCGCTGTTGCGTTGGCTCCCGTGAACGCTGAGGGTAGCGACCTTGAGGTGGTGCGTAATGCGCTCGGTGATCCGACCGCAATGTACATGCATCCGGAGGCGAATGTCGCCCGCGAAGCAGAGACCACGAACAGCCACTCTTCGGGCGTTCTGATTGACCTGGCGCGCCGCGAGGTGTTCCTGGACGGTGAGCCGCTCATGCTGACCTTCAAGGAGTTCGAGCTGCTGGCGCACCTGGTGGAGAATTCTTCCCGCACCGTGGGTCGTGAAGAGCTGCTGAAGGCGCTGTGGAGCTCGGGTGATGAGCATCCGCACGAGCGTACGATTGACGTGCATATTCGTCGTCTGCGTTCGAAGCTGGGGCGCCTCTCGGGTACCGTGCGTACGGTGCGCGGTCAGGGCTACCGCTTCTTTGAGCACCCCGAGGTTGTTGTCTGGGCTGCTCCGGAATACTCGATTTAGCGTGTGCAGAATTTAGCTTCTGTAGAGTGCACCCCGGTGCGCTGGCATGATGCCGGTGCGCCGGGGTTTACTTGTGACCGCTTACTTATGCCTGCTTACTTGTGTCTGCGGGGCTCGTTCACGTGGCGGTGCGCAGCACGTGCTGGCGCCCTCTAGATAGAATGGAGGTATGGCTGAAAATTCTTCCAATACTGCATCTGGCTCGCACCGCCGCGGGGTTAAGCGTCTGATTATTATGCGCCATGCGGAGGCTGATTGGGGTCTGAACGATTTTGATCGTCCGCTGACGAAACGCGGTCATGAGCAGGCTGCCGCTGCTGGCGCCTGGTTGGCGTCGCGCGGTTATATTCCGGAGCAGATTATGTCTTCGTCGGCGTTGCGTACTCGTCAGACGACGACCTGGGTTTCGGATGGTTTGGGGGCGAAGGCGCCTACTGCTCATCTGGATGAGGGCCTGTATGAGGTGTCTGTGTCCCGCATCATTGCGCGTATCAACAGTGTTTCTGAGAATGTTCATTCTCTGATGGTGGTGTCGCATCTGCCCGGCGTGCAGGATGCCGCGCAGCGCCTGATGAGCCCGGATTCTGACCCGAACGCGTCCATGGATGTGTACTATGGTTTCCCGCCCTCTTCCATTGCGGTGTTTGAGGTGCCGGGGGAGTGGGCTCTGCTTGATGGTGCGGATGCGCGCCTCGTGGATTTCAAGAGCTTCTAGGTTTCGTACCTGAAAGGGTAAAGTAAAAGCCCCGTACCAGCTGGTACGGGGCTTTTAGTGGCGGAGACGGGGGGATTTGAACCCCCGGTCGAGTTTAACCCCGACCCTTCATTAGCAGTGAAGTCCATTCGGCCGCTCTGGCACGTCTCCACGGTGCGCTCGTGAGCGCATCCCTATAAGAATATAGGCTGTTTTGCGCTTGGTCAATTCGGCCCATGCTTTGGAGATATCTCTGAGTGTGTATTGCTCTATAGGGTGGACTATGGATTGTAGGCTTTGAGGCTCATATGCATTTTCGATAGACTGCTACTGTCCCACCGATAAATAGAGGGCGTCTCTGGCGTGTGATTTTTTCATGCAACGTTGCCAGAGTTGTCTTATTTACTCAACGAAATGAGAAATCATGTCTGAAAACCCCAACAACCCCCAGCCCCAGTTCAACCAGGACCCCCAGTTTAGCCAGCAGGCACCCCAGTATGGTCAGCAGGCTCCGTACGGTCAGCCGGTTCTGACTCCCGAGCAGCAGGCACAGGCAAAGAAGGCAAAGACCCTGTCGATTGTCTCTCTGGTGAGCGGTATTGTGAGCTTCTTTGTCCTCGGTTTCATCCTTGGGGCTGTAGCTATTGTGACCGGCCGCCTGGCTATGAATAACCCCGAGCTGAAGAACCGCGGTATGGCTATTGCCGGTACTGTTCTGGGTGTCGTCAGTATTATTTTGCTGGTCGCTCTGAAGATTTTTGTAAAGTACTAAGATTGAAGCTACCTGCAGTAGCCTCATGATTTGAGAAAGCCCGCGAGCGCCCGTGCGTACGCGGGCTTTTTCGCGCCCGTTTAACGATCTTCCTCTACAACGGAGTGCATCGTATGTATCCAAATGACGAGTTCAGTTGTATGGGCCTCAGTGATGAGTTAGGGTGAGTAATGTTTAATGCACACCATTCACATGAAAGAGGGACCGCATGTCTCAGAACCCGCAGGACTCTAACTCCTACGACTACAACCCGGAGTACAGCAACCTGAACGAGCAGAACGGCCAGAACCAGCCCGGTCAGTATGGCCAGCAGCAGTACCAGCAGCCCGGCCAGTACGGTCAGCCCATGATGGTGCCCGTCGGTATCGTTCAGAAGACCCCCGAGCAGCTTGCGGGTGAGAAGGCTGCTCAGACCTCCATGGTGCTGGGCATTATCGGCCTGGTCTGCAACTTCTTCGTCAGCTGGTGGTTGTTCGGTCTGCCCTCCCTGATCCTGGGTGTTATCGGTATCTTCAAGGCGAATGAGGCGGAGCGCTACGGTGCGGCTGCTTCGGCAGGTCGCATCATGAGCTGGATTAACGCAGTTATTGGTGGCCTGTACCTGCTTTTCCTTGGCGGCGGTCTGCTGATGCTGGTGATTGCGGGTGCCGCAAGCAGCTCGTCTTCCAGCCACTTCGCTGAGCTGGTCAGCGCCCTGGCACTCTTCTAAGAGCTTTCACCCTTCCAAAGGGTATAGGGAAAGCCCCGTTCCTTATTGTGAGGAACGGGGCTTTCGCATACCTGCCAGGGGGCGCTCCACTGCCTTCTTGAAACGTATTGTGCGGGTTTGCGCAACAGATGTAGTTGTACCCGTTTCGGTGATAGGTTAGGGTGAATACTGTTTAACACACCAGCCGTACGAAAGTGAGATGGCATGTCTCAGAATCCTCGGGGTTCAGACCCCTACGACTACAACCCGGACTACAACCGTCTGAATGAGCAGTACAACCAGAACGGCCAGTACGGGCAGAACACTCAGTACGGTCAGTACGGCCAGGGTTCTTACGGCCAGTACGGGCAGGGCTCCTACGATCAGTATTCCTATGACCAATACGGTCAGAATTCGTACGGTCAAGACTCGTATGGTCAGAACCAGTACGACCCGTACGGTCAGCAGTACCAGCAGCCGGGTCAGTACGGTCAGCCCATGATGGTTCCTATCGGTATTGTGCAGAAAACCCCCGAGCAGCTTGCCGGTGAGAAGGCTGCTCAGACTTCCACGGTGCTGGGTATTATTAGCTTGGCTTGTATTCTGACTCTCAGCTGGTGGCTGTTTGGTCTGCCCTCCCTGATTCTGGGTGTTATCGGTATCTTCAAGGCGAACGAGGCAGAGCGTTATGGTGCGGCTGCTTCAGCTGGTCGTATCTTGAACTGGATTAGCGTAGCCATTGGTGGCATGTTCCTGGTGCTTTTCGGCGGTGGCCTTCTGCTGGCGATTATGCTGGCTCTTTCTGATTCTGCCGCAAATTCTAGGCTCGTGGAGACTGTACAGATGTTGACGCTTTTCTAAAATCTTTGTCTGCCTCGAAAAGGTGAAAGCTCCGCTCCTCATTGTGAGGTGCGGGGCTTTTCTGTATGTATGCCGTGTGTTTCCTGGATTGAGCCCGACATGCTTGTTCCCCGGGTGGGGAAGGTCTAGGGTGAAGTTAACACCCCTTGCGTGTGGAATGTGAAAGGTCGTGGATGCGATGTCGCAGCTACCCCAAAACAACGAAGCCTTCGATTACAACCCCGAATACGCCAAGCTATACCAGGAAGATAACAACGAGCAGCCTAGCCCGGATACTTCTGACGAACAGCTACTACCCGCCAATGAGTCTCCGGGTGAGTTCTCAGATCAAACGGCGGGTAAAAGAGCAGCGAACTTCTCCCTACTGTTTGCCTTCCTCAGCCCGCTGTCTTTCGTTCTAGGGTTTTGGTTGCTTGTCCAGGGTCTTGGAGAAAGCGGTCTGCAGGTAGCTCTCGCCGCGCCGGTGCTGAACATCCTGGGCATCTGGCAGGGGCGGGTAGCGCAGAGGCATGGTACGCGCGCCCTCGAAGGTCGTATTCTCAACGGGCTGGGGCTATGCATTTTCATCGGTATCGCCGCCCTCTTCATGTATATTGCGAATGCCTTGTCACAAATCAACTGACGGCGCCCCCGGTAACTCAAAACGGCGTATGCAAAGAGCCCCGCTCCTCAATACGAGGAACGGGGCTCTTCGCGCTCCACACGTGGAGCAGAAGCTAAAACGCGGATGGTAAGGGATTTGAACCCTTGAGACGGGGTTACCGCCTACTGGTTTTCAAGACCAGCTCCTTCGGCCGCTCGGACAACCATCCATACGCACCAGAGACCGGCATTTTATGGCAATACCGTGCCGCAGGGCACTACGAGATTATCTCATGCGATAAGCTTTCTGTAAATCGCGCACCAACGATGGTGCTTCCGGCAATGAGGAGGACTCATGAGAGCAATTATTGAGAACAGTCACGGTGGACCTGAAGCTCTGACCATCACCAAAGTACCCGCCCCCGTGCCCCGCTCCCACGAAGTTCTCATCCGCGTTCACGCCGCCGGAATCAACCGCGCCGACGCTCTGCAGCGTCGCGGATTCTACCCGCCGCCCGCCGGTGCGAGTGCCATCTACGGCCTCGAAGTAGCCGGCGTTATCGAGGCGGTCGGTGAGGGTGTCTCTGTGGAGAACCGTGGTACTTCCGTTATGGCGCTGCTCGCCGGAGGCGGCTACGCCGACTACGTGACCGTACCGGTCGACCACGTGCTACCCGTACCCGAACAGCTGAGCTTCGCCGAAGCCGCCGGCATCCCCGAAGTCGCGGCAACCGTCTACTCGAACCTGGTGCTCACCTGCGGCATGAGCATGAACCCCGCCGAAAACCTCAAGGAAGACGGCGAACCCGCGGTGGTCCTCGTACACGGCGGTACCGGCGGTATTGGCGTGCACACCATCCAGCTGGCGCTCGCCGCGGGTACCCGCGTTTTTGCGACCGTGGGAACCGAGGAAAAAGCAGAATATGTGCGTTCACTAGGTGCGGAACCCATTATCTATACCGAACATTCGTTCCGTGAAGTTCTGCTTGCTGAAACCGGCGGACGCGGCGCCGACTACATCCTCGACGTAGTGGGCGGAAAATACCTGGATGACAACCTGCACACCCTCGCCGACGGCGGCCACCTGTGCATTATCGGTCTGATGGGCGGTGCCAAGGCAGAAGTGAACCTGGGGTACATGCTCTCTCGCCGCCTGTCGGTGCACGCCACGAGCCTACGCACCCGCTCCGACCGACAGAAGGCTGAGATCCTAAGCGGTGTGCGCGAGCACGTGCTGCCGCTGATTGAATCCGGCAGGATCGGTGTGGGGCTGGATCGCGTCTTCGATATGGAGGAGGCGGCTGCCGCCCACGAGTACTTCGACTCGGGTCAGCATCGCGGCAAGATTGTGCTGCGCATGGTCTAGAAATCGCTGTGCTCCCCGCGGTGCCGCTTTAGGATGGTGGCGCGGGGAGCGTCGCGTGAGGGTCGTGATGAAAATCCGGGTTCGAAATAATCAGCTGACTGCTGACATCTCGTCACCAAAAGAGATTTAGGGTAACCTAAGTATAAGGAGGTTTGTGGGCCACCGCAGAGCCCAACACCGGCAACCTCCACTGACCAACAGACACGGCACACACACCACGCAGAGGAGGACATATGGGACTTAAAAGCTACCTGCAATCGCGCCGCGACGACGCCGAACTCGGCAAAGGCATCTGGCGCCGATCCCACGACCGGTTCATTCGCGGCATTGACCGCTTCCACCAGGTCCTCGAACGCCTAGCGGCAACCGATTCGTCCACCTCCATGATTGAGCTCATCGTGCCGGACGCAAACGCGCTTGCCGACTTGATTCCGCGCGTGCGCGCAGTCGCTATGGAAGCGCACCGCCTCGCCCCCAGCGACGGCGATATTCCCGCCTCCCCGCTCGGCACCTACTCCGACCTGAACCGTGCCCTCTCCAAAGCGGGTAACGCCGTGGCACTCTGCGCCGAAGCGCTCGCCATGGCACGCTGCTTTGGCAACTGCGCGAGTGCATGCGATCGCCAGGTGAGCGTACACCGCCGCGTGGAAACCGTCATCCAGCACATTGAAGACGCTGAGCGTCTGATTCAGCGCGCCCAGAAAGAAGCCGCCGGTGAGCTGACCTTCGACGACGGAATTCCCGTAAGCCGCACCCAGCTGGTTGAGGCATAACACCGGAGCCTAAATACCGGTCAACAGGCGGGTTAGTTTGATGTGCACCTCAACAGGCGATACGCTTAAAGAAGGGGTGTAGGACACTTCTTATGCGGTTCCGTCACAATGGAGGTGACGACACAATGCGATGGTACGCGCGGAAGAACCGCAGGCTTTTTCCTGCCCCTCTACGGCACAACCCAATGCACAATAATTCACGGAAGAAGTCACACACCATGTTTGAATTCCACCGCAACGAGCGCGCACGCCAGCTGCGCCCCAGCCTCTCTCGTTCCTGGCTCCTCGTGCGCGCCAACTCCACTGAAGAAGTTTTTGAAGAGGCCTTCGAATCCGAGGCTGACTCCATCATCATCGACCTTGAAGACGGTTGCCCGCCCGAAGAGAAGGATGCAGCCCGCGAACAGGTCGTCCGCATGCTCAACTCCGGCGTGGTCGCATGGGTGCGAATCAACGCCATCACCACCGAACACTGGTGGAAGGACGTCAAGGCTCTCAAGAACGTGAAGGGCCTGCGAGGCGTCATGCTCGCCACCGCAGAGCACGCCACCGACATCGACCGCACCGCAGCCGAGCTGCCCGCCGGTACCCCCATCATCGCGCTGATCGAGTCTGCACTCGGCGTGCACCACTCCGTCGAAATTGCCCGCGCGATCGGTACCTTCCGCCTCGCATTCGGCGCAGGCGACTACCGCCGCGACACCGGCTCCTCCGCAACCCCCATGGCGCTCGCCTACGTGCGTTCGCAGCTGGTCATCGCCTCCACCCTGGGTGGTCTGCCCGGCCCCATCGACGGCCCGACCCTCGGCGCATACGGCGCTGACCTCTCCAAGGCATGCGGCTTCGCAAACGACCACGGCATGACCGGTAAAATCACCCTAGACATCCGCCAGACCGAGACCATCAACGCGGCATTCTCCCCGAGCGAGGTTGAAATCGAAGAAGCACACCAGATGCTCGACGTGCCCCTCGACGGCCCCCGCGACGGCTCCTACCTGCCGCGTTACCTGCGTGCAAAGAAGGTCAAGGAACTCGCCAAGGTCTACGGCCTGTGGGGCAAGACCGACAGCGACTTCCAGCGCGCATCTAAGTAAGGTGCTCGCCTAAAGTACACGCGTAAAAAGCCGCGCATCCGAACCCCGAATGGGGAATCGGATGCGCGGCTTTCGTATGCCCTCAAAATGGCGGCGCGCCGTAGCTTAGCTGCTAGTTACGGGGCGACTTGCCGCCCGTTAACGCATGAGCACACACATACGAAGTCACCAAAGAAATCACAATCGGCACCAGGAACGAGGTGTCATCCTCATACACGGAACGGTAGAAGAACCACACCGCCAGGGAAACCACCAGCGCCAGCACGTACACCAGCGCAAAACGCATCGTGGGGCTCATCGGACGCGAAGAACCCGCAGCGGCACGACCGCCCTGCGAGCGGTTCTGCAAACGCTGAGTATTTGAGGAGTGAGAAGACACGAGAATCTCCTAAAAATCGACGGTGACATCTCTTAAGACAATGACATCTCGCAGATGCTAAAAACCGCCGCAACACACCGGAAACCGGCACGCGTTACGGCGGATGTGGAGCCCCCAGTGGGATTCGAACCCACGACCTTTTCTTTACGAGGGAAATGCTCTACCCCTGAGCTATAGAGGCACATATGCTGTCATCCATAGCCGCCCGAAAGCAACTGACGAACAGTGCATACCCCGCAATAGTACCAAAAAGGCGGGGGAGAGGCTAATTACTTTCAGCACCGTGACCGCCGGCGCGCACAGGGGCCGCACACACCCATAGTGTGTACTGCATTCACCCCACAAACCCGCCCGAAGATAGAGAAAGCCCAGGCGGCAGGCATACAATAAACCCTATACCCACGGCGGCTGACAGCGCCTCACTGCGCCCATCAACCACAGATGCATCAACCACAGGTCAGCCCGCCACCCATAGAGAGAGGAACCACCATGACTTCACCCCTCAACCGCCGCACCCTGCTACTGGGCGTAGTACCCGCCGCCGCCCTGGGACTGAGCGCATGCGGTTCCAGCTCCTCCCAGTCTTCTTCGAGCGCATCGGCATCTGCGAGCGGCTCCGCAAGCGCATCCGCTACCTCGTCGAGCGCCACCGCGAGCGCTTCGGCATCCGCTGCCCCCTCGGGCTCGGCTACCGCTTCTGCAACCGCCGATGACGGCTACGTCGGCTACCGCCTCAACCGCGAAGTACCCGGCGCAGGCACCGCAACTCTGTACACCGACTACCAGTGCCCCTACTGCGCCAAGGCAGAACCCAAGTTCGAAGAAGCAGCCAAGAAGCTCGACGGCGTGCTGAACGTGACCGTGCGCCACATGCCGCTGAACATGCACGTCAACGCCGTACCCGCCGCCCTCGCCGTGGAAGCAGCCGAGGCGCAGGGCAAGCACCTCGAAATGGCGAACAAGCTCTTCGCCACCCAGAACGACTGGAAGGGCATCAGCGAACGCGACAAGCTGCGCACCCTCTTCAACGACTACGCCAAGGAACTGGGCCTGAACACCGAAGAGTTCGACAAGGTTCTGCTCGCTTCCGATACCGTCAAGCCCATCCAGCGCGACTACGATCACGCCGTGAAGATTGGCGTGAAGGGCACCCCCACCTTCGTCGTGAACGACAAGGTCGTTGAGGGCCTGGATTCCTCCTCCTCGGTGGATGATTTGGTCAGCACCTTCAAGCGTGAAGCTGGCGTGAAGTAGTGGCGCACATTCAACTCTCCGGCGGTCAGCGCGCCGAAATTCACCCGGACGGGTTCAGCGACCATGGCTACGTCCTCGAAATCGGCGGTGCCGAACAGTCCCACGTGGATATTGCGGACCCCTCCTACGTGTTCTACGAGTACCTGCGCCGCATCGCAAACACGGTGGATGCGCTCGCCCCTGCCGGCGAGCCCATCACCGCCGCACACCTGGGTGCCGGTGCACTCACGCTCGTGCGCTACATTCAGGCGACCCGCCCCGGATCACGCCAGGTTGCCGTGGACATTGAGCCCGAGCTCATGGGTTTCGTGACGGACCGCCTGCCGTTGCCCGCCGGCACCGACTGCCAGCTGGTGGTGGGTGACGCCCGAGAACAGCTGGCGAACCTGCCCGAACTGCTGGGCGTGCCCGGCTTCGATGCGATTATCCTCGATATCTTCACCGGCATGGATGCGCCCGCCCACCTGGCGAACTGCGACTTCTACCGCGAACTCAAGAACGCCCTGAGCGAGCGCGGCATGGTTGCTATCAACGTGGGTGACGACGCGGGTCTGCCCTTCTTCCAGCTGCAAGCAACCGCCATGCTGGAAGTCTTCGACCACGTGTGGTGCCTGTGCGAAAGCTCCATGCTCAGCGGGCAGAACGAAGGCAACCTCGTGCTGGTTGGTACCTCCCGCGAGCTGGACGAGGACACCCAGGACCGGCTGTACGCGATGGGCCCGCATCCGGCGGAGGTGCTCACCACCGAAGAGCTGCGCGACCTGCTGGACGAGCTGGCCGAGAGCTAAAACTGAAATATAAAACCGTTGAGGCGGGTACCTAGGGGGTACCCGCCTCAACGGTTTTGTATATGGGTTTTCTATATGCCGCGCGCTGGCGGAATTTTCGTTTTACTCGGGTAGCGGCACGGGGACGGGGTCCTCGCCCTCGTCCTTTGGCTTGGGGGAACCGCCCTGCGTGGTGGTCAGCGTAATACCCACACTCGCGGTCATCAGCAGGCAGATTGCCAGCCAACGAACCGGACCGGTCTCCTGATTCAGCAGAGCCCAACCGGCGATTGCCGCAATCGCGGGCTCCATACTCATCAGCACGCTAAATACGCGCTCCGGTAGGTTGCGCAGAGCCATCAGCTCCGCGCTATAGGGAATCACCGAAGCGAACATGGAGGTACCAAAAATCATGAGGAGCAGCATCGGATCCTGCGCCGCATTCCACAGCGGCTGGGGTGCCGGAACAATCGCCGCCACCGGAGCAATAAACGCAGCACCGACAAGCATCGCCACCGCCAGGCCGCTCGCGCCCGGAACCAATGCACCCACTTTCGCGCTCGAGCGAATGTACAGTGCCCAGAACACGCCAGCAACCAGCGCGAACGTCAGACCCAGGTAGTCGGTATCCTTACCGACCGCCGCCTCATAACCGAGCACCAGCATGCCCGCCAGGGCGCACAGCACCCACACCGCGTCGCGGAGCCTACGAGTCAGCATAGACGCCAAAGCCAGCGGCCCCAAGAACTCCACCGCAACCGCCAAACCAATCGGGATGCGGTCAATCGCGCAATAGAAGAAGCCGTTCATCAGACCAAACGTCATACCGAAAATGATGACGGCACGCCACTGCTCCTTCGACCAGGACAGCGCACCCGGCGGCATCATTCCGCCACGACGGGCACGCCAACGAGCCGCCAACCAGACGGCGCTACCCACCACAATGGACGCAATCGCCAGACGGCTCACACTCACAGCAAGCGCACCAAACAGCGGGAAGAGGGTCACCGCGAACGCGGCGCCGAACTGCAGCGACGAGCAGGACATCAGCACAAACATAATGCCCAGCGCGGGACGCTGGGGTGCGGTATGCTGCACGGTTCTCCTTCCTGCGCCTCACAAGGCGGTACTTCTCCACGTGTGTACATGCTGTGCCACTACGGGGCAGAACGAACGCTCCAATAGCGCCGTTTTAAAGAGCGCGCCCCGGGCAACACGAGATACTATCCTACTCGTTACCCGGGGGTGCTAGAAGCCGTCGACACGGCTACAGTTCAGTAGATCAGAGGCCCTTCGCCTCACGGTCAGCCTTAATCTGAGCGGCTGACGGGAGCGTAATGGAACTGGTCGCCATCTTCGCAATATCCACCGCGTGCGCATCCACAGCGCCGGGCAGGTAACGATCGGGATCCTCCAGCGTGCCCTCCTCCTGCGCCTTCTTCTGGGCGCGAGCGTGAGAAATCGAAATACCGATACTCGCAGCCACCAGCAGGGCAATAGCAACCCAACGAACCAGGCCGGTAGCCTCACCAAGCATCACAATACCCACAGCCGCCGCAATCGCAGGCTCCAGGGACAGCACCACGCTGTAAATATGCGCGGGCAGCAGACGCAGCGAAGAAACCTCACCCAACGCCGGAAGCGCAGAAGCCAACAGACCCATCAGGCAACCAATAGCCAGCAGGTTCACATCCTGGGTCACCTTCAACAGGTTATTTCCACTAATCAGGAACGGGAACGGCAGAACCAGCAGAGTCGAAACCGCGTTACCCATGACCATGCCGCCCATACCCGGGATCAGCGCGCCCACCTTCTCAGTCGCCAAAATGTAGGCGGCACGAGAAATAGCGGTCAGCACCGCAAAGAACACGCCCACCAGGGCGAAATCCTCAGGCTTCGCCTGCGACTCAGCCGTCAGAATCGCCATACCCGTAAAGGACAGGGCAATCCACACCAAGTCCAGCTTGCGGCGCGACATAACCGTCGCCAACACCAGCGGACCCATAAACTCAATAGCCACAGCAATCGCCAGCGGAACCTGCTCAATCGCCACATAGAAGAACGCATTCGCACCCGTCAGCGCAATACCCATGACAACAACAGTCAGCCACTGCGCACGAGTCCACGAACGAATCTGCGGACGGAAAAACGCCCACATCAAAATGGTGGAGGTCAACAGGCGCAGAGTCACCACGCCCCACGGGCCCAAATCGCCCATCAGCTGCTTAGCAAGAGCCGCACCGAACTGCGCCGAAATAATCGCGCCGGTCGCGTAAGCAACACCCAGCCCCTGAGTCATCACAGGAGAACGCGCAGCATTGGGCGTATGGGTGGAAGAAGTCATAGCAATCCTTATAGTCCAGAAGAGGTATTAGCCGCTATCTGTCATCAGGCGCGACCCGGAATCATCGTGAAACAGGTCACGCACTATGCAAACAATGAATAGTGTGTAATCTAGGACAATTTTACGCGGTTTAAAAATGGGCGCAAATAATGACCAAAACACCCTAACCAACCGCATACCACCCGCACGCCCTCAGTGAAAAAACACCCCCAAACCCCACCACAACCCCCATATTCAGGAAATATTCACCCAGCCGTGATTTACTGAGAGCATGCTTGACCCGAAGAAGTCTCTATTCGATGAAGACGGCAACCCCCGTCCCGCGCTAACCACCACCCTCGACAACGTACTGCGCATGCAACGACCGCTCGCGCTGTCCATCGTCAAAAAACTGCGTGAAGCGCACCCCGACGAAACCCCCGAACAAATCCACAAGCGCCTCGACCGCACCTACCTGCGCGACATCACCGCCATCGGCGGCGTCACCGGCGCATCCGCATTCGTGCCCGGCGTAGGTACTGTCACCTCCATGAGCCTGTCCGCGCTCGCAGTCGGCGGCTACCTCGAACGCACCGCCCTCTACGCCCAGGCAGTCGCAGAATTGCACGGCGTGCACGTACACGACGCCGAAACCGCCCGCTCCATGGTCATGGCAATCATGCTCGGTGACGAAGGCTCCCAGCTCATGAACACCGTGCTCCTGCAGACCGGCAAGGCAAGCGGCGTCTCCAACAAGTGGGGCATGCTGCTCGGCAACTCCTCCGGCGGCAAGATGTTCAGCGTCGAACGCACCATCCGCAATATGTTCATCCGCCGATTCCTGACCCGCCAGACCGGCGCACTGCTCGGCCGTGCCCTGCCCTTCGGTGTGGGTGCAGTCGTTGGCGGCGGCGCAAACCTGACCCTCGGTAAGGACGTCGTGCGCAACACCCGCCGTGCCTTCGGCGACGCACCCGCCTACTTCCCCGCAGAGCTCATGATTACCCCGCGCGCACCCCGCGTACAGGGCGGCGAAGGTTCGGAAAGCTCCTCCGGCGTGGCTGGTGCCCTCCTCAAGGGCGTCAAGGACGCAGGAAAGGCGGCAGGCAAGGTCTTCACCCGCGGCAAGGGCCACGACACCGAGACCGGCCACCGCCGCATGCTCGGCCGCTAAACCCGCTGGTCATAAAACCAGAACATAAAAAGACCCAACACGCTAAAGACCCCGGATCCCTGAACACAGGGACCCGGGGTCTTTAGCGTGTAAACCGTTAGCGGGCGCTACGGACTAAGCGTTCTTCGCGTGATCCAGCAGCTGAGCCGCAATACCGTTGTAGGTGTGCGGAGTCAGAGCCGACAGGCGCGCCTCAGCCTCGGGGGAGAGGCCCAGAGTAGCCACAAACTCCTTCAGACGAGCAGCATCCACGCGGTGACCGCGAGTCAGCTCCTTCAGGCGCTCATACGGGTTCTCCATACCGGGAACACCCGCGATAGCCTCCGCACGCATCACCATCTGGATAGCCTCAGCCAGGACCTCCCAGTTGGAATCCAGGTCAGCGGAAATCACGTCGGTTGCAATGTCCAGACGCTGCAGACCCTTCACCACGTTAGAGATAGCCAGCACCGAGTGGCCGAACGCCACGCCAATGTTGCGCTGAGCCGAGGAGTCAGTCAGGTCGCGCTGCCAACGAGAAGTCACCAGGGTCGAACCCAGCGAATCCAGCAGAGCGTTGGAGAGCTCCAGGTTAGCCTCCGCATTCTCAAAACGAATCGGGTTCACCTTGTGCGGCATGGTGGACGAACCGGTCGCACCGGCCACCGGAATCTGGCGGAAGAAACCAATCGAAATGTAGCTCCACACATCGGTGCAGAGGTTGTGCAGCACGCGGTTGAAGTGCGCGATATCCGAGTACAGCTCGGCCTGCCAGTCGTGCGACTCAATCTGAGTGGTCAGCGGGTTCCAGGTCAGACCCAGGTGCTCCACAAAACCACGAGAAATCTTCTGCCAATCAGCGCTAGGCACCGACGCATAGTGAGCAGCGTAAGTGCCGGTCGCACCGTTAATCTTGCCGAGGAACTCGGTCGCCTTCACGTGCTTGACCTGGCGCTTCAGGCGGTAGGCGAGCACGCCCATCTCCTTGCCCAGGGTGGAGGGGGTTGCCGGCTGGCCGTGAGTGCGCGAAAGCATGGGAACCTCGCGGCCCTCCTCGGCCAGGTTCAGCAGAACCTCAATCAGCTCCTCCGCGGCGGGAATCCACACGTTCTGCACGGCATCCTTGATGCCCAGGGCGTAGGAGAGGTTGTTAATGTCTTCGGAGGTGCAGCCGAAGTGAACCAGCGGCACCAGGTGGCCTAGACCCAGGCCCTCCAGGCGGCGACCAATGTAGTACTCGACCGCCTTCACGTCGTGAACGGTCACGGCCTCAATCTCAGCCAGCTCCGCCACGGAATCAGCGTTGAAATCGGTCACGATGGCGCGCAGGCCCTTCTTCTGCTCCTCGCTCAGCGGGGACAGACCCGGCAGCACCTCGTGCTCGCACAGGTAAATGAACCACTCGACCTCAACGTGGATGCGGTCGCGGTTCAGCGCCGCCTCAGAGAGGTAGTTGGTCAGGGGTGCGGTCACGGAAGCGTAGCGTCCGTCCAGGGGGCCCAGCGCAAGTTCGCCGGTGCCCAGATCAATACGGCCAGAAGGCAAGAAGGTGTTATTGGTGTGAGACATAACTCTATTTTTGCATGAATTCGCCGAAAAAAAGAGGCGGGCAGAGCATATAGACGTGATGGGCGTCTGGGTTAATTGCAGAAATATGACAAAACGAGGGGTACGGAGGGGGCATTTTTCGGGTGATAAGGGGCAAAAACGTGCGAATTTTTCGAAACAAGCCGAAGTTATCCACAGGTTGGCGCACTCCGCCTGCACGGTCACCGCGGCAGATTTAGCCTAAAACAAACCCGCCGTGAAAGGACACACTATGAGCACCCTCGTCGACACCACACCACCACCCGTACCCCAGCTGCCCCGCATCGAACCGACCGATATTCTCCGCGCTGCAGGACACATGGGCATCGGCACCGCCGCCGGCCACGCCCTCGCCACCCAGCTCATGGCAGCCGCCACCCTTGCCCGCGCCAAAGGCGCAGAACTCTCCCACAGGATGCGCACCGAAGCCCAAGAAATCCGCACCGCACACCAACGCGCCAACGAACTCAACGGCGACCACTGGGCATCCGAAGCTGGACGCGCCTACCGGCGACAGCTCGAAGAACACCGCGAAAAAATCCGCAACCAAGCCGAACAAGCCGAAAACGCCGCCGCCATGATCGCCGCCGCCGGTGAAGAACTCGCCAACGACCTCACCTCCAAAGCGCAGGCAATCGAAGCCGCCGCCTCCGCCGTAGATAACCTACTCGGCAAACTCGCCGACGGCGTCACG
>NZ_JABZXW010000069.1 GCF_015265375.1 Rothia sp. (in: high G+C Gram-positive bacteria)
CCGATGGTGGTTCACGGCGCGAGCGCTCAAGCCTACAGCTGGGACAGAGCGATACCGTCCAGAATGTCGTGCTCGCTGACGGTCACCGAATCCACGGCACCATCAGTCATCTCATTCAGACGGGTCAGGATGCGAGCGTAAATCGTCGCGCCGGCACCAATCACATCCACCCGGCCGGGGTGCATGTAGCCGAGCTCCTCACGCTCGGCTCGGCTCAGCGAAGCCAACCAGCGGGCGGTCTTCTGAACGGTCTCTACGGAGAAGCTTTGAGCGTTAATAGCCTCAGAATCGTAGCGGTCCAGACCCAGCGCAGCGGCAGCCACAGTGGTCGCGGTGCCAGCCACAGCCACCACACGGCGTGCATCCTGCAGGGGCACAGTCTTACGAGCCACCTCGAGAGCCTCGTCAGTATCAGCCTCAACACGGGCAATCTGCGAGTCAGTCGACGGGGCGCTCATCATGTGACGCTCAGTCAGACGCACACAACCAATATTGACGCTGCGGGAAGCCTTCACACCCGACTCGTCACCGAGCACGAACTCAGTCGAACCGCCACCCAGGTCGAACACCAGGGTATCGCCATCACCGTAACCGACAGCGCGCACCGCACCAGCAAAGGACAGAGCAGCTTCCTCATCACCGCTGATAACCTCGGGCTCAATACCCAAAATCTCGCGGATACCGTCCACAAACACCTGACGGTTACCCGCATCGCGAGTCGCACTGGTCGCCACAAAACGTACCGAATCAGCGCCGTGCTCCTTCAGCAACTGCGCGTACTCACGAGCCGCAGCGAAAGTACGGTCCAGCGCCTCCTGCGCCAGCCAGCCGGTCGCGTCCACACCCTGACCCAGACGCACAATGCGCATCTCACGCACAACGTCCTTCAGGACGGTCTTCTCGACCCCGTCCACCACCTCAGTAGTGGAATCAGCAATCAGCAGGCGAATAGAGTTCGTACCGCAGTCAATCGCTCCAACGCGCACGGTGGGTTCCTTTCAGGTCTTCAATACCAATCAGTGCCAAAAGGCAACGCGAGCGCCGTAGGCGAAAAATTTTCGCTTTTCGGCGCTCTTTCTTCTATCTATTATGCGCCCGCACCGTCCTTCAAGACGATGCGGGCGCACCAGAATCAATATTTAGGCTTCTTCACGCCACGCGGGGTCGCAGGAGCAGACCTCGGGGGTCCACCACTCGGCGATAGCGTCCAGGCCGCGGTCACCCATCGGGTTCACGCCGCGACCCACCGACAGAGTGTGGCCGATAACAGCGTGCAGGCACTTCACGCGGGTCGGCATACCGCCGGCAGAGATACCGTCAATCTCCGGGACCTCTTCGGTGCCGCTGATCAGGCGGATGCGCTCACGCTCAGCCAGGTAGTTCTCGTGTGCGGCAGCGTACTGTGCCGCCAAGTCGGCGTCCTCAGCCAGCGAGTCGGTCATCTCGTACATCAGGCCGCCCGCCTCCAGACGGGAAGCCGCAGCGGTAATCACCGGATGCGCCAGGTAGAACACGGTCGGGAAGGGGGTGCCGTTGCTCAGGCGCGGCGCGGTCGCAGCCACAAGCGGGTTACCGCACACGCAGCGTGCCGGAATCTCAACCACGTCGCGGACCTTACGGCCCAGCTGCGCGGAGAGAACGCGGATGTCCTGCTCGGTGGGGGTCAGGGTTTCAACAGTTACGCCGAAGCCGCCGGGGGTGCGTGCCTTCAGCTCTTCAATGGTGTTTTCGGTGCTCATAATCCTAAGTTCCTGGAACGAGGGGTCACCTCGTCCGCTTGTGCCGGGTGCTTGCCAAGGCAGGGTTCCTGCCGGTGGCTGGAGCTAGTTCTTTTCGAGAGAATCCCAGATTTTCGTGGTCCAGGCGTCCTCGGGGGCGTTCTTCGCATTCGCAGAAGTACCGTCAGCCTTCGTGGAGTCCTCGGTAATGCCGGTGACAACGTAGGGGGTGTCGCCGGGGTTCACATAGTAGAGGCGGCTACGTGCCTGCTGACGAACGTAGTTGTCGTCGTTCCACCAGGTCTGCTCCGCCTTCAGCTGGGCGTTCTCCTGCTGCAGCTGGGAAATGTGCGTGTTGATCTGCTTGATTTCCCGGTCCTGGTCAATGTAGGTGACCACAGGGTATGCGGTACCGAGCGCAATCACGCCCACCACAACAGCGGTCAGGAAGCTACGCCCGGAGAACATGTGAGCCGCCACGGGGGCGTCGTATCCGCCCTCTTTACTGCCCTGCTGGGCTGCGGCGCGGCGGCGGGCACGCTCCTCACGGCGAGCCTGCGCCTGACGTTCACGTTCGGGGTGACGCTGGTTCAAGCCCACGCCGAAGAAAAGGGCACTAGCCTTTTTCATCAGGGAGGTGCGGGCTTCCTTAGCGGCGCCACGCGGCGCATCGGAGGCGGTAGCGCCCTGAGCGGGTGCAGTGGAACTCGTAGAGTGCGACCGGGTCTGCTGGTTTGCTCGCTGGCTCATTGCTCTATCCCTCGTTCCGTTCTGTGCCGCTAAACGCTTCCTTCATATTCTACCGGGTTCGGAGGGCTTCCCCAGCTCTATGTTGCAAGCGATACATTCTACCCTGCCACGGCATACCTGAGCTGATAGATCGCGCACAGAGAAGGAGGCGGTGCCACTCCCCTACGGGGTAGCACCGCCTCCTTGACGTCTAACCGCTCACGCGGTCGGATGCTTCAGTAACTTATGCCTTGAAGCGGGGGAATGCGGACTTGCCAGCGTAAACAGCTGCGTCGCCCAGCTCTTCCTCGATGCGCAGCAGCTGGTTGTACTTAGCAACGCGCTCGGAACGTGCGGGAGCACCGGTCTTGATCTGGCCAGCGTTGGTTGCAACAGCCAGGTCAGCGATGGTGACGTCCTCGGTCTCACCGGAACGGTGAGAAACCATGCAACGGTACTCGTGGCGCTGAGCCAGCTCCATTGCGTCCAGGGTTTCGGTCAGCGAACCGATCTGGTTCACCTTCACGAGCAGAGCGTTAGCTGCGCCCTCCTTGATACCGCGAGCCAGGCGCTCGGGGTTGGTCACGAACAGGTCGTCACCGACGATCTGGACCTTGTCACCGATCTGCTCGGTCAGGGTCTTGTAGCCCTCCCAGTCGTTCTCATCCAGGGGATCCTCGATGGAAACCAGGGGGTACTTTGCAACGAGGTCAGCGTAGTATGCGCTCATCTCAGCTGCGGACTTCTTCTGGCCCTCGAACTCGTATGCGCCGTCGTTGTAGAACTCGGAGGATGCAACGTCCAGTGCCAGTGCAACCTGCTCGCCCGGCTTGTAGCCAGCCTTCTCGATTGCCTCAACAATCAGGTCCAGTGCAGCTGCGTTGGACTCCAGGTTGGGTGCGAAACCACCCTCGTCGCCCAGGCCGGTTGCCAGGCCGCGGTCGTGCAGTACGGACTTCAGGGAGTGGTAAACCTCAACACCTGCGCGCAGAGCGTCAGAGTAGTTGTCGAAGCCGATGGGAGCAATCATGAACTCCTGGATGTCAACGTTGGAGTCTGCGTGAGAACCACCGTTGAGGATGTTCATCATGGGGACGGGCAGAACGTGAGCGTTCGGGCCGCCGAGGTACTTGTACAGGGGCAGGTCAGCGGACTCAGCAGCAGCCTTAGCAACAGCCAGGGAGACACCCAGGATTGCGTTTGCGCCCAGCTTGCCCTTGTTGTTAGTTGCATCCAGAGCAATCATGGCTGCGTCAACAGCGCGCTGGTCGGAAGCCTCAATGCCGATGACCTCTTCAGCGATTTCTTCGATAACAGACTTCACTGCGCCCAGAACGCCCTTGCCCAGGTATACGGACTTGTCGCCGTCGCGGCGCTCAACAGCTTCCCACTCACCGGTGGATGCGCCCGAGGGCACAGCTGCGCGTGCGAAAGCACCGTCTTCGAGCAGAACCTCAACCTCAACGGTCGGGTTGCCACGGGAATCCAGGATCTGGCGTGCGTGAACTGCGGTAATAACAGCCATGAATTGTTCTCCTTATGAGATGTCAAGGATGTGAACGGCTCACCCGGTAGTGGACAAGTCGCGTCCCCTAAATTCTAGCAAAACTCCCACACAAACACACTAGTTGCCACCGCTTTTTTATTGCCTTAATGAAGGTCTAGATAACCCTTAGTCAGGCGCTACAAAGCGGAACAAGACCCACACTCCCCCACATTGTGAGGGTGTGGGTACTCGACCAAAGCACAACATGAGCCCAAATGCCGGGGCATGTGCCACGAGCATCCTCACGGTTGCCCAACACAACCCCAAACAAACAGAAGGCGCTTTGAAACCTTTCATTCCCTCAGAGAACAGATTTCAAAGCGTCTCACAGAAGAACTCAACCAGCGTTTCTAATAGCTCGGCTCATCATGCGTATGCTGAGCAATATAGCGACGAGTGTACGAACGCAGGGCACGCTCCGGATCCAAACCATTACGCTGTGCGCGGCTCACCAACGCAAAGAGCAGCTCGCCGAATTCCTCTTCAGTGTGCATATAGCGCAGGTCGTCCTCCATGCTCGTGGGCTCCGGCGGCAGAATAATACCCGCCTTACGTGCCTTCACAGCAGTCTTCTCAGCCATAGCGAGCGCCGGCAGATGCGGTGGAATACCATCCAGCGCGCCACGGTCGCTCTTCTCCTTCTTCTTCAACGCATCCCACGCCGCCTGCTGCTCAGCCGCGGTGCGAGGCGCCTCCGAAGAGCCCTCAGACTCAGCCGCAAACACATCGGGGTGGCGCGAACGAAGCTTCTGCACAAGGCCCTCAACCACCTGCACGATGTCGAAGCCCTGCGGGTTTGCCGCAGCAATATCAGAGTGGAACACCACCTGTAGCAGCACGTCGCCCAGCTCCTCACGCAGCAGCGGCATATTCGGCTCGCCGCCGGTTTCTACCGCCTCGACAACCTCGTAGGCTTCCTCCACCAGGTAGCGGATTAGGGAGGCGTGAGTCTGCTCAGCATCCCACGGGCAACCGCCCGGTGCGCGCAGCAGCGCCATGGCTTCCACCAGGGTGCCGAAGGCTTCAGCCGCGCGGGCGGCAGTGTCCTGAACGTTCTGCGCCGCAGAAGCCTCAGGAGTATTAGGGGTATCAGTCATAACAATCTTCCTCATCGAAAAAATGACAAACATAGCGCGCCGCGCCGACCCCCACACGGGGAGCCGGCGCGGCACACCTTACAAGGTTTTAGAGGTTCCAGTGCGAAAGCGCGCTCGTCATATGAGCCGGGATCTTCGAACCCAAACGCGGGAACATACGCAGCTCCTCAACGTAACGCTCAGCATCCAACGGACGCGGGTAGGTGACAAACGCCTGCTCATTCGCATAATCGAATGCCGCCTGAACCGGCACGCCCGGGGTGAAGGTCAGGCTCATAGCCAGCGGCGAGCCCTCGCCCTCGCTGTACGAGTCGGTCTTCAGCGCCGGAATGTCCAGCAGGGTTTCGGGAATCAGCTCGAAGGTACGGACCTGCTCCCAGAAGCCGTTGCGGCGCACGTGGGTCAGGGCGTCGTAGTAGGAACCGAGGGCGCGTACACGAATCAGCACGGTAGTGGCGTCCTTTGCGGTGCCGTTCTCGCCGAAGAGGTGCTCGACGACCGGCGCCAGACGCTGAGCGACCTGAGCCTCGGTCAGAACCAGGTTACCGGCTGCCAGCTGAGTCTCCGAGGGAACCAGCGGGCTCTGCACCGCGGCGGAGGGGGTGTCCGGCTCAGCCACGATGGTGGGCAGCTGGTTGAGCTCGCTCAGCGCGGATGCCGAGATGCTGGAGGAGATACCTGCCGGGGTGCTCTCCGGCAGGGCAACCGGGGTGGTCGCCGCAGCGGGTGCCGCCTCTGCTACAGGTGCTGCCGGTGCAGTCTGAGCGGTAGCCTCGGAGGCGGGCGCAAGCGCTACGGGAGCCTCAGCAATCTTAGCTGCGGGGGTCACCTCAACGATCTTGAGCTCAGCGACCTTCTCAGCGGGCTCTTCCTGAACGCCGGTAGCCTTCGCAGCGGCACCGGCGGTGCCCACTGCGGCAGCTGCGGCAAGAGCACCAGCCAGGCCGGGTGCCACAGATGCGCTCTCAGCGGCAGGCTCAACGTCTACGAGGGCAGGTTCCTCGGCGGGCGCTTCAGCGGAAGCGGCGGAGGTTTCCTTCTCAGGCAGCAGTTCAGAGTCGTCCAAGAACGCGGGCAGGGCGGGCTCTTCGGAGCTCTCTGCGATCGGCTCATCTGCAGCTTCTTCAACGGGCTGGGTGCGGTCCAGGGTGAAGGACTCAGCAACCACGGGAGCGGCAGCCTTCTGCTCCTCGGCAGCCAAAACTTCCTCAGCCGAAACTTCCTCAGCGGGTGCTTCCTCAGCAACTGCGGGGGCTGTTGCTTCCTCAGCGTCCAGCTTCTTCTGAGCGTTGGCGACAATGGTGGCCAGGGCGGCTTCCATGTCTTCGCCGGGCTCTACAGAGTCCTCGGCAGATGCCTCGACTACCTCAGCGGCAGATTCTTCGGCATGCTCGGTTTCGGGCTCTACGGTAGCCGCACCGAAGACCGGGTCGTTCTCGTAATCGTGCTCGAACTCAGCTTCAACCAGCGCAAACTCAGCCTGAACAGGCTCGTCAGAAGCTTCGACAGATTCCTCTACGTCTTCCTTCTCCTGCGCAGAAGCGGCAGAACCAGCCACAGCAGTACCGGCAGCGGCAAGACCTGCAGCAGTCAGCAGACCCGCGGAGGCACCCTCTTCAGCAGTCTCAACTACAGGCTCTTCAGCAGCTTCGGCAGCTGCCTCAGCCTCGTTCGCAGCCTGCTTCTCAGCGAGTTCAGCCTCCAGCTCACGCTCGATAGCCTCACGTTCAGCCTCAACCGGGTCAACACTCTGAACAGCAGCTTCCTGAGGCTCATCCTGCGAGGTAGCCTCAGCGGCCTCAGCGGTCGCAACGGGCTTAGCCTCAACAGCGGCACCTTCCAGCAGGAAGCTCTCGCTAATAGTCTGACCATCCACAGCACCCAGGTACGATGCGTGAACCTCCAGGCCGTCACCCAGGCGCGGCTTCAAAGAGACAGCCGCACGGTTCCAGGTTGCGCCAGCCTGCTGAGCCTCGGTGTACAGTGCCGCAACGGGTGCAAACCAGTCAACACCGGGCACGACAATGCCGGTTTCAACCTCACGGCCGCGGTGCAGCAGACGGTAGTGCATATCCTCATCTACTTGGCGCAGTTCCAGGCTCATGGTGCCCGAACCGCGGGTGCGCATAAGCTCCGCAAGGCCGTGGAGAGCACGCTGCTCGGGGAGCGCGGGCAGGGTTGCCGCGCCCTCAACGGGCTCGCTCAGGATGATGGATTCGGCAACCAGTTCAGCTTCGTCTTCGCTGAGCTTCTGCTCAGTTTCCTTCAACTCAGCAACGGGCTCCTCAGCGGAGTCATCACGAGCAGCAGACTCGTGCTTCTCTGCTTCCTTCTTATCGATGCCCTCTGCGGTCAGCGCGACGCTCTGAGAGGTGCCCTTTTCTGCCTTCTCCTCAGCCTTTTCAGCCTTTGCGGCGGAGGCAATGGCAGTTGCAGCAGCCACGGGTGCAGCAACAGCGGCAAGAGCAGGAGCTACAGAGGCGCTCTTAGCGGGCTCGCCTTCCTCAGAAGCGGAACCTTCAGCCGCGGACTCTTCAATCTTGGTAGCAGGCTCTTCCGTAGCGGTTTCTTCCGCGGCGCTTTCCTCAACAGCGCTTTCCTCAACAGCGGAAGCGTCAAAGATCAGCTCTGCGGTGTTCTCTTCTTCGGCGTCGAAGTCCTCAGCCTCGAGCGTTTCAGAGACGGACGCTTCGTGCTTCTCCTCAACGGATACAGCGGAGAGCAGCTCGGTCTCGTCAGAGACCGCGTCTTCTTCCTCAGTAAGTTCAGATGCCAGCAGTTCGGGTGCCTCAACGACCGCCTCAATCGGCTCTTCCTCACCAGCGGCAACAGGCTCTGCAGACTCTTCTACACCTGCGGTGAGGTCAACGGTCTCTTCGGCTTCGAAGTCTTCAGCAACCTCAGCAACAGGTGCGGATACCTCAGACACCTCAGTGTCCTCAGCAGATTCAGCGGACTCGGGAGCCTCAGCGGACTCTGCTTCCTCAGCAACTACCTCATCAGCAGGAGCTTCTTCAGCAACAACCTTATCGGAGGCGACCTCGCCAAAAGTCTCCTCTTCGCTATCGAGGGTGATGCCCAGGCGAGCAGCGTAGGCTGCCGCCAGGTCGTCCAGGCCGGCGTTCTGTGCCTCGGTGACGGCGGCACGGGTGCGGGCTACCTTCATGTCTTCTACGGTCAGGGACTTCTCAGTATCAGCGGGAGCATCCTCAGATGCAGGCTCGGATACAGAATGAACATTCTCCGACTTGTTCTCGGAAGCTTCTACAACAGCCTCGACAACCTCGGGCTCTTCGCTACCTTCTGCCTCGTCTGCAGTCTCCTCAGCGACCTCAGCGGCAGTATCTTCGGTGTTCTGGGCACGCACAGCACGCAGGTGCTCCTCAAACTGGGAACGCGCGTCCTCAGCGGCATCCTTAGATTCCTCAACCTCTACAGATGCGTCCTCGGCTTCAGTCTCTTCGTCATCACGCAGGAATGCGGGGGTAGCGGGCTTAGCAGCCTCAGCAACCGGGGCGACTTCTTCTTCAACGTCCTGGACCTCAGCGACCTGCTCAACCTCAACAGGCTCCTCAGATTCCTGGGGGAAAGCGCCAAGCGCCGCCAGCAGGCTACGGCGCTCCTGCTCCTCCGCCTGTTCCTCGGTCAGCTCATCAGCAGCGGAAGATTCTTCAACCTTCTCATCGCCGTGCAGGAGGGCACGCTTGAGATCCTCAACAGCGCGATGCTCCTCGCTCTGCTCTTCGTCGTGGTTCTGGTGGCGTGCGCTCTCAGACTTCACGAAGCGGCGCAGGGAGTCCTCCCACTGCTGCTGTTCCATAATCTTTTCGCTCAGTCGTGCGCTCTTGGGAGCGTCTTCGCTTGCCTGTTCTTTCTGAGCCTTGGCAGTTTCGGCGCTCTGTTCTTCGCGCGACTGTTCATCCAACTTCTTCTTGCCGATTCCAAAGAAGCTCATTGGGTGTCCTCCTCCGGCGTGCGCCGTGTGATGATGCGCTATCTCCTTCATCCCCCGAGGGTGTGTGGGCACGGGGTCGGGAACATAACGCAAATGTCCTCATAATCCTTTTAATTCTATCGCGTGCATAGAGTTTCACCCCGTCACTCGGTGAGAGGTAACGGGGTGAAACTTGTACAGCTTTCAAGGCTTGATGCGGCTATATAGTCGTACTTTCAAGCCTGGCTTATAAGCTTTCGAGAAGCTCTTTAGCGTGCCTCATCGCGGATGGGGTTCGCCGCCTTCGCAGCCTTCGCCAGCTCAAAACGGACGGCACGCAGGGCAGTTGCCGCCATGACGCGCACACCAATGCCGATCGCCTGCTCGCTCGGGGCGTAATCGCCCTGGTGC
>NZ_JABZXW010000070.1 GCF_015265375.1 Rothia sp. (in: high G+C Gram-positive bacteria)
CTACTCGTGTCGCCGCCTCAACGGTTTAAGTTATTTAATTTTAATGCAGGAGCTTAGGCACCCATGCGGGGCTGCGAATCCACAATCTCCAGCAGCTCGCGAATCTGCGCCGCGCTCAGCACGGTAGAGGGGTTAATCGCGTTCACCTTCACGCTCGGTGCACCAATATCCAGGGCGTAACGCAGAATATCCAGGGCGTTCGCCGAACGCACCTCAATATGCGGGTCCAGTGCCGCAATTTCAATGGCCGAGGTGAACACCAGCAGGCTCTGCGGGTTGCCGTTCTCATCCGGGTCAAACACGAAGGAGGCACCGGACGGGTCGGCAGGGTCAACGCCCACCAGCAGCACGGACGCCGGGGACACCAGCGAGCCGAGTAGCATCTGCATATTGTCCTGCACCAGCGCCATTTTCGCGCCGTCATTGCGGGGAGAAGTGACAATCCAGTGCACCTGAGCGCGCTCAATGTAGCACTCGTGATCGGTGCCGGGGTCAACCACAATCAAGTCCAGCGCCTCATTGCTGAGGAAATCAATGAAGACCTTCATCGCCGGTTCGCGCAGAATCAGCTCATCCCCCTCGGATTCCTGGCGCACGTAGCTCTTGCCGATGTGTTCGGAGGAGGAGAACACGCACAGCGCCTGCATGCCGGTCTCGGGCATGCGAATGACCTGGTGGGCCAGTACCGACTCAGGGCCCATTGCGTCCGTCTCGGAGGGAATCAGCAGGGAACCGGTCGCATCAAGTAGAACGTCGCCACCAAGCATCGTACGAACCACGTTAATGAGGGTTCGCTCCTGTACGTCGTTGCGGAAGGTCTCCAGAGCAGCAACCAAGTAGGGGTTCGGAATCTCATGCTCGCTCGAAGACAATGATGCAGCGGCAGAGTGGCGGGCACGGCCCTCCATACGCTCACGAGCCCATGCCGGGATACGCGAAGCATCACGGGGGAACTCCGCCAGGTGCTCACGCACGTCGGTTGCGGTCAGGGTGCCTTCGTTCTTCCAGCTGGCCGGTTCGTCGTCACGGTTATAGGAAGCACCCACGCTGAACTGCGGGTTGGGCCAGCCGGTAGCTGCAACCACGATGGAGGCGGTAAACCAGGTGCCGCGGTTACCGTCGTAGGCGGCGCGCTGCAGCTTACGGACCTCAGCAATAATGGGCGAGCCGTCCTTGAGCGGGCCGATGGTGCCGATGAACTCTTCACCGTTGCGGAATTCACGCACGCGCACGAAAATCTGACCTGCCAGGGGTTTGACGTCCAGCACCATTTCGCTCCAGCCGGGGTCAACACTAACGACATCCAGCAGCCAGCTTCCAATGTTGTTCAGCGCGTCCTGGATGCGCGCGGCACGGCTACTCGTCTCGGCGAGGCGGGGTTCAGTCATAGTTCATACATCCTTGAGTGTGAATACGGCGCGGCTGGAGGCATCCGTGTTCGGTCGTAGTGTCGGCTTACAGGGTGCCGGAAGAAGCCGTCCCTTCGATTCTAACGAACACGGGCACTCCACGCAGATAGTTTACGCCGAAAGATATATGCTCTATCTCTCCCTCGGAGCTCTTGGATACGGCTCAAACAGGCGCCTTAGAGCCCAATACGCCTAAAGCGCACCCCAAAACCGGAGACACACGGCATAGTGAACGCTAAAAGGTTGATAATCTTGAAACATGACGAATTCTCTGCAGGACCTTATCGACGCATCGATCTTTATCTCCACCGAGTACCAGGCTCGACTCGCTGAGCTCGTGGGTACCTCCGAGTGGAACGTGGACTTCACCTCCCAGTCTCTGGATTTTGAGACCACTCCCCCGCTTTCGCTCAAGCCGCACCTGCTGGGCACCGAATCTGAGAACCGCGGTACTTGGATTTGGTCTTGGCAGCAGCTGGGCTACTTCCCCGACTCCGTTGTTTCTGCCGCTATTCAGGCGCGCGAAACCGGTGAGCGTGACGGCCTGACCGAGCTGACCACCGACGAACTGCCCCTCTCCGAGTCCCTGGCACGCCGCCTGACCCTGGCAACCAAGACCATCAGCGGCCTGTACGCGCACTACCCGCTGCCCGCGGGCGCTGGCGTGCGCGCATGGACCCTGCTGGAGGGCGCTGAGCTGACCCTCGAGGCTCCGACCTACAAGGGTATCGGCCGTGTCATTGCGAAGACCCTGCAGAGCGAAGAGATTCACAATCAGGTTCTGGCGGTGGACTCCTACGCTCAGCAGCGCGGCTTCCACATTGCCTGGGACACCGAGGCAACCGCCGTGCTGACCGCAACCGACGGCGCCCTGCGCCTGTGGTTCGACGACGGCCGCATCAGCGGCATCGAGCAGGCTGAGCCTCAGGTTGGCCCCGAGGTTCTGGAACAGTGCGCAGCCGCTGCCGCTCAGCGCCGCGAATCCCTCGCCGCCCTGCGCACCGAGATTGAGCGTGTGGCAGCCGCTGAGGCAGCCGCACAGAACGCACAGCGTGAGCAGGAGGCAGCAGAACGCGCCGCCGCACGTGCCGAGGCTGAGGCTGAGCGCGCTGTCGAGATCGCAGAGCACGCACCGGTCGCAGAGACCGAGGTACCCGGCGTCGAGAGCACCGAGAACCTCTACCCCGCCGACGAGGCTCCCTTCGATCAGGAACCGGCAGAGCACGCAGAGCCCGGCCTGGTCACCGTGGAGACCCTGCCCGGCGAGTACGAGGCAGAAGAGACCGAGCAGGCTCGCGTCTACACCGACGAGTCCATCGGTGCCGAGCAGCCCGAGTACGAGACCGTTGAGGCTTCCGCCGAGTACGCTGAGGAGCCGGTTGCCGCTGAGCCCGTTGCCGAGCAGCCCGCAGCTGCACAGCCCGCCGAGGCTGAGCACTACGAAGAGCACGCAGAGTACGAAGAGCAGCACGTGGAGCCCATCCGCAACGCTGGTGCAGCTCCCGACCTGCAGGCAGAGCACGAAGAGGCAGCCCGCCGCGAGCAGGAAGAAACTGCACGCCGCGAGGCAGAGCAGCCCAAGAAGAAGGGCTTCTTCTCCCGCTTCTTCGGCCTCTAAACCGAACACGCAGCGACGTTTCAGGCGCGGTATCCTCGTGGTACCGCGCCTGTGGCGTCTTTAGCGTAGGCTACCCCCGTATCGGGTACAGTAGTGTGCGCGCGTTGATACCCCGATGGGCACCCCACCGGCGCATCCCGATGAATAGCTAAAGAAGAACGTAACCGAAGAATCAGATCAGAAGAATCAGGTCAGAAGAAACCATGTCAGAGACGCAGAAGCACACCACCCGCAACGGGTTTATCACCATCATCGGCACCTACATTATTTGGGGTCTGCTCCCCCTGTATTTTGTGGTGATGGCACCGGCGGGCCCGATTGAGATTGTCGTGGCGCGAGTGGTCTTCTCCCTCATTTTCTGCGCCATACTGCTGCCGCTGGTACGGGCAACCGCGGACTTCCGCCGCGCTCTGCGGAACCGCCGCGTCATGCTGGTACTGACGGCTGCATCGTTCCTTATCTGCGCGAACTGGCTCATCTACGTGGTGGCGACAACGACCGGCCACACGATTGATGTGTCCCTAGGCTATTTCATTAACCCGCTGGTCTCCGTGGTTCTGGGCGTGATTTTCCTGCAGGAACGACTGCGCGCCGCCCAGTGGGTCTCAGTGGCGATTTCCTGTATTGCGGTGCTGATGATGAGCCTCATCTACGGCCAGGTGCCCTGGACCGGCCTGGGCGTGGCCTTTACTTTCGGCATCTACGGCCTGCTCAAGGCCCGTATCGCCCATGAGGTGAGCCCCATCGTCTCGCTGTCCCTCGAGACGCTAATCCTGGCTCCCTTCGGCGTTATTGCGTTCTTCGTCCTCAACGCGCAGGGTCAGATGACCCTCCTCAGCGAGGGCGCCGGGCACTTCTGGCTTCTCGCCTCCACCGGCGTGGTCACCGTTGTGCCCCTCATGCTCTTTGCGGCGGCAACCAAGGCGCTACCGCTGTCAGTCATTGGCATGGTGCAGTACCTGGGCCCGACCATCCAATTTGTTCTGGCGCTGACCGTTCTGCACGAGCAGATGAGCGCCGATAAGGTGCTGGGTCTGAGCCTCATCTGGATTGCGCTCATCATTTTCACCGTGGATGCGGTGCGTGCCTCCCGCTCCTACCGCGCCTCCGCGCTGTCCGACCCGGAAACCGGCATGATCCCGCTCGTAAAAGCTGAAGACGTACAGAGCAAGTAGCTCTCCCCAACCCGGCTAAAACACTGTCCCGCACAAAATACACTCCCGCATACAACAAAGTGATGCCCCGCAGACGTTAGCCTGCGGGGCATCACTTTATGTCGCGTTCACACGCTAAAGCTCAGACCCCTGAGCTTCAGCAGCAGCATCGAGAGCATCCAGATCCGGATGACGGTGCAGGTTCAGCAGAGCCAAACCCAGGCCACCCCAAATGATCAGGATTGCCACAATGAGCATCACAATTGCGGAGATAGACATGAGGGCTCCTAACGGGTAATAGTCGAATCAACGTGGCCGTGCTCCACCTGACCGGAAATCACCGGAGGTGCCGGCGGCTCTTCAGCCGCACGAGACTTCTTCGACCAGGGCAGAAGAGAAACAACGATCGCACCAACCAGAAGCAGTGCGCTCATACCCCAACCGAAAATCGCCAGCAGATCCGCAGGGTAACCCTCATACGGGGTCGCAATCAGCTTGATAACGCTCTGAATCAGAGAGTAACCCAGAACCAGCGGAGTCACGACAGCCAGCAGACCCATCCAGATCTTGCCGACCTTGATGGAAGAGTAGCGGTTCAGGTGCTCAGCCAGAGCGGGCAGAGCACGCACCACGTATGCAACCACGATAATGGCGCACAGGCCGGCAGCCAGAATACCGAAGAGGTTCACGAAGTTATCGAGAATATCCAGCACGTACAGGCCGGTAGTGGTCGGCATCAGCAGCAGCGAAATCAGAGCCATCGGAACAATCACCAGTATGGTGGACGCCAGACGGGAAGTCGCGAACTTGTCCTGAATACCGGCGATAATCACCTCAAGAATCGAAATGAGGGAGGTGAAACCAGCAAAAAGCAGGGAACCGAAGAAGAGGATACCAATCAGCACGCCGCCGGGCGCCTGAGAAATAATGGTCGGGAACGCGATGAACGCCAGACCAATACCGCTGGTCGCAACCTCGCTCACCTGGGTGCCAGCAGCCTGAGCCATGAAGCCCAGAGCAGCGAACACACCAATACCAGCAAGAAGCTCGAAACCGGAGTTCGCGAAACCAACCACAGCACCGGAACCGGTCAAGTCAGTCTTAGGCTTCAGGTAGGAAGAGTAGGTGACCATAATGCCGAAGCCAATGGACAGCGAGAAGAAAATCTGGCCGTACGCAGCAACCCACACGTCCGGGTTAGCCAGGGAGTCCCAGCTGGGGGTGAACAGAGCGTTCAGACCGTCCACAGCGCCGGGCAGGGTCAGCGAGTAAATCACCAAACCAACGAACATGACCAGCAGCAGCGGGATGAAGATAATGTTGGCTGCGCCCACGCCCTTCTGAACACCCAGAGCCATCACAGCGAGCAGAACGCCCCACACCAGAACCATGGGAATCAGGATGTTCATGTTGAAGTCCAGGGAGACGCCGGGATCCTTTGCGACCTTCAAGAACTCGCCCTGGAAGAACGCCTTCGGGTTATCGCCCCACTCATTGGTGAAGGAGAAAACCATGTAACGCAGAGCCCACGCCACAATAGCGGCGTAGTAGATAGCGATGACAAAGTTGATACCCATGTGCCACCAGCCAATGAACTCGGTCTTACGGTTCAGACGGCGGAAAGCCAGCGGGGACGACGCACGCGCACGGTGACCGATTGCGTAGTCAAAGAACAGGAAGGTCAGACCGGCGGTCAGCAGGGCGACAATATAGGGAATCATGAAGGCGCCGCCGCCGTTATCAAATGCGATGTAGGGGAAACGCCAAATATTGCCCAGACCAACAGCAGAACCGATGGCGGCAAAGATAAAGACGCGACGGCTAGAGAAGCCTTCGCGCTTCGTGGGCGCCTTAGGGGTAGATGCTCCCATAGTTGTAAACCTCGAATGTGTGGGGACGCGGATGGTTGGTGCGAGAATAACCCGTCGGAGTGGTGGGCTCTGCTCGCGTCCAGAAATAGTAAACGGCTCTCCAACACGGGGTGGGCGTGGAAGCCGTCAAACGTCTGAAGGGTGGATGTGCGCCTCAGGCATGCCTATAAGGATTACCTTAAAGGCATATAGCGGTCAAGGAGACCCCAGCATACGGAACTATGCGGGACAGGGCACCCGCTCATACCTGCCCTGAAAACCGGTACTGACTAGCCATAATGCAGAAAACCCCCGCTGAATCTGACTGGATTCAGCGGGGGTTTTGAAGTATGAGACGCATCAGCGCTTACGCCAGCGCACACGTTACGTGGTGAGGCATTTTAGCCCTCGCGGTGAACCACAGCGTGAGCGAAGGACTCCAGCGCAGCCTTCGCGGTGGACTCGGGCAACGGAGCAATCGCGGCAATCGCGCGGTCCGCCCAGTCGTAAGCAATCTGCCATGCTTCCTGGGTGACCGGGTGGGCGGCGAGCGCCTCCACAGCGGTCTCCAGAGCCTCGTCGGAGCTGAGGTCTGCATCCAGCAGGGCGCGAACAGCAATAGCAGATTCGTCGCCGGCGGCTACCGCGCGGTCCAGCAGGATGGTCGGCAGGGTCGGCACGCCCTCGCGCAGGTCGGTGCCGCGGGTCTTACCGCTGGTCTTGCCGTCGCTCACAATGTCAATCACGTCGTCAGCCAGCTGGAATGCCACGCCGACCAGCTCGCCGTACGCCTTGACCATGGAGATGACGTCTTCGGAAGCGCCCGAAAGCAGGGAGCCGTACTCACCGGCAGCGGCAATCAGGGAACCGGTCTTACCCTCAATGACCGCGATGTAGTGGTCGAGCAGGTCCTGGCCCTCGCGGGGGCCGGTGGTCTCAAAGAGCTGACCGAGCACCAGACGCTCAAAGGTCTGGGACTGAATCTTCATGGGGCGGGTACCCAGCTCGGAGACCAGCAGGGATGCGCGGGAGAAGATCAGGTCACCGGTGAGAATGGCGACGGAGTTGCCCCAAATCATCTGGGCGCTGTCCACACCACGGCGCTTGGGGGCGTCGTCCATAACATCGTCGTGGTAGAGGGTTGCCAGGTGAGTCAGCTCAACGACCACGGCGGCCTCGATAACCTCGTCGTTGATTTCGCCGTCGACAGCTGCCGAGAGCAGCGCCAGCAGGGGACGCACACGCTTGCCGCCCGCGGAGAGCAGGTGGCGGGATGCAACATCCGCCAGGTGATCGGTCTGTGCGATGGCTTCTGCCAGGCGCTCCTCAATACGCGCGAGGGAGGAAAGAATCTGCGGACCCAGCTTGGGGTCTGCGGCGATGAGTTCGAAGCCTGCAGGAAGCTTCAGGTCGAGGTCTCCCAGCAGGTCGGTTGCGGCAATGGGCTGCTCTGCGTTGCTCACGGTGTCTTCTATCTTCTTGGTGTTGGTGTCTTCGGTGGTGTGTGAACGCGGTGTCTATGCGTTGTGTGCTTCAGGCTTGAAACCGCGGTGAATGGCGACGATGCCGCCGGTGAGGTTTCGGTACTGCACGGAGGTGAAGCCCGCCTCCTTGAACTTCTGCGCCAGTTCCTGCTGGTTGGGCCAGGCGATGATGGACTCGGCGAGGTATTCGTAGGATTCGGGGTTGGAGGAGATTGCGCGGGCAATCGGCGGAATCGCCTTCATGATGTAGTTCTTGTAGACCGCGCCGAAGGGGGCGAAGGTCGGGGTGGAGAACTCCAGGACGACGATGCGTCCGCCGGGCTTGAGCACGCGGTAGATTTCACTCAGTGCCTTGGGGTAGTTGGCGACGTTGCGCAGACCGTAGGACATGGTCACTGCGTCGAAGGTTTCGTCGTCAAAGGGTAGGGCGGTGACGTCTGCCTGCACGAAGGTCATGTCGGGGCGGCGGCGGCGGCCCACGTCGAGCATACCTTCGGAGAGGTCTGCAGCGATAACGTCTACGCCGGCGTCGGCGAAGGGTTCGGAGGAGACGCCGGTACCTGCGGCTACGTCCAGTACTTTCTGGCCGGGGTGCGCGTCTACGGCGGCGACTGCCTGCTTACGCCAGTAGATGTGCTGCCCGAGGGAGAGGATGCCGTTCATGAGGTCGTAGCGTTCAGCGACGGTATCAAACATGGCGGCAATATCGCCGGTTTTCTTGTCTAGGGTTGCGCGGGTTGCGCGGGTGTTCTTCTCTGCGTTCACGCTCTCAATTGTGGCATGGAGGTTAGGAGATTAGATAGTTGGGTAAACCGTAGTAGTGTCGCACGGTACGTTAAGGTGCGTTCTGGAGTTGTTTTTGAGTCTCTAATTCGGGGTTTTATTCAGTTTTCCCGGTGGGATTTATGTATATTCAGCAAAAATTTATGAATATTTATGTATATGCTTGCATTTTTTAACATTGGGGCGCACAATAGACCATAGATTTCATAGAACGCGCCACTCCACGAGTGAACGCACACCCCACACAGGAGCATCCCAATGAACACCGCAATCCTCAAGAAGGCATCCCTCAAGCCCCTCGCACTGCTGGCGGTGCTGCCCCTGGCACTGACCGGCTGCGTCTCCACCGCCAACGAGAACACCGACCCTAACGGCGAGGTCAGCCTCGTCAAGTCCGGCACCCTCAGCGTCTGCACCAACACCCCCTACAAGCCCTTCGAATACGAAGAAAACGGCACCATTGTCGGCCTGGATGCAGACATCGCCAACGCTATCGCCTCCGACCTGGGCGTGAAGGCTCAGCTGACCTCCATCAGCTTTGAGGGCCTGGACTCCGGTACCGGCCTGGCCACCGGTCAGTGCGATATCGCCCTGGCGGGTATCGGCGTGACCGACGAACGTAAGAGCAAGATGGAATTCACCACCGTCTACTTCGACGACAACCTGGCAATCCTGGTTCCCAAGGGCTCCTCCATCACCTCCGCCGCAGACCTGAAGGGTGTCAGCGTTGGTGCACAGCAGGCAACCAGCGGTGAAACCTACGCCAAGGAAAACGGCGCAGAGGTCATCCAGTACGAAGACACCTCCCTCATGTTCTCCGCCCTGAAGACCGGTCAAGTCAAGGCAGTCGCAGCGAACCTCTCCGTGGTGTCCGAGGCGCTGACCAATGACCCGGACTCCTTCAAGATTGCCTACCAGGATTCCGAGAACACCGAGCAGATTGCCGCAGCAGTTTCCTCCAACAACAAGGCACTGCTGACCAAGGCAAACGCCACCATCGCCAAGCTCAAGGAAAACGGCGAGCTCGACAAGATGAAGGCCAAGTGGGTTGGTGCCACTTCCTCCACCTCCGCGAGCGCCTCTTCCTCCGCGTCCTAAGC